>JAHIZV010000185.1 GCA_018814445.1 Verrucomicrobiota bacterium | reverse complement strand
GTCGCGTTTCTCACGCCCGCCGATATCTCCTACGTGGCGACGCAATGGGGGATTTGGCGTGCCGGCGGGATAGCCGTCCCTTTATGCGTCCTCCATCCGGCGGCAGAGCTGGCGCACGTGATCGATGACGCGGAAGCATCGATTGTCGTCGCTCACCCGAGATACGAGGAGCGACTGAAGCCTCTCGCGGAGGAGAGGGGGTTGAGATTCTTCACAACGGTGGATCTGCTGGCGGCGAAAGCAGGCAGGCTTCCGGAAGTGCAACCCGAACGCCGTGCTATGCTGGTTTACACAAGTGGAACGACGAGCAAGCCGAAGGGCGCGATTACGACGCATGAGATCATCGCGGCTCAGATCCGGTCTCTTGTGGAAGCGTGGGAGTGGTCGCAGGAGGACCACATTCTGAATGTTCTTCCCCTGCATCATGTGCACGGCATCGTGAATATTCTCAGTTGTGCGCTGTGGTCGGGAGCGGCTTGCCAGTTCCTGCCGAAATTCGACGCGGACGAGGTCTGGAAGGTGATCTCGGAGTCGGAGACACTGTCCCTCTTTATGGCCGTTCCAACGGTGTACGCAAAGTTGACCGCGTCGTGGGAGGAAGCGGAGGAGTCCGAACGTGAAAAGAGGACCGCGGGTTGCAGGAATCTTCGCCTCATGGTTTCCGGTTCCGCGGCGCTTCCGGTGCCCGTGCTGGAGAAATGGAAAGAGATCAGCGGTCATGTGCTGCTCGAACGTTACGGCATGACCGAGATGTGCATGGCCCTCTCAAATCCCCTGCACGGTGAGAGGAAGCCCGGCTACGTCGGGAAGCCTCTGCCGGGCGTGAAAGTCCGCCTGGTCGACGGCGAAGGAAATCCGGTGCCGACGGGAGAACCCGGGGAAATCCAGGTGAAAGGCCCGAATGTGTTTGAGGGATACTGGCGGAAGCCGGACGTCACGGAGAAGTCATTTACGGAAGACGGATGGTTCAAAACCGGCGACGTTGCTGTCGTGGAGAACGGCAACTACCGGATTCAGGGGAGGCAGTCGATCGACATCATCAAGACCGGGGGCTACAAAGTGTCGGCGCTCGAGATTGAGGATGTCCTGAGAACGCACGAAGCGATTGCCGAATGTGCGGTTGTGGGAGTGGAAGATCCCGAGTGGGGTCAGCGCGTATCGGCCGCAGTGATTCTGCGCAAAGGGCATGAGCTTGATCTTGACGCACTGCGCGTATGGGGCAAGGAACAGCTTGCCGCATATAAGGTTCCGACCCAGCTTCTGATTGTCGACGAGCTTCCGCGGAATCCACTGGGCAAGGTGGTCAAACCCAATGTCGTGAAGATGTTTGAGGGGAAGGCATAGCATCATGCATACATCGGACAGCCCTTGCGGGCTTAACTACGAACGGTACAGATTGAATAGACCAACGTTTGTAGTCAACGCCGTCAGGCGTGTTGGAGAGACATGAGTTGAGGGCAGATTATGAGTCATAAGACGCGCATACTGATTGGAAAACCCGGGCTGGACGGCCATGACCGGGGGGCGAAGTACATTTCCCAGGTCCTGCGGGATGCCGGATTTGAAGTGATCTACACCGGTATCCGTCGGACGCCGGAGGAAATCGTCGAGGCGGCGGTGCAGGAGGATGTCCAGGCGATCGGGATATCCCTGCTGTCCGGATCGCACATAGAGATGTTCGCAAGGATTCTCGCGCTCCTCAACGAGAAGGGCGCGACGGACATCGTCGTGTTCGGCGGAGGCACCATACCCTCCGGCGACGCGGAGAAGTTGAAGAAATCAGGCGTGGCCGCTGTTTTCACACCCGGCACTCCGGCGAAAGAGATCGTTGAGAAGGTCCGTAATCTGGTCTCCAACAGTTGAAGGGACACATGAGTCAGTCCATACAGGCACTTGTCGGCAGGATCAGAAGCGAGGACGCCTCTGACGCTGAACGCCGGAGAACTGCCGCACGGATGATGACGATCATCGAAGATGAGCCCTTCCGCATCGTCGAGCTGATTCAGGCCGTGATCACGGAGGAAGACGCACACTCGAAACTGGTCGTTGGCGTCACAGGTCCTTCCGGCTCTGGAAAGTCCACGTTAACGGATGCCGTTGTTTCAGAATTCAGGAAGAGGAACAGCAACGGGTGCGTAGGGGTTGTTGCAGTCGATCCGTCCAGTCCCTTCACCGGCGGCGCGATCCTTGGCGACCGCATACGCATGATGAAACATACGACGGACCCGGGCGTGTTTATCCGCTCGCTGGCATCCCGCGGACATCTTGGCGGCTTGTCACTGGGGACAAGCGGTGTCAGCCGTGTAATGCAGTTGATCGGATGCGATCCGTTGATTATCGAGACCGTGGGGGTTGGGCAGAACGAGGTCGAGATTCTTGAACTGGCCGATCTTGTCGTTGTCGTCCAGTCGCCGGGAGCCGGAGACAGCACACAGATGCTGAAAGCCGGACTTCTCGAGATCGGCGATGTTTTTGTCGTGAACAAGTCGGACCTGCCGGGAGCGGAGGATGTTCACAGCCAGCTTCGTTCCATGATCGAGCTTCGCCGAGAGTGCGGAAGCGGGAGGGAACCTGTTCTGGCGGTTCCGATCTGCGCTCACACGGGGAAGGGCGTGGCCGAGCTAGTCGATCTTCTGAGTAGATTGGCGGAGGAGAACCAATCGCTGTGGCGAGAGAGAAGAGCCGCGCAGATGCGGGATGAAGTACGTCACGTGATCCTCGAAACAGCGACGGGTTTGCTCAGAGAAGGTGTTGATGAACAGACGCTGGTCCGGCGAGTGCTGGAACAGGGCGAGGCGCTGGAGGAGGTATCGCGTGACCTGGTCGCGCGCGCTGCCGAGGAAATAAAGAGGCATCATGGATCCTGAATCAGTTCATAAAGGACAGAAACAGTGGGAGAAAGACACGCTCAGGAAGGCGTTGAAACAGATGCCTGAACTCCGTGAGCAATTCGAGACACTCTCAGGCATTCCCGTCGAGCGGCTCTATCTGCCCGAAGGAGACGAAAGCGTGACCTTCCCCGGCGAGTACCCTTTCACGCGCGGCGTACACCCGACGATGTACAGGAGCCGTCTCTGGACGATGAGGCAGTATGCCGGTTTTGCCACGGCGGAGATGTCCAACGAGCGCTACAAGTATCTGCTGGAACAGGGGCAGACGGGACTATCCGTGGCGTTCGACCTGCCTACGCAGATAGGCTACGACAGCGACGACCGCATGGCCGCGGGCGAGGTGGGGCGCGTCGGGGTGGCGATCGACACGCTGGAGGACATGAGGAAACTGTTCGACGGCATTCCCCTCGATTCTGTGTCGACCAGCATGACCATCAACGCCACCGCGCCAGTACTCCTTGCGCTGTATATAGAAACGGCCAGGGCCCAGGGCGCTACGCCGGATAAACTGCGCGGGACGCTCCAGAACGATATTCTTAAAGAATATGTGGCGCGCGGGACCTATATTTTTCCGCCCGCACCATCGCTCCGGCTTGTGACGGACGTTGTGGCCTATTGCGTCAAGAATGTGCCGCAATGGAATCCCATTTCCATCAGCGGGTATCATATGCGCGAAGCCGGGGCGACGGCCGTGCAGGAAGTCGCGTTCACCCTCGCGAATGCGATTGCCTATGTGGAGTCGGCGATTGCCGCGGGTTTGAATGTCGATGACTTCGCTCCGCGTTTCTCGTTCTTCTTTGCCGTGCATACCGACGTATTCGAGGAGGCCGCGAAATTCCGAGCCGCTCGTCGGCTTTTTGCGAGGATTATGAAGGAGAGGTTCAAGGCAAAAGACCCGCGGAGCCAGATGCTCAGAGTCCACGCGCAGACGGGCGGAGTGACCCTTACGGCTCAACAGCCCGACAACAACGTGGTGCGCGTCACGTTGCAGAGCCTTGCGGCCGTTCTGGGCGGCACACAAAGTCTGCATGCCAACGCGCGGGACGAAGCGTTGTGTCTCCCGACGGAAGGCGCAGCAAAGCTCGCACTGCGTACACAGCAGGTGATCGCACACGAGTCCGGTGTCACAAACACAGTGGATCCGCTTGGCGGGAGCTACTACGTGGAGCAGTTGACCGACCAGATCGAAGGCGAGGCCGAAGAGCTTATTCAGAAAATCGACGACATGGGGGGCGTGGTCACGGCCATCGAACGCCGCTTCGTCCAGAGCAAGATCGAGGAGTCGGCGTACCGCTACGGGCAGTCGGTTGAGTCCGGTGACCGCGCGATCGTCGGTGTGAACAAATTCGCCGAGGAAGAAGAGCTGAAGATCGAACTGTTCAAAATGTCCGAGGAGGTCGCCGCGCGCCAATGTGAGGCACTCGCGGCGGTGAGGGTGCGCCGCGACAACGGGCAGGTGGGAAAGGCGCTTGATGCCATAGCTGCGGCCGCTTCCGGAACGGATAATGTCATGCCGCATTTACTCGATGCAGTACGAGCCGACGCCAGTGTCGGAGAGATTTGCCAGAGACTCAGGGAGGTCTGGGGAGAATATCAGCACAGTTCGTACTAGACGGGAGCGTACATGCGTGAGCACCGACTGATCTACGGTATCGAGGATTCGCCGCCGTTTCGCGAAGCCCTGTTTCTGGGCTTTCAGCATTACCTCACCATGTTCGGCGCGACGGTTTCCATTCCGTTGATACTCTCCACTCCGCTTGGGATCACCGATCCCGCCGATCTGGCAAAAGTGATCGGAACGATGTTCTTTGTCAGCGGTATCGCCACGCTCCTTCAGACGACGCTGGGCAACCGACTGCCTCTTGTGCAGGGCGGCACGTTTTCACTGCTCGCGCCGGCTTTCGCGATATGCGGCATGGCCGCTCTGGGAAACCAGGGCTGGCAGGTGCGCATGCAGCATTTGCAGGGAGCTATTATCGTCGGATCGTTCTTCGAAATCCTCGTCGACTACACGGGGCTTGTGGGAAAGCTCCTGCGCTTTATCGGGCCGATAACGATTGCACCGACCATTGCGCTGATCGGACTTGCGCTGTTCAAAGTCGGGGCGCCGTTCGCGGGCGCTCATTGGCCGATCGGCGGGCTGACCATTGTTCTTATCATTGTCTTCAGTCAGTACATGAAGAACACTCACCGAGCCTTTGAACTGTTTCCGATTATGCTGGGCATCCTCATTGCATGGCTCGTCGCATGGGCGCTGAGCGCCGCGGGCGTGTTTGCCGGCCCGTCAGTGAGCGCTGCCGGCGAGGCCATTGCGGCTCACCCGTCCTATGTGAACATCAGCAAAATACAGTCTGCGCCCTGGTTGCGTATTCCTTATCCTTTCCAGTGGGGCATGCCCGTTTTTGGCGCAGCGGCGGCAGTCGGTACAACACGATTCCCGGGACGGATGACGAGCGGGGGCTGACGCATTGGAAAACTGGAGACTGAGTCATGAATATAGACAAAGCCAATGAAACTGTCGTAGCGCGGATGAAGGAAGCGCGGCCTGTTCTTAAGCGGGTCGTGACGGCCAGGGAAGCCGTTCCGGGGATGCGCGATAACCTTCTTCTGCATGCGGGCCCGCCGATCGAGTGGGAGCGAATGTCAGGCCCGATGCGGGGGGCCGTGATCGGCGGATTGATTTTCGAGGGCCTCGCTAAAGATGAGAAGCAGGCTGTCGGTATGGTCGAGGCGGGAGAAGTAGACTTCGAGCCCTGTCATGAGCACGGTGCTGTGGGGCCCATGGCAGGCGTCACCGCGCCGTCCATGAAGGTCTACGAGATCGAGAACATCACGCACGGCAATAAGGCCTATTCCAGCCTGAACGAAGGCTACGGTAAGGTCCTTCGCTACGGGGCGTTCAGCGAAGAGGTGATCGCGAAACTCCGCTGGATGAATGACGTACTTGGACCGATCATCAATGATGCGCTTTCCATCAGCGATGGAGGCATGGACATTCGCCAGCTACTTTCCGAGTCGCTTCACATGGGCGATGAAGGACATAACAGGAACAAGGCTGGATCAATACTGTATACGGCGAAGCTCGCGCCTCTGATCGCGAAGGTCGTCGATGATAAGAACGTGGAATCGGACGTGTTGAAATTCCTCGGGGACAACGCTTTGAGCGTGCTGAATCCCGTGATGGCGGCCTGCAAAGCGACAGCTGACGCAGGACACGGCGTCGAAGGAAGTTCGATCATGTCCGTCATGGCACGCAACGGAACCGAAGTCGGCATTCGCGTGAGCGGGCTGGGGGACCAGTGGTTCACAGGTCCGGTGGGCACGCCGGCCGGGTTGTACTTCGATGGCTTTTCCGCGGCTGACGCGAGCGGCGACATTGGTGACAGCACCATAACGGAGACAGCCGGCATTGGCGCGTTCGCCATGGCCGCCGCGCCCGCAATCGTCACGTTCATCAGCGGCACGCCGCAGATGGCGATGGAAGCGACGCAGGAGATGTATCAGATCACCGTCGGCGAGCATGAAGCCTACACGATTCCTGTGCTGAATTTCCGGGGGACGCCATGCGGCGTCGACATCCGGAAGGTCGTCGAACTCGGCATTACGCCGCGCATCAATACCGGTATCGCGCACAAGGAGGCAGGAGTGGGCCAGGTTGGCGCGGGTCTCGTCCGTCCACCGATGTCAATGTTTGAAGATGCTCTCGACGCTTTCAATGCGAAGTACGGAGGTAGATGATGAAGGAAGATCAGTTCATAAAGACTATCAACGGGGCGAAGTGGTTTGATCTTACACAGGGACTCAGCATCTTCACGCCTCCGTGGCCGGGAGAGATGCCGCTGCAGGTCCATTTCTTCAAACGCCTTACGGGCTCGATGGGCGGCGGGCAGGGCGCCAACGGCCAGCTTATCGAGTGGAGCAACAACACGGGGACGCATCTCGTCGGTCCACGTGCTTTTCACTCGGGAATGCGATCGATCGCCGAGATACCGCTGACGGACCTCTGCGGCGAAGGCGTTGTGGTGGACATCTCCGATGCCGTATCCGACTACAGCCTCTATACGCCGGAAATGATCACGGAGCGCGTCGAGGTAAAGGAAGGCGACATTCTCCTCATCAACACCGGCTACCACAAGTACGGGTGGGACCAACCTGACGTCGCGAATCCAAACGCGCAGGGCGGTGTCGAAAACAAGGAGTTCGGCTACTACGTGCGGCACCCGGGCCCGTCGCCGGAGTTCTTTCCCTGGGCACTGGATATGAAGCTGAAACTGATCGGGGTCGACTGCGGATGCGCCGAGCACCCGATGAACACGAGTATCCGCTATATGCATGCCCGCGACTTCGCGAAGGCCGAAGCGAAATTGCAGACGATCTACGGCAAATCCTGGGATGAGATGTTCCCGCCGGATGAGTACTACGAGCTGTCTCATTCCACGATGCCAAAAGCAGGGTTGTTGCTGGCGGAATCGCTGGGCGGTCAGATCGATAAGCTGCTGAATCAACGCGCGTGGATCATGATTCAGCCTATTCCGTTCATGGAGGTCGAATCAGCCTGGTGCCGTGCGGCCGCGGTGCAGGCTCCTGACGGCATGGAGGAGGAAGAGTTCCTTAAGCTGATGCATAAGGTGGAGATGCTGGACATGACACTGCCTTTCAGTGTGCAGACGCCTCAGTGGGCGAATTACATCCCTCTGCGCGTTGACTACACCAAGCGAGTGGGCGGACAAAACTACGGGCTCGGCCGGAATAACGCACACTGCAAGGCCAGTTTTCATCTTGCATCGCACATGGATGGCGAGAAGCACTTCTGGGCGGCGGGCAGGACGATCGGTGAGGTGCCGTTCGACCACTGGATAGGTCCGGGCGCGGTTGCCGATATCTCGGATCAGGTCAGTAATTCGAGTGTGTACTCACCCGAGATGATCGAGAAATCCGTCGATGTCCAGGATGGCGACATCCTCATCATCAAGACGGGGTGGAGTGCCTACGGATGGAACAGTCCGGACTCAGACGAGTTTCGTTACATGATCAAGCATCCGGGGCCGTCGCCTGATTTTGCCGACTGGTGCCTGAAGAGGAAGATCAAGTGGCTGGCCATCGACTGCGTAGCCATGGAGCATCCCATGAACACGATCCAGCGGATATTCCATCCCAAGACGTTCGAAGAGGCGAATCAGAAGCTCATCGATCAGTTCGGCACCGACTGGGACACCATGTACCCGCTGGACAAGTACTACCAGGACATGCATCTCAACCTGTTCCCGAAGGGACTGGTACATGCCGAGAACCTTGGAAATCAATTGGCGGAGATGGAAGCCGGACGCTACTTCATCGCCGCCTTCATCCAGAAGGGCATGGAAACAGCCTCGATGTGGGGCCGCTTCGTTGCATTCCGAGAGTCATAGCAGAAGGGTTCTGTTTCACTTAGCGTCACGATCGTGACGCTAAATGAAACAAAGACTATCGACTCACTGTGGTCGTTGATCCGCTCTTTGAGATTATCGGATGATGTAGAGCGCGAGCAGCGGAACCACGTTGAAGACGAAGACGATCATCTTGAACACTACGATTCCCGCGTAGTGAATGGCGTAGAATGTCTCCTCGCTGATCTTGAACCAGCGGCTGTGCAGCCTGTAAACGAAACCTCGCGCGCACATAAACAGGACGGCCCAGAACATCAGGATCAGGACATTGATGAGCGTGGTCCACTGCAGAACGTGATGAATCTCAGCTAAGGTCATGACATCTCCTTCTGTAACGTGACGAACGGACAGCTTACCACCCAGGGAGGGAGTGGACACATGTTTCTTGTTTACATTTCCGGCAATCTAGTGTTACTTGCATCCCCTTTTCTTAAGGAAGTCGGCGTATTTGAACCGGGAAGGACAAGGAAGAATGATTGAGAATGGCAACAACGGGAAACAGGACTCGTGGGTAACGTTCCGCCCGGAGATCAAAGTATTTGACTGCACGATCCGCGATGGCGGACTTATCAACGAACATCGCTTTGACGATTCGCTTGTGAAGGCTGTTTACGAAACATGTGTCGCCGCAGGGGTTGACTACATGGAGCTGGGCTACAAGGCGTCGCAAAAGCAGTTCGTGCGCGCGGACTATGGTGACTGGAAGTTCTGCACCGAAGACGATATGCGGCGAATCGTGGGCGATAATCCCTCGGCGTTGAAGCTTACTATCATGGCCGATGCCGAGCGCTGTGACTACAAGACGGATATCCTCCCGAAAGAGGACAGCGTTCTGGATATGATCCGTGTGGCCTGCTACATCCATCAGATTCCACTGGCCATCGATATGATCAAGGACGCGACGGACAAGGGCTATGAGACGACGCTGAATCTCATGGCGGCCTCCACTGTGCAGGAGCGCGAACTGCGCCAGGCGCTGGACGCGCTCGCGAAAACCCCGGTCGGAACGGTTTACGTCGTGGACAGTTTCGGCTCCCTCTATTCCGAGCAGATCCGTGACATGGTCCGCATGTTCAAGGAGCATCTCAAGGGGACGGACATCCAGATCGGCATCCATGCCCACAACAATCAGCAACTTGCCTATGCGAACACGATCGAGGCGCTCATCGAAGGCGCAAATATGCTCGACGTAACGATTAACGGCATCGGCCGCGGCGCGGGCAATTGTCCAATGGAGCTGCTGATCGGCTTCCTCAAAAACCCGAAATTCAAACTGCGTCCGGTTCTCGAATGCATCAAGGAGCAGTTCGTTCCTCTCGAGGAGCAGATAGAGTGGGGATACAGGATTCCGTATGCGATCACGGGTCAACTGAACCAGCACCCGCGGGCTGCAATCAAGATGCGCGGCAGTGAGACCCGCGATGATTTCCTCGCCTTCTACGATCAGATGATCGAAGAAGAGTAGGGGATCGCGCAATGGGTGGAGCGGTGCGTTTTCGTTCTTTTGCCCCCTTGCACCATCTCCTCCCGGCCGCAGGGGGACGTGTCCGGTCGACCTGGTGTTCCCACTTGCGTTCATGCGTCAGCTTGGGCAACATCACTGCCATGAAGACACACTCTCTTTCACTGGTTCACTATCTCCTTCGTTTCGCCGCGACGACCGTCTCGTTTTCTTTCCTGGCGGTCGTCCTGACGATCGCGGGGTATGCGGGTCCGTTTACGTTTTCGGGTCAATCCACGGCTAACTCCGTAGCTAGCACGTATCAGAGAAGCACGAAGATCACTGCCGATCAGTCTACGCGAGCCTCCGAGAACATCGCGCACGTGTCGGCCGAGACCACGCGCGAATCGTACGAGCAGTCGACCAAACCGAGCCTGGATGTCACCGCGAACAGCGTGGAGCAGTCGACAGAAGTCACGGCGCCAATGACGGAGGCCACATGGAACAAATCCGTTGTCCCCGCTTCAGAAGCCAGCAGTGATGCCAGCGAAGCATCCGGTGAAGTGTCCGACGCCACGTCCCAATTCACGGGTGAGACATCGGAGCAGAGTACTGAAGCGACCGGTCCCTCGCTTGAGGCAACCACCCGGGAGTCGATAGAGCCCACCTCCGAGGCAACGACACGGGCCACTGAAATGTCCAGCGATGCGAGTGAACGCTCGGTAAGATTCACGGGCGAGAGCTCCGAACAGACGACTGAAGCCACGGCACCGGTGACGGAAGCGACATCACACGCGACCGAACAGACCAGCGAGGTCACTGCAGACACCTCCGAAGCGACGACGGACGCCACGGCTCCTGCAACAGAAGCGACATTTGACACAACCGAAGTGACCTCTGAAGCGACCTCCGATGCGACAGAACGATCGAGCGAAGCATCGACCCACGCAACCAAGCAGACAACCGAAGTGACGGAGCCCACTGTGGAGTTCAGTCAGCAGACCAGTAAAGCGACGGCAGATACATCCGCCGCCACGAGTGAGGTCACACCGAAATACTTCCGCGCGACAGGCGATCTGACCACCGGGGCGACCGCTGGGACGGGAGATGCCATGCTGGATGTCAGCGGAACGCTGGATGCGACCCTCGCGAACACCGTTCGCCTCACGTGGAAGGATTACGAAGCCAGGCTGCTGGATCCGGATGTGGCCGACGACCTGGTTAAGGAAGCGTACTCAGGCACCGGGCCGACCCTCGAGTTCTTCGCCGGCGAACTGATCGTTACCCCGACGCTGTTGGCACAGTCCGTTGTGACTGCGGTTCCCTCTCAACCGACACGTGACGAATTGCGGGGCATCCTGCGTTTCGTGATTGCGGATATGAAACAGCGTGTGGCGCTGCCGCTCTAAACCGGGAGACCGCGTGCGCGTTCCGCTTCTGGCTCTACTGCTCCTCCTCGCCGGCTATGCACAGGCTGATCTGGCCGGCACTTACCAGTTTTTCGATACACGCTCCGGCGAGCCGATATCGATTGGTCCTGTCACGCCGGAAACCGTCGAGGGTTTTGAGTTGTTCTATGCCACGCCGGGCTCCGGTGACATTTCCGAGATTGCGGGACACCTCCTGCTCCGCGTCAAACTGAAAGGGAAGCATGACCTGGTGATCTCATTCCTCGCCGACACGGAGGGCGGCAGAAAGAAACCAGTTATCGCCCCGGTGGTCGTCCAGAAGGAGTGCAGGAAAAGGAACTGGTTCAACATCGTTGAGACGCCGGACTCTTCCGAGGAGTCCGCATTGTTCTCGATTTGGCAGTCTTTGAAAGGCCTGGCAGGCGGGTTCGAGGTCGTGATGGATATACAGACACTCGACCACACGCTCAAGGCTTACACGGTCGAGCAGGATCGGAATCTCTGGCGCTTTGAGCTGATCCTTACGGATGAAATGAAGCGGGATCTTCTGCGGCACCTGGAAACCGTTCAGAATCAGACGGGACCGCCGTACTACTTCTTCAGTCAGAACTGCGGTTCGGTACTTGTGCAGGTAGTAGGTGAAGGGATTGGCGACGACGAGATCGCTCGATTTCATCCCTGGGTTTCTCCACCGCACAGCCTGGTTGCATTGCTGATGCGCAAAGGACTCGCGAAACCGGTCGCTCCGCACTTTCACAGTTTCCGCCGGCTCGGATACCTATTCAGAGAACCCTTCATGCGACGATACGCAGAAATCGGCATCGCCGACCCGCAGCCAGGCTGGCCTCCGGTTTCAGACTTTTTTTCCCCGCGGGAGAGCATACGGGCGGAAGCGGTTTATACGTTGGCGAATTCCGGAGCCGACGCGGAAGCACTGGATCTCCTGGGGTCGCTGATCCAGGAAATGGAAATGGCGTTCGATGATAAGGACCGGGTCTGCCGTGACTATACGAGCGCCGCGACGGCGGCCGCCCGCGAGATGCAGAAGAACCTGCGACGAAGCACCTTGCTGCCGGTGCAGGATATGCAGTTCGAGTTGGAACAGGCGCCTGAGTATTCCACACTGAGGAAGGGGACGGATCACACGGGACTCTTCACGGCCACCCCGGGTGTGGCGTCCCTTGACGGACGTTTCGCGTTCGCGCTGGATGGCGCATTGTTGAAACAGGAGATGGGATCACCTTCGAAGATCGCCATGCAGCGCGCAGGCGCGCTTGAACTCGGGGGAGTCAGCATAGTAGATGATCTCAACGGCAACACCGAATGGCGTGTGACCGGACTGAGGCTGGAGAAGTTCCGCGAAACACTGGAATGCGTTCCATCGTGCCTGCGGTCTGCCCGGGGATTTGGATTGGGACTGAGTGTACTGAACGCCGAGCATCTTGAACTCACGGGAGCAACCCGGATGCGGTGGGGCGGAATCGGTGCTCTCGCCAATCTCTACTCGTCAGAAGACCACGACAACTTCCTGTTTGCATCGCTCGGACTCGAGTTCAGCCGCATGGAACAGAATGGGTTCGAGTTGCCGATCAGGATTGAGAGCCTGGTGACGTCAGGCGACATCCAGTGGCGCACCTGCGCGGAATTACTGAAATCTGCTATCGGAGGGATTTCCGATGAAGTGCGAGCCGAGACGGGATTTGCGCTCAGAATGAATGAAGGCAAGGGGTCCGAGTACAGTCTGCGCGCATCCGTCGACTACCACTCCCTCCTCGGAGGAACACGAGAAGACCGCTGGCTGGGGAAGCTGGGCGTCGAAATCAGAAGATGGTAGTCGCCTCGAGAGGGTTTCTGAACGTCTTCAGCTCTCCTCCTATCCGACACCTCTTCATCCGTTCGCTGCCGACATCACGTCCCGCAGGACGTACTGCAGGATGCCGCCGTGGAGGTAGTATTCGACTTCGATGGGGGTGTCGATCCGGCAGAGCACTTTGAATGACTTTGCCTCGCCACCCGGCGTTGCTGCAGTCACATCGAGCACTTTGGCAGGCTTCAGGTCTTTCGCAATGCCAGTGATGCTGAATTGCTCTCTTCCGGTAATGCCGAGCGACTCGGCGGTTTCACCGTTCATGAACTCCAGCGGCAGAACGCCCATCTCGACGAGGTTGCTGCGATGGATTCGCTCGAAGCTTTCTGCGATGACTGCTTTCACACCGAGCAGGAAGGTGCCTTTCGCGGCCCAGTCGCGCGACGAGCCGGCTCCATACATCTTTCCGCCTACGACGACCAGTGGTGTGCCTTCCGCCTTGTACCTCATCGCTGCATCGTAGATCCACATTTCCTCGCCCGTCGGATGATAGACCGTGCGTCCGCCTTCTTTTGCGACCAGCTTGTTGCGAATGCGGATGTTGGCGAACGTGCCGCGCATCATGACTTCATGATTTCCCCGGCGTGAGCCAAAAGAGTTAAAGTCGGCGGGCTGAACCCCATTCTCCTGCAGGTAGCTTGACGCCGGATTCTCCAGCGGAATCGCTCCGGCGGGCGAGATGTGGTCGGTTGTGATAAAATCTCCGAAAAGGCCCAGAACTGACGCGTTCTCCACATCGCTTAACGTGGGGGGTTCCGCGCCGAAGTCTTCGAAGAAAGTCGGCTCGCGGATGTAGGTTGACTTGTCCTCCCATTCAAACACGCCGCCGGATGTTCCGGAGAGATCGTTCCACGCGGGATTGGACGCGGAGATGGTCGAGTATATAGCCTGAAACATTTCCGGATCGGCCGCCGTGCCAAGACATTCTTTCAGATCCTTCGCAGTCGGCCAGAGGTCTTTCAAGTAGACGGGTGATCCATCTTTGCCCGTTCCGACAGGATCATTCAGCAGGTCGACGTTGACGTTGCCGCGCAGAGCATAGGCGACGACAAGCAGTGGTGAACAGAGGTAGTTCGCACGCGTGAGAGGATGGATACGGCCTTCGAAGTTCCGATTTCCGCTGAGGACACCCGCCACCACCAGGCCGTTGTCCTTGATGGCCTGCTCAATCTCATGGGGAAGGGGACCGCTGTTTCCGATGCACGTGGTACAGCCATAAGCGACGATCTGGAACCCGAGTTCAGAAAGGTAAGGAAGCAACCCGGCTCGTTTGAGGTACTCACTCACGACCCGCGAGCCGGGGGCCAGGCTTGTCTTTACGTAGCCAGGAACCGTGAGTCCTTTTTCAACGGCTTTCCTGGCCACAATCCCCGCACCAAGCATGAGACCGGGATTCGACGTGTTGGTACAGCTCGTGATTGCGGCGATGACGACGGAGCCATGAGTGAGAGCGCCGCGGCCTTTGACTTCAACTGTCTTCCGGGCCTCCTCAGCGGGAACGCCGAAACCCTTTCTGTCGACCGATTCTGTCAGAGCGCCCTCGAACTCATTGTGAAGACTCTGCACCTTGATGCGGTCCTGGGGTCGACGCGGACCGGCCACGCTTGGCTCGACGGCGGCCAGGTCAAACTCCACGACGGATGAGTAGACGGGATCCGCGGAGTCCGTGGTCCTGAAAAGTCCCTGCGCACGGCAGTAGGCCTCCACCAATTCGATCTGTTCGGCCGGGCGTCCTGTGATTCTAAGGTACTCGAGCGTGGCGCTGTCGATCGGGAAGAAGCCCATTGTTGCGCCGTATTCAGCGGCCATGTTGGCAACGGGGGCGCGGTCGGCAAGGCTGAGATTGTCGAGCCCCGGACCGAAGAACTCGACGAATTGTCCGACGACGCCTTTGGCGCGAAGAATCTCGGTCAGCATCAAGGCAAGATCGGTCGGAGTGCAGCCGGCCGGCATTTCGCCCGTGAGGCGCACGCCGGTCACGACGGGTGTCAGAAGTGGTATTGGTTGGCCGAGCATCGCCGCTTCCGCCTCGATCCCGCCGACGCCCCAGCCGAGGACGCCCATGGCATTGACCATCGGCGTGTGCGAATCCGTACCCACGAGTGTGTCGGGGAAAGCGGTTATCTGCCCGTTCTCATCTTCAGAGCTCGCCACACAACTTGCCAGGTACTCCATATTCACCTGGTGGCAAATGCCCAGTCCGGGCGGCAGAATGCTGAGTTTCCTGAAGGCCTGCTGTCCCCATTTGAGAAATGTGTAGCGCTCCTTGTTGCGCTCGAATTCCTTCATCAGGTTGTAATCGTAAGCCGTATTGCTCCCGTATTCATCGACCTGAACGGAGTGGTCGATCACGAGGTCGACTGGAATCTGCGGTTCAATCAGCGAGGGGTCCATGCCGGCCCGCCCGACGGCGCTTCTGAGAGCAGCGAGATCCACAACGCAAGGCACGCCTGTGAAATCCTGGAGGAGGACACGGGAAGGAAGATAAGGGAACTCCTCCTGTGCGGCCCTGGCGGGCTGCCAACCGGCGAGAGAAGTCACATGCTCTTCCGCGTAGGCCGGGTGTTCCTGAAGGCGTATCAGTGACTCGATCAGGATCTTGATTGAATAGGGGAACGTCGAAACCTTGCCCAGGCCGGCCTCCTCGAGCGCATCCACGCTGAAGTAGTTGATTGCCCTGCCGGATGAGAGCGACAGTTTTCTGCGAGTGAAATCATACGTACTCATGAACTTCTCCGTCCTCTGAAATCAGTTAATTGAAGTCCGTGAAAGTATGACGGGGGGGGAAGGTTGTCAACGTTGAGGCCTAACGCGTGGACGGAGAACGCCGGGACAAAACGTAACCGTTCCGGCGGCATCTGCTTTGAATAGCTCTGGTAAAAGGTTTTTTTTGTGGAAGATCGCCTTCACTGTGAGTAAAGTGAACCAGTCTCGAGACAGGAATAGTCCGTTTGTACGGGAGATGTACGATGCTTAGAAAAATCACTCTGCTGGCAATCCTTTTCAGTCTTGCCGGCTTCAGCTACTCCGAGCCGATTCGCACAACGTTCACAAGGGAGAACCGCCTTCCTGAACTTTATCAATTGGAAGCGGGTTCTGGTTTCGACTATGTCCAGTTCGAGGCCGGAGACGAGACGGTCTTTACGCCTTATCTCCGTTTTGCCGTGTTTGACAACCTAGACATCATTGGGCGTGTTCCGTACGTGGAACTTGATCCCGACTTCGGAGACGGCGAAAGCGGTATCGGCGATGCCTCGCTGGGTTTCGAGGTGGTGGTGTACGAAGATATCTTCCATTACCCCTATATTATGCCGCATGTGGATGTAACGTATGATACTGGCGACGAGGATAAGGGCCTCGGTGAAGGTGAGACCTATGTCACGCTCGGAATCACGATAGGCACGACAGTCAATGACATGGTTCACTTCAGCCTCGACGGGTCATATGAGCTTCGCGATGAAGTCGATGATATTGCTTCAGTCGGCGCGGCGATCGTCTGGGACCTGAGTAAGGAATTTGCACTTACTACCGAGGTCCAGTGGACTGATGAGGACGACGGCGCTGAGATTAACGATCCGATCACGTTTCTTGGAGGCATGAGCTATGAACCGACAGAGAATGTCGCGTTCATCTTTAGCGGAGGCGTCGCCACTGAGAGCGACAAAGAAGAGATTCTGACCGGGAAGGTAGCCATTTCCTTCTAAGCATCCGCGTTCACGTTATGAAACATCGCGACACGCCATACACTTGCCACGTCTTTGTCTGCGTTAACGACCGCAAGGGCGAAAGGCAGTCCTGTGCTGACGGCGTGGGAACGGCGATCAAAGACCTGCTGAAACAGAAAGTCGAAGAGCGCGGATGGAAACCGCAGGTTCGCGTTTCGCAGAGCGGTTGTCTCGGCGTGTGCTCTTCAGGGCCGAACGTGATGATCTATCCTCAGAAAATCTGGTTCGGAGCGGTCACAGTCGACGACGCAGAAGCCATTCTCGCCCGTGTCGGTGAACTGATCGGCCGGGCCGACCAGTAGACTTCTCCGGCGTTGTGCTGTTGAAGGTCTGCCGTCCCATCCCGTATAGTCTAAGCGATGATTTCTGCTGAATCTACTATGCATGCTCTCAGCCCGGCCAGCCGCGGGCTGAGAAGAACGTTCATATTTGTTCTCTCAAGCATTCTCGCTGGCGGGGGCATCCCGGCATCCGCGCAGACCGCGGAAGAAGCGGCGAGGAGTGTGCTTGGAGGTCCCGACAGAAAAGCCGTTCCGGTGCTTGATTACTTCCTGACGGTGAAGGACATGTCCCGCACGGACAAAGCCGGGATGTCAGTCAACACGGCGATAACCGCTATTCAGCAGAAGCGGTTCAGAACTGCCCTGGCCGAACTGGACAAGGCCGAAGCATATGATGATTCGATCCCGGAGATCTACTTCTACCGCGGATTTATATCGATGCTGCAGGGCCGACTTGAAGATGGCCTGATCAACTTCAAAAAGGCGCTGGAGCTCAGGCCGGATTACGCGGAGGCCCAATGTGGGATGGGGACCGTACTCAGCCAGGCAAGGAGTGTTGAGGCCGCTCTCCCGTACTTCAGGAAGTCCGTCGAACTTAATCCCGATCTGGTTCTCGGTCAGATGTTCCTCGGCGATTCTCTCAGGCGTGTCGGAAAGTACGAGGATGCCGTTACGCACTTGACGCGTGCGATCGAGATCGAGCCCGAGTTTGGCGAAGCGTATGCATCGCGAGGCGCGTGCTATTGCATGATGAGCGAATTCGTCGAGGCGCAGGCCGACTTGCTTCGTGCGGTGGAATTGGGTGTCACCATGACCAAGGTCTATCTGAGCAGGGGGGTCGCAAAACAGGCGAAGGGCGATCTCGATGGTGCGATATCGGACTTCACCGAGGTGATCAAGGACCGACCGTTCTCGGATGTGGGCTATCTCCTTCGCTCGCGGATATTCGCCGGACGCGGGGATGTCACAGGCGCCCTTCGCGACCTCAACCAGGCAATGAGGCTGGTGCCCAAGTCGGCACAGGTACTGTTTGAGCGGGCCCTGTTGTATGAGAAAATGCGGCTTTACGGCCACGCCAGGAGAGATTACGACCGTGCCATACAGATCAATCCCGCCTACCCGGAAGCATTCTACAACCGCGGAAGGATCGCTCTGAGGAACAGGCAGTTCGAGGAGGCAAAGCTCGATTTCGAGCGTGCTCTTCAGCACTCCCCGGATCTGGTCGAAGCGATCGTCGGACTAGCTCGCATCAGTATTGAACGAGGACTGGCGACAGAGGCCTTCGGCAATCTCGCCCGGTGGCCGAACGACAGGGAGTTCACTGCTGAGTACTACACGGTGAAGGGAAGGATCCACGTTATGGTCAACGAATACGAAGCAGCCGTGAAGTTGTTCAGTGAGGCGCTGGCGAAGAATTCGTCCCTGGCGGAAGCGTACGAGTTTCGCGGGCAGGCGCTCGAAGCCCTCGGGAGGATTGATGAGGCCAAAGCCGATCGTGAAAGGGCACTTCTTGCGCAATGACGAGTGACAGGACACAACCGAGCCGGAACCCGGACAGCGTGGCAGGTATGTTCAACCGGATTTCGCGGAGATACGATTTGCTCAACCGGCTTCTATCCATGCGACAGGACGTGAGATGGCGGAAGAAGGTCGCGAAACGGCTTCACGGCATGACGAAGGTAGAAATCCTTGATCTCGCGACCGGCACGGGCGACCAACTTCTGGCGTTCGCCGATGCAGGAGTCGAAATTGAGAGAGGCGTAGGGATCGACACCGCCAAGGGCATGCTTGAAATCGGGCGGGCGAAAATCGAGGCGGGTGAGCACAGTGACTGTCTTACGCTTGCGTTTGGCGATGCCACTGCTATTCCGTATGCCCCCGCGTCTTTCGACGTAGCTTCCATATCATTTGGAATACGCAACGTCGCGGATGTGGGCCGGGCATTACAGGAGATGGCTCGGATTCTTCGTCCCGGAGGAAGGGTACTTATTCTGGAATTCTCTCTCCCTCGAAACAGCCTGGTTCGAGGGGCGTATCTCCTTTACTTCAGAAAAGTGCTCCCGTGCGTCGGCGGACTGATCTCCGGCGATGCTTCGGCGTACCGGTATTTGAATAGAACAGTCGAGACTTTTCCTTATGGCGATGACTTCTGCGAACTGATGAGAGCGGCGGGCTTCGAACGTGTAACGGCCGAGGTCGTCTCGCTGGGCGTAGCCACGATTTATGAAGGTCGGAAGAATGAACGGTAATCTGCAGGTTGCATACCGGAAGCTCCGCGCGGATGTAGAGTCCTCGCTTCGCGGGGATTTGAGATCCTCCGTAAAGCGCCTCAAGGCTCCGCTCACCGATGTGGATCCGCTCACATGGCTCACCGCGCAAAAGGGAGCTGCTCGCCTTTACTGGTCGGGCCGCGGCGGGAATCTTCAGACCGCTGGAATTGGGAGCAGTTGGCAGTCCGTCGGTGGAAGCCGGTGCCCGGGAGAGATTCTCGAGGGAGTGAACGCGTTGCTTGCGTCCGATGCTGAACTGCGTGTCTACGGCGGGTTCCGCTTCGCCGAACGCGCGGACGTGGACGATGTGTGGGGTACGTTTGGAACCTGCCGCTTCACGCTTCCGGCGATAGAAGTCTGCCGGGAATACGATCAAACGAACATTTATTGCAACCTTACCGCGGAAGCGGGAGAGCGGATACTGTCCGTACTGAATGAGCTTGAGGAGAACCTGGCAACAGACAATGTTCCTTTTCCCGTGGTGTTGTCGCGGTCGGACACGCCGGACCGCCGGGGCTGGACGCAAAATGTCGACGAAGCTACGGCCGCAATAGCGCGGGGGGAGATCGAGAAGATTGTTCTGGCCCGCCGGGCATCTCTTGAGTTTGCGGAGGAACATCATGCTGTCTCGCTTCTTCAGCGGCTCAAGCAAGGTACGCCTGACTGCTTTCATTTTCTCTTCGATGGTGAGGACGGCACCAGTTTCATTGGAGCATCTCCGGAACGCCTGTACAGGAGAACGGAAAGAAAAGTGTTCAGCGAGGCCGTAGCGGGAACCCGGCCCATGGGTGAGGGACCGGAGGAGGCGGACCGGTTAGGTCGCGAACTGCTCGACAGTGATAAGGATCTCCGGGAGCATTGCTATGTCCGCGATCATATTCGTGACCAGCTCAGGTCTTTGTGCGGTGAAGTGAGTGTCGATGCTAATGTCAGTCTACTGAAGCTGGCCCGGGGTCAACACCTGTTCACCGCGATATCGGGAACCCTCGCGGATGGTGTGACTGACGGGACACTGATCGAGGCGCTTCACCCCACGCCCGCAGTCGGCGGTTCTCCTACCAATGTTGCCTTGAAGAAAATTGCGAAAGCGGAGCACTTCGACCGCGGGTGGTATGCCGGTCCGGTGGGATGGATCGCGGCTGACGCGGCAGAGTTTGCGGTTGCGATACGATCGGGACTTTTAGAAGGCCGCCATCTTCATCTATACTCCGGGGCGGGCATTGTGGAAGGTTCTACGCCTGATATGGAGTGGGACGAAATCGAGCACAAGATATCGGATTTCATCAGGGTGGTGACAGGAGAGTGAGCATCGACGCATCCAACATGAACACGGTATGGGCCTCGCTTGTTGTGGAAGAGCTTCTTCGCAACGGCGTGGACACCGTCTGCCTTTCCCCGGGCTCGCGCTGCGCACCGCTCACCGTCGCGGTGGCCCGCCATGAAAATATGAGGTCTGTCATGCACTTCGACGAGCGTGGCGCGGCATTCTTTGCCCTCGGCTATGCCCGCGCAACGGGTCGGCCAGCCGCGTGGGTGACCACATCGGGAACCGCCGCCGCTAACGGCCTTCCTGCCGTCATAGAAGCCGCTCAGGATAAAGTACCGATGATTGTCATAACGGCGGACCGTCCGCCCGAACTGCGGGACACGGGGGCAAACCAGTCGATCCATCAGCCGGATCTGTTCAGCAGGTATGTGCGCTGGAGTTTCGACGTGCCGTGTCCTGATGCAGCGATTCCCCCCGAGTTTGTTCTGACGACGGTTGATCAGGCCGTCTACCGGGCATTCCGCACGCCATCCGGACCCGTGCATTTGAACATGATGTTTCGGGAGCCTCTCGACCCGACAGTGACCGGCGATGTGTATAGCTCGTATCTGGATTCCGTATCTGATTGGTCCGAGCATCGCCATGCGTATACGAGGTACTCGACCGCGCGCGTGATGCTGACGAACGGCGACTTGAAGGCTCTGCTTGCGGAGTGCGAAAAAGTCCAGCGCGGTCTGCTCTGTGTGGGTCACCTGAGAAGCGAAGCGGAGCGCGCGGCAGTCCGGAGTCTTGCAGGAAAGCTGGGCTGGCCCGTGCTTGCGGACGTCACCTCCGGCGTGTCGTGGGATCCGACACTGGTTGAAAACATCCGCTACTATGATCAGATACTTCTGTCTCCGGTTTTCAGAAACCAGCACAAGCCGGACGGTATTCTGCACATAGGAGACCGTTTTGTGTCGAAGCGGCTCCTGCAGTTCATCGATGAGAACCGTCCAACTTTTCATTGCGTCGTGAATGAAGGGCCGGAGCGGGCCGATCCCGCTCACACCGTCACGCACAGGATCGAAAGCGACCTTGTGAAGTTCTGTGAAGCGCTCGCGTCCGGTGTGTCGCCGCAAACCGGAACGGAGTGGCGTTCCGCCTGGAAGCGGGCGTCGGACGCTGTACACGATGTGATCAACGAGTTTCTCGCCGGGCAATGCGGCATAAACGAACCGCACGTGGCTCGCAGGCTATCGTCGCTCGTTCCGTCGGATCAGTTCCTTGTTCTTGCCAGCAGTATGCCGATCCGTGAATGCGACATGTATGCCGGGATGCGTGAAGGCGAGCCGGTCTGCGTGTCGAACAGGGGCGCTAGCGGGATTGACGGGACGATCGCCACCGCGAGCGGCGTCGCGCACGGCGCGGGGAAAGGGGTCACGGTATTGATCGGTGATCTCGCCCTTCTGCATGATCTCAATTCGCTCGCGCTCGTAGCCTCATCGGAGACGCCTGTGATCGTCGTTGTGCTGAACAATCATGGCGGCGCGATTTTCTCATTCCTGCCGATCCGCAAGCAAAAGGATATCTTCGAGCCGTTCTTTGGAACGCCGCACGAGCTCGACTTCAAAGGCGCCGCGCGGCAGTTCGGTATCACGTACCATCGCCCGCGCGACATCAAAGAGTTCGATGCGGCCTACCAGTCCGCGGTCGAGCATGGCAAGTCCGCGCTGATTGAAATAATCACCGACCGCAAAGAGAACTTCACGCTGCACGCCCAGCTTCAAAGCGCGATCGCAAAATCGATCGACACGCTGGAGTAAGTAGCCTCTGTTTCCTCGTGTCGCAAGCCTTCGTCCTCACACTGTGTCTTCATAGAAACTGTAGCCGTGATATCCGCAATGGAGGGACGGCTTCCACGCCGTCCGCGGCCGCGGTGTAACGCGGCCCTCCAGAGAAAACGGCTATGACATTTTTCACTATTTCCTCAGGCGGCGCACGACGAAGGCGGCGATGGCGAGCACCATCATGGACAGCGAGTTGGGTTCGGGAACGACGCTGGTGTCGATACGGACATTGTCAAAAAGCACCTGGGCTATTCCTGTGTCCACAAGCTCAATGCGAAGATCCTGCCCCTCGCCGGCCGGTGAAGCTCCCGTGGTAAAGGTGTAGTGCCACTCAAGCCACTCGCTCGTTGGCGTCGGATTCACGGCACTGTAGGGGGTCAGCAAGTTGCTGCCGAACGTGGAGCCATAGCCGAGGCGAATGTCAGCGCCAGGAAAACCTGCATCGGTGCGATCTCCCACATCGACATAGACATCATAGATCGTGTTGGCCGCGAGCGTGGAAGTGAGAACCTGGTAGAAATCGCCACCATTCGTCCACGCGAGTTGCTCACCGTCAACGTCGGGCGTCGGGTCAATCACGGTGCTGTAGGCCCCGGAATTGCGGTCAATGAGCCCCATCGAATCACTGCCCGCGTGCAGCCATGATGTAGGATCAGTCCCGGTGGTGCCGCCGCCGGACGCGATGTCCGGCGATTCAAAACTGTGGTTCAGAACCTCCAGCAGATCTGCCGATGCGCCGGATGCAATGAGTGCAATCATCAGCGCTGCAATAGTAGTAAGTCTCTTCATAACGATCCTCGATTTGAAAGCGCTTCCCTTCATGGTAAAGCGTTATACCTCATTGGAAGCGCGTAACCTAGCGGGGGAGGGTAGACATGTCAAGGTCATCATGAACGTCTTTATCAAGGAGAGCGTGAGAAGATGTGGTCCTGCGGCGATGCTGCTCTGGTGGCACCCGCGGCCCGACCGGAATGGCAGCCGAAACGCCACTTGGTCTCCCGCCCGGCATGTGATACATGAATCGGCGAAAGCCGGGATTAATATGGATGTTGGGCGGGATTGTCCGAGAACGACAGGCTCAATAGGGTGAGATAGAATATCCGTTTTTGCGCTCGTGTATGGCTTGGCAAAGTAGGTCGCATGAATATGACAACTTTTTCGAACGCGCGGGATACCTGGTCACGCGTGCTCCTTATCATCGGCAGCATCTCGATGCTGGTCGGAGCGGTTGACCCGATGGAGGGATCGCTGCTCATCCTCCCAGGGAGCGCGCTGGTCGCCCTTGGCACGTATCTCGGCCGAAGCGAACACCGTTTGATCGCCTACAGAGTGAGCGTCTTCATTCTGATTGCGATTGGAGTGGGGGCAATGTGGGGGTTGAGCAGTGTGGGGGGCATTGGAGGCAACACCGGACACTCAATGTGGTGGGGTTTGCTGATTCTGCCTTATCTGATCGGTTGGTCGATGGGTATCTGGGGGCCGAAGTCCCCTCGCTGGCTGTTGTTGCTAGGCATCGTTGTCGGCCTTTGGTATGTGGCGCTACTGGTGATCATCCTGAGGCATTCAGGTGGACATCGCGAGGTCATATCGGCATTGCCAGGCATTGTCATTGGTGCGATCGGGATGCTGACGATCGGCGGCTGCATCATCGGGCTGAAGAAGCTGGGGACTACTCGGTGACCTCGTTGCTTTACTCCGGGTTGGGACTAATCCTTATCTTGTCAGATGCTGGTCGCGGCAAGGAACCATGGAATACGACAAAGACAAAATCGATGAAATGACCCTGGCCTTGATGTATCTGGTCATGTCGAAGAAAGGCGAGGGTGGGCAGGCGTGGAAAGTGTTTGACCTTCAAACACTGAATCGTCTGTGCCAGAAGGGATGGATTTCCGGGATTAAGAGCAAATCCGCGACAGTCGATGTCACGGCAGAGGGATTCGAGAAGGCGGAGGCCTTGTTCAGAACACACTTCGGGACTACATGACCGGCGGCCGCGAATCCGGAAGACTACACGCCCCGGCGATGATGTGATATAGTCGCGCCATGCTGGATGCGCCTCCAAGGGAGCGTGAATGGGTGTCGTGGACGATGGTCGGCGTCTGGATACTGTTGATCTATGTCACCATTCCGCTTGCCCGCCGGATTCAGTATATCGTCACGGAAACGATCGGACGCGCCGCTTTTGGCTGGTTTGTCGTTGGCGCGGTTTCTCTCGCGGTCCTTCTGGCTATCGGCCATCTCCATTTGAGAAAAGAGCGCATTTCCCGGCGGCCGCTTCTCTGGCTCATATTGGTGTGCGGAACCTTTTTCTTTTGGACGTATGAGCTTCGCGGCGCTCCGGAGGAGTCCATGCATTTCGTCGAATACGGCGTGCTTGGGCTTTTGATGTTTCGCGCCATGACGCATCGAAGCAGGGACTCATTGGTATATGTTTCAGCGGCTTTGGCAGGGGGACTGGTTGGCACGCTGGACGAGACCATTCAATGGCTTACTCCGGGCCGACTGTGGGACTATCGCGATCTGTGGATTAATTTCTCGGCTGGAGCCCTTGCGCAACTGGCGCTGTGGCGAGGAATTCGTCCTCCGTACATACATGGGCCGGCGGAGCGTTTGTCGGTCCTGCGCATCACGTCTCTGGCGAGCGTTCAACTGGTGGTTCTCGGCTTATCCCTGTCCAACACGCCTGCCCGTGTAGAATGGTACGCTGAACGGATTCCCGGGCTGCAGTTTCTGAAATCAAACGAAAGCGTGATGGCGGAGTACGGCTACAAGCACATCGATCCTGAAATCGGGGTGTTCTACTCCAGGCTTACGATCAAGGATCTCATGTCACAGGATTCGGGCCGGTTCCGCGAGGCGGCCGATGCCCTGAACGCGTACAGCAGGGAGCCTCAGGCAAAGGAGTTTCTGAAGATCTACACAGCGGCTGGAGATCCATTCCTGCATGAAGCACGTGTTCATATCTATCGGCGTGATAAATACCGACGTGTCGCTCCGCGGCATGTGGACGATCCTCCGCTCTATACCTTCCACAAGAATGTAGCGCACAGAGAGAATCAGATACTGGAGAAGCACTTTCGCCGGACACTGGAGAGTTCGGTATTGTGGATGGACAGGGAGTACGCCGAGGATCTGGCGACCTACGAAACAGATGAGAAGTATGTCAGTCCGGTGAGCAAGCACCTTCTCACCAGATGGAGTGAGACCGACTACTGGACGGGAATTGCGATAGCACTGCTTGTCCTCTTGGTTGTTCGCATTTACTATGGCCGCAGGCTCACATGATGCGATACCCAGGTATTTCAAGAAGGAGATTCATCCGCATCGCGGGTGCGGCCGGTCTTGCGGCCTGCTCGGGTATTCCGTTACGAGACGCGTGGTCTGCCATGGGAGTCGAGGGCAAGAGCCTCAAGATAGCCTTCTACACAGATGTTCACGCCCGGGTTGAATGGGACACACCGTTGGGGATGGCCCGGGCGGCGGAGGCGATACGGTCTCAGAAGGCTGATCTTGTTCTGGCCGGCGGCGATCTGATTACGGACGGATTTCAATCGACGGCTGCAAAGGTTGAACCCCGCTGGGACGCTTACATGGAAATGCACCGCGCGATCGGGTCTGACATTCAAGCGGCAATTGGCAATCATGATCTTGTCGGTGCTGCGCCCGAGGACGGATCCGCGCCCAGCGAGGACCCCAGACAGATATTCCGCGCCAGGCTGGGCGTGGACCGCACGTACAGATCCTTTGATGCGCTCGGTTACCATTTCATTCTTCTGGACGCGATCGAGGTGCTCACGGGAGAGGATCTTCCATACCGGGGATATGTTCCCGAGGGGCAGATGGACTGGCTCAGGGCCGATCTGGCGAAAGTGAAGAAAGATGCGCCGATCATCGTTCTGACGCACATACCTCTGCTCGCCGCGTTTGTTGAGGCCACGCGAGGTGGGACGGCGACGCCCGCGGCGCATCGGATCATCAACAACAATGTGGAAGTGATGGCCATGTTTGAGGGTCGTAATCTTCCGCTGGTTCTGCAGGGGCACAATCATGTAGATGAAATGATACGCTGGAGAAACACGCGTTTCATCACGGGCGGGGCCGTCTGTGGAAAGTGGTGGAGAGGGCCCTGGTACGGGACGGAAGAGGGATTCGGCATGATCACCTTGCTGCCGGACAGGATTGAGTGGGAATACATAGACTACGGCTGGGAAGCGAGGAGGCCCTGACTCGGTGTGAATAAACTCGCATCGGGCGCGTCTAACTCTACGAAGAAACGGGATCGGTATGGATGATCTGCAGTTGATCGAAAGAGCCCGTAATGGCGAAGAAGATGCATTTGGTGAATTGGTTAAGAAATATCACCAAAGGGTGTATGCCGTGATTTATGGATTTGTTCAGAACCCCGCTGACGCCAACGACCTGACCCAGCAGTCCTGGGTTAAGGCCTGGCAGAAACTCGACTCCTTCCGCGGCGGCTCGCAATTCTTCACATGGCTTTATCGCATAGCGGTCTTCACCGCCATGGATCACGCGAGGAAGAGGAAGCGCCAGAAAGAGACTGTTATCGAGGAAGGCCGGAGCGTCACGACCGATCCGACGCACGATGTGCCCCCAAGCGTCCGGTCGAATCCTGCAAAGAACGTGCAGAATGCGGAGATAAAGGAGCGCTTCTCCGAGGCCCTGAATACGTTGTCCGAAGAGCATCGTATGGCGTTGGTATTGAGGGAAGTGGAAGGATTGTCCTACGACGAAATCGCGAAGGTTATGAAGTGCAGAAAAGGGACCGTGATGTCGCGGATTCACTATGCGCGCAAGAGCATCCAGGATCAGATGAGGGATTTGCTGTGAAAACCGATAGGCTCATAAGCCGCCATCTCGACGGAGAGATATCAGAAAAGGAAAGCGCTCTGCTAGAGCGTGAGATGAAGAACGATCCTGCTCTTGTGCAGCAGGCGCGGCAATGGCAGCGGTACGGAGAATTGCTCCGGGAATCCGATGTGCCGGGCATGAACGATCCGGACCGGGCATGGATGGATGTGCGTCGAAAGATACGCGGTCTCGAGCAGCGGGATGATGTGAAGATTCCGTTGTTCCGTCCTCGATTGGCGTGGGCAGGAGCAGCGGCCATGCTGCTGATTGCGGTCAGTGTTCTGTTCATGAGGAGGTCTGCAGATGACGCGCTTCCTGTTGCTGTCGGTGCAGGGACGGAAGTCGAGTGGGTTGAATCCGATTTGCCCGGCGCTGTTTCTATGGTATATGCGGACGATGAAACCGGCCTGACGGTAATCTGGGTTGTGGTTGATGAAGGAGACGACGGACATGCGGGCTAAAACGTTGTTCACGATTGTTTTGCTGGCTGTTGCGGGCTGGCTTGGCGGATCGCAGGCGGCTCATGCGCAACCGTTGACTCTTGATGCCATCCTTATCCACGCCAATAACGACGGTGCAACCCAGGACAGCCGTCTGGAACACATCGAATTCAAGCTCCGCCGCATATTCAACTTCGAGTACTATCAGTATTTTGGGGGGAGTTCTTCAGGCGTCACGGTGCCGGCGGCGACGACCTTGAACCTTGGACATGGATACAACCTCGAAGTCAATCTGAGCCGTGCAGGAGACGGCCGCGTCCGGGCCCAGGTTCGCTGGCTCAAAGATGGAGAAAGCCTTCTCGCCACTTCGGTAAAGATGAAGCGCGGGGTTCCCACTATACTGGGCGGTCCGCCTTATGACCGGGGCACCTTGATCGTGGTTCTTGAGCTGAAATAGGGATTAGGGTTTCGGGTTTCAGGATGCGGGGATGACCAATTCCTCCGGGCGGCCAGAGAATGTCGGACTGCCGCTGACTGTAAGCGAGAGTGCCGGTGCGAGCTCTAAAGGGAACGATCCTCCCGAAACCCGACACCTCAAACCTGAAACCCGGTGAATAAAGTCCGCCCGCTACCGTCTCATGTATGGAGTCCGGAACAGGAGAACGACATGAAGAAGGTATTGATAATCGTATTGGCAATCGTGCTTGGGCTGGCCGTCAGGCCTGTAGAAGTGAGTGCGGGCGACGAGGGGTGGGCCGTGGTGGCGGGTTTCATAGGCGGAGCTATTGTCGGGAGCGCCTTGTCCGATTCGTGCGCGTACTCCGGTGGCGTCGTCATTGATCCCGGTTATGCTTATGAGCGTCCATATGTACAGCACGGCCGCTACGAGTACCGCAGGAAACGCGTGTGGGTTTCCGGGTGCTGGATCTATCAGCCGCGACGTTGCGGGCGGGCCGTGCGTGTTTGGCAGCCCGGATACTATACGTGGCAGAATGTCCAGGTCTGGGTTCCGGGGCGGGGTTCATATAGAACCTATGCGCGGCGGCGCCGTTAGTCTACCTACGCCAGCAGCTCGGCATGAGGAGTACGAGTACGGTGTATAGTTCGAGGCGGCCCAGAAGCATGCAGAAAGTCAGAATCACCTTTCCTGTAGGCGAAAGAAACGCGTACGTCTGGGAGGTGCCGACGGCGGAGAAGCCGGGACCTATGTTGCCGAGGGTCGCCGCGACGGAAGAGAAGGCCGTCATCAGATCCGGCGTGAACGCGGTCATGATGAAGAAGAACGTGACCAGGAGCAGAATGAAGATCACGAAGAAAGCAACGATGTTGAACACGACATCACGATCCAGAGGCTGTCTTCCGAGTTTGACCTTGATAACGGCCTGGGGTTGAAGGAAGAGGCGGATCTCCCTCAGAATCAGCTTAAGCACCACAAAGACACGCACCGCCTTGATACCGCCTGCGGTTGAGCCCGCGGAGGCGCCGACGCACATCAGAATCAGCAGCATAACCTTCGAAGCAGCGGGCCAAAGGTCGGAATCTTCTGTAGCGAAACCCGTCGTCGTCATAATCGACGTTCCCTGGAAGAATCCCGCGCGCAATGAATGGGCAAAACTTGGATAAACCGATCCCCATACATTCCACGAGAGGAACAGGCAGCTTATAACCCAGACAGCGAAGTAGAAGCGGAACTCGGAATCGTGCAGAAAGCAGGTTACGTCGCCGCGCAGTGCGCGGAAATGAAGCGCAAAATTCATGCCCGCCAGGAACATGAAGATAATGATGACCGTCTCGATGTAGACGCTGTTAAAGGCGGCCACGCTTGCCGTGCGGGTCGAAAAACCGCCGGTGGACATCGTGGCAAACGTGTGGCAGAAGGAGTCAAACCAGTCCATACCGCCGAGCATCAGCAGGCCCACTTCGAGGACGGTCAGAAGTGCATATACTCCCCAGAGCAGTTTAGCAGTCGATGTGATGCGCGGTGTCAGGCGGTCTTTTGATGGCCCCGGCATTTCGGCCCTGTAAATCTGCATTCCTCCAACCCCAAGGAAAGGCAGGATGGCCACGCAGAGCACCAGCACGCCCATTCCACCGAACCATTGTGTGAGGCCGCGCCAGAAAAGGATGCCCTTGGGAATGGTTTCAAGATTCGTGAGGACCGATGCACCGGTGGTTGTGAAACCGGACATCGTTTCGAAGACTGCCGACGCGGGATCCGAGATGGTTCCCGAAAGGAGGTAGGGCAGGGCGCCCGCGAGAGATGCAGCAACCCATCCGAACGTCACGATTCCGAATCCGTCTCTTCGGGAGAGGTCGACCGGACCATTCGTAAAGAACCACAGCATGGCAGCAATCAGCGCTACAATTCCGGCCGAGACGGCCAGTCCCAATTGAGACTCGAGAGGATCAGAAAAATGATGCGACACAAACCAGCAGACCCCGATGGCAAGAGCCAGGACCAGCAGAAGATACGAGATCAAATGAAATACGGCTTTGATATTCACGGCCGGAACAAGGCTTCGATCTTATTTGCAGTGCCTCGGAGAGAGAAAATGACCAGCCGATCGCCTTCAAGCAGTTCAGAGTCGCCGGTAGCAATCCTGACCTGACCGTCGCGTTTGATCGCGCCGATAATGGAGCCGTGAGGCATGCGGATATCGCGCACTTTGTGCCCGGTCCACTTGCTCTTGGCCGGCTGAATGACTTCGAGGAGTTCTCCCGGCAACTGGGAGAAGGACGCGGCCGCCTGTATATTGCGGCCACGCAGAAAGCGGAGGATAGCATTATTCATCGCCGTGTTCGCGCTGACCGCCCGGTCAAGCAGGCTGGAGCTGTTGATCACCGGCACGTATTCGGGGCGGCCGACCTGTGCAAGAGTGAATGATGCGCCCTTCTTCTCCGCGAGGAGGCAGGCCAGGATATTTCGCTCATCCTCTCCTGTTACGGCCACAAAGGCCGTGCGCTCTGAAATCCCGCAGTTCTCGAGCGTGTCCTGCTCCAGGCCGTCACCGCGCAGAACCAGTGCCCGACTGAGGACGCCGGAGACGTAACTCGCCCTTTCCTCGTCGCTTTCCAGCAGAGTGACCGGCATGGATACTTTCTCAAGTTTTGTGGCAAGATTGAGTCCGAGGTCACCGCCCCCCGCGATGACAACCTTCGCGAAAGTCGGGCGTTCAGGATGCACCCAGTCAAGGAGTTCCGCCGCATGCTCCGGAAGCGCCACGAAGTAGAGGTGGTCGCCGATCATGAATTGAGTATCGCCTCTGGGGATAGAAATCTCGTCACCCCTCATCAGGGCGATGAAGCGAAGTTTCGACAGAATATCCGGTTCGTTCAGGTCCTTCAACGGGGAGCGTATCATGGGGCTGTCCGTGTGGAGCATAAGCCCCAGGGCAAGAACACCGCCCGACATGAGTTCCACGACTTCCTGGGTCCCGGACATTGTCAGGATGTTGAAGAGTTCCCGGGCGCATTCTTCTTTCTGGCTTACGACCAGGTCGATGCCCATACCGTGCAGATCGTAGGATTTATCGGAACTCAGATAATCGCTGTTAGATACTCTGACGACGATGTGCCGTACTCCGACCGAGTGGGCGAAGAGGCCGGCCAGGATATTGACTTCGTCACGGTTGGTGACGGCGACAAGCAGATCCGCTTTCCGGATATGGGCTTCCTCAAGCGTAGCCGGGCTTGAGCCTTCTCCCCGCACCGTCAGCATGTCGAGCTGACTCTCCACCTCCTCAAGAGGTGTGTCGCGGTTGTCTACAAGGACAACGTCATGTTTTTCGCCGCACAAACGGGTAGCAAGCCGTCTTCCGGCTCCTCCCGCACCTATGATGAGAATTCTCATCGAATGTACCCCTAGATGAAACAAACGGGATGCGATAGCGAACATACATCCCGTTAAACAGGCAAACACAGTAGCCGCTTCCGCTCAAAGATTCAAGCAGGATAGAGATCTATGAGGCACACGCAGTAACTTCGGACGTGGAACATCGGACTTTCAACCTGAACGTGACGCCTGGGATTGATGGCGGAGAGGCCGGGATTCGAACCCGGGGTACACCTAATAGATGTACAATGGATTAGCAATCCACCGCTTTCAACCACTCAGCCACCTCTCCACAGATGCCGAAGCGAGATTGCGAAAGATAGAGAACGAATGTATGCGGTGCAAGGTTCTTTTCCGAAGGCGGTCAAAATGATGCCGGCCTCAATATCAGCCCCGACATCGAACGCTCCCCGCAGGAGCAGGAAGCGCGTTCAGGCGTTTCGCAGTTGCGGTGTTGAACGGGTTATGCAAGATAGCGGGGAAGATGAACTGGAAGAAGATCTTCGATTCCGTCGGCATGAACGGCACTCAGTGGCAGTGGCGTATTCTGCGGCTCGAACGCCGCGTGAAAGACTTCTTCAAAGATGCGGGACGTCGCGGCAAACAGGTCGCCTACAGGCACAAGTTCTGTCCTGAATGCGGCGCTCTCATCGATCGCAGTTTCAAGCGCTGTCCTGAGTGTGACGCGAGGGTTCCAAGCTGGACTGCGCAGTTCATACGTCGCGTGTTTGCGTTGGCATTGCCGTCCTGGTGTCCTGTTACCGTGCTGATTCTCTTCACGATCGTCGCGATGGAGGTGGCCAAGTTCTTCTTCCCGGGAGCGGTGACCATCGCCGGAGCAGGCGCATTTGTCGCGGCCCGCTTCAGTGAAGGCGAAGTCTGGCGTATCGTGACATATATACTGCTGCATGGAGGTATCTGGCACCTCGTCTTCAACGCACTTGCCTTGTCGCAGGTCGGTCCGCTGCTTGAAGAGGAACTGGGGTCGCGGCGGTTCTTCGTTATCTTCATACTCACAGGTGTGGGCGCGGCTCTCGCCCAGATGCTCGCCGGAGGGAATCCTGAGTCACCGATGGTGGGCGCATCAGGATCTTTGTTCGGACTTATCGGCTTCGGGGCCAGCTACAGTCATTTTTATGGTGGCGCGCGCGGAAAAGAGATGCGTGCGTTTTTCCTTCAGTGGGCGATGTACGGGATCCTCTTCGGATTCATCATGACTTCCGGCGGCATTGCGAGAGTCGCAAACGGCGCCCATATCGGCGGTTTCCTCGGCGGTGTGGCTATGGGCTTTGCCCTGGAGAAAGAGCGCGTGCTGGGAAGTCTTCTGGAGCCCCTCTGGACGATCCTCTTTGTCGCTGTCCTCGCGGCGACAGCCGCGGCGATCGTGTGGAACATCCTTGCGGCGTTCCCAGGCTGACAGAAAAACGGAGACGCAGGTGTCTGCGTCTCCGTTCCTGATCACAATCGATCTTCGTGCCTTACGGATTCAGTTCAACCAGCAGGGCGTCGAGCGTGTACTGGCGGTTCATCTCCACCCGCGGAGCCATGTCGTGGATGAATTTCCGGGCTACTTCCACCTTGTACTCCCATTTCTCGGCCTGCGCGAGGAAGAGGTATCCTACGGCCACATCGATGAATATGTCCACCGCATGGGGTGCGATCAACTCTCTGTAACCAACATCCTTCTCCTTGAGGAAGGCGAGGCACTCCTGAAGCACTGCGGCAGCCTTATCGACTTCCGCTTTCAGCTCGGGGTTCCGCGTGACCTTTTCCGCAAGACCGGCGATGTACTCGTTGAGGTCCCCTCGGACGAGGCGGCTGATACCCCAGTTGACCTGGATCTGCGATGTTCCTTCGTAGATGTTGGTAATGCGCACGTCGCGATACAGGCGCTCGACGGGGTAGTCCTTCATGAAGCCGTTACCGCCGTGAATCTGAATTGCGTCGTAGCATATCTTGTTCGCGATCTCGGTGCTGTAGTACTTCGCGATCGGCGTCAGCGCTTCCGCGAGCTTGCCATATGCTTTCGTCTCCTCTTTCAGTTCGCGTCTTTCAGCGCCCTGATGAAGATCCACGATTTCGCTGGTTGCATAGAGAAGCGCCCGCGAAGCTTCTGTGTAGACACGCATATTTGCGAGCATCGCGGCGACCTGCGGGAACTGTCTGATCGGCTTGCCGAACTGTTCGCGCTCCTCGGCGTACTTCAGCGATTCCTGAAGCGCAGCTTCCGCAATCCCTTGCGCCTGGGCGCCGATTGCCAGGCGAGCGGCGAGCATGAGCCATGCAGTGTAACGGGCAAGCCCCATACCGCGTCTACCGATGAGATAGGCGGGGGAGTTATCAAAGTATAACTCGCAGGTGGGGGACCCGTGAATACCGAGTTTGTTCTCAATTCGCCTGACTTTGACCGTGTCGCCTTTTTCGACGAGGAAGAAGCTCAGACCGCGCCCGCCGGATTTCCTGGACGCATCTTCGCTGCGGGCAAGGACAAGAATCACGTCACCACATCCGTTAGTGATGAAGCGCTTGGTGCCGTTGATGTGCCACATTCCGGTTTCGGGATCGATCTCGGCCTCGATATCAGCTTTTGCGGAAACAGCGGCCAAATCACTTCCGGCATCCGGCTCCGTCAGAGCCATCGCGCCCGTGAACTCGCCGGTGCTCATGCGTGGCAGGTACTGCTGTTTCAGCTCATCCGAGGCGAACTCCATGATCGTCTCGGCAATTCCGCCCTGGAGACCAAAGAAGTTCATCAGCGAAGCGTCTGCCTGCGAGACGACTTCAATCGCGGCGGTGTAGACTGTTTCAGGGAACTGCAGTCCGCCGTATTCCCTCGGAATCGTCATACCCATAAGCTGAGCGTCCATCAGGTCCTGCAGATTTCTCTTCAGACCCTCGGGAAAGATCACTTCCCCGTCTTTGTACTGACAGCCGATGGTATCGACTTCTTCAGCACGCGGCGCGAAGCGCTTCGCTGCGATGTCGCCGACGGGATCTTCCAACATCCCAAGATACGTAGCCTTCGCCTCTTCGGCATCGTCATACGGGCATTCCTCATCGCCAATCTTTTCCTTCAGATCGACGATGGCTTTCCAGTCGATGATCTCGTCCATCAGGAACTTGAGATCTTTGTTCTCGGTGTAGAAGTTTTCTCCGGGCATTTGCTTTCTCCGCTGGGTTCGTTCTCGGCTGTAATCAGGCCTTGATGAGTTTCACGAGTTTGGGCAGGACTTCCTTCAGATCCCCTTCGATCTTGTAGTGGGCAATCTTGAAGATCGGCGCATTCTTGTCAGTGTTGATAGCGATGATCTTGCCGGAATCCAGCATGCCGACACGATGCTGAACGGCGCCGCTGATACCACATGCGATATAGACGGCCGGCCTGACGGTGACGCCCGTCTGCCCTATCTGATGATCGGCCGGAAGCCAGCCTGCATCGACAACGGCGCGTGTTGCGCCGATCTGCGCACCGAGGGCATCGGCGAGTTCCTCGATCAGCGAGAAGTTCTCTTTCGTGCCGACGCCGGCGCCACCCGCGACGATGATCTTCGCGTCCTTGAGATTGACCGTCTTTTTCGCGACATCCCGGCGCAGGACTTTCGATTTGGTCGACGCCGCATCCAGTTCCACAGCCACATCGCTCACCTGGGCTGAACGTGAACTGTCAGGGGCTCCCGCAACGGCTATTCCGTCTTTAAGAGACGCGATCGTGCATCCTTCAGCCTTGTACGTTGTGCTTACCTTGCGGTCGAACTCAAGGCGTGTAAGTGCATCGCCCGCAAGCCCGTCGCAGTGAAGAACACAGGCAACACCCAGTGCTTCCGCCACGGCCGGGGCGAGATCATCGCCGACTGTCGTGGCGGGGAACAGGATGAGGTCATAGCTGTTGGTCTTCAGGAAGTCGCTGACAACTTTTTTGAACGGGGACGTCAGATACTGTTCCAGTTTGGCGTCCTCGGCCACAAACACTGCCTCGGCACCGAAAGCACCAAGCCCCTCGGCCGCCGCGCGGATGCCGGAGCCAACGGCAAGGCAATCCACTTTTCCACTTGAGGCGTCCGCGATTTCGCGGCCCTTCGCAAGACACTGGAGGCTGACGTCGTGAACGACGCCGTCTTCGATTTCCGCATAAACGAGTATATTCGACATCCGCTATTCTCCTTTCAGAACATCATCAAGCATTGACTTGAGAGCGGTTTCGTCTTCCGCGGCGACGTCTTTCGATTCCACGGCGCGCTCGGGAACAGCTTCGCGCCCGGCGATGCTCACCGGGCTCGTGACGGCCGATGCGTCGACGTCGGCGGAAGGAATCTCCGCCTTCTTCGCTTTCAGTTTAAGCATGGCCTTCGCACTCCGGGGGGTACGCGGGTCGTCCTCAACCAGGGCGACGCCGACGGACAGGAGAGCGGGAAGGGGAGCTTCGATATATTCGTAGCCCATTTCGATGCCGCGCTTGCCGACTACCCGGCCTTCGCCGATTTCCTCAATCGCATCGACATAAGATACCTGCTCGATGCCCAGCTTGCCGGCGACGTGAGTGCCGAGCATGGAACTCTCGCCGTCGGCGACGGTGACGCCCACGCATATCAGATCGTACTGACCGGCTTTTCCGATTGCATCGGCAAGAAGCTGCGCGGCGGCCTGGGTTCCGAGCGACGAAGCACCGGCATCGACCCTGACGACTTCATCGACGCCGCGATACAGGCACTCACGCAGAACATCGACCTGCTTCGGTGTCCCCACCGAAAAAGCGGTGACTTTCCCGCCATGCTCGTCCTTGATGCGCAGGGCCATTTCCAGCGCGTTCATGTCTTCCGGCTCAAAACGGGTCAGCATGCTGTCCTTGATGCTTCCATTGTCCGCCAGAACACTTCCAGTGAGGTCACGGGTATCCCAGACCTCTCGTACGATTACTATGCAGTTATAGGACATCTTTCCTCCCTCTAATGGTTCCCGGTTGATGGGCATGGTTGACATTTTACGTCATCAACCCGCCGTCATTAACCATATCTGTATTTTACACCCATTGCGCCATCCGGATACTGCCAGTCGATGGCGTTAAAGGGACAGCCGTGACGGCACGTCCCGCATTCGAGACAATTCTCATAATTGACCGTGACCTGATCAGGTTCGCTCGGGTTGATCTTATACACGTCGCCCGAGCAGAAGCGGAGACACGGCTTGCTGCTGCACGTGCGGCAAAGATCGCCGTTCACCTTGATGTGCGAGCGGCTATCGGTTTCATATTTCGTTGTGTAGAGCTTGTCCTCAACAGTGAGTTCGAGAATCTTACCCATGGTTTCCGCCTCTCATCACATAAGTTTGCGCGCCTTGAAGGCATTCCTGAGCAGCTTGATCTTCGACATATCTTTCATGAAGTTCTTCATGGCCGCCTTCTGTGTCACGGCCTTAGGTTCCGCGTTCACCGTGAAATAGTCGACCATGAGCTGGTTGATCTTCTTCGGGTAAAGCGACAGGAGTTCGGGGGCGCTCGTGAGAATATCGGGAAGGTCCTTGTACTTCTTCACGTCCTTCAGAGCGATGCCCTCGGCGAGTTTCTCTTCATAGAGAGCAAGCCCCGACCTGGAGTAGTCTTTCTTCTCCTTGGCTGCCACCGCCGCCTGTCCGGCATACATGCCGGATTCCATTGCGTGGTTCGTACCTTCCTTATAGAGAGACATATTCAGAAGGCCCGCGGCGTCTCCCACGATCATAACGCCGTTCGCCGTGAGACTGCCGATGGCATCGTAACCGCCCTCCGGGAGCATGTGGCCCGAATACTCAAGCAGTTCACCACCATCGATGAGTCTGCTGACTGCGGGATGCTGTTTGAATCGATCGTTCAGGCCGCTTGGGGTGAATCCTGATTCCACAAGGCTCTCGATACGGGCGACGGAACCCAGATGAATCGAGTCCTTCGCGGTGTAGATGAAACCACCGCCAATGAGCCCTTCAAACGGGACACCCAGGAAGTCGTACGCGACACCCTCATTGTCCTTCAGATTGAAGCGGGCTTCAATGGTCTCTTTCGGCAGGCTGATGATTTCCTTCACGCCGACAGCGTATTCCTGTTTGATCTTTCCGCCGGGCATAGCGAGTTCTTCGCGGACTTTCTCGCTCACGAGACAGTTGGCCCCGTCCGCGAGTACAATCACATCCGCGTAGAAAGCCTCGTCACCGCGAAGTTGAACACCGACAGCCTTCCTGCCCGCGCCTTCACCCTCATAAATCAGACCATCGACCACCATACCTTCAAGCAGCGTCGCTCCGGCTTCTTCCACCTGGGATGCCAGCCAGCGGTCGAATTGCGCGCGATGCACGACATAGGTGTTGTTGTAAGGAGGTTGAGACCACGCATCCGCGCCGAAGGTCAGAGACATGTGCGTCCCGTCGCCGAGGTAGGTGATGCTCCGCTTCGAAACGGTACGTTCGATCGGAGCCTGCTTGAATGCATCGGGAATGAGTTGGTTCAATATGGTCCCATAGAAAAGTCCGCCCACGTTCTTGGAGCCGGCGTATTCGCCGCGCTCAACGAGGATTACCTCCAGACCTCCCTGGGCCATGGTCAAAGCTGCGGCCAGTCCGCCTGGTCCGCCGCCGACCACGATAGCATCGACTTTGACGGTATCTTCTGCGCTCATGATCGGCCAAATGTTAGGGAAAACGACGGATTTGCCAAGACCTTCTTTGGATGATGCACCATGTCTTTTCCTCTCAGGCCGGGGTCACGCATGATTTAGGCGTTGTGCAAGGCCTGATTACATTTCAGAATCAGGCTTTCTGACGGGGAAAAATCAGGTTCACGAAAGCGAAGGACGGCTGACATGAAAACCGAATTACTCGATAAGATGTGGGGCGAAGGGCGCGATTTCCTCGGGGTCAGGTATCCCATTCTGTGCGGCGCGATGACTTGGATAAGCGACTTCAAGCTGGTCAAGGCGGTTCATGACAATGGGGGTTTCGGCATTCTGGCCGGCGGGAATATGCCGCCGGACCTCTTCGAACAGGAGGTTGACCGGTGCGTGGCGGGCCTGGAACATCCCTTCGCCGTTAACCTGATCACGATCGCCCCGAACTTCAAGCAGCACATGGAAATCCTGAAGTCAAAGGATGTGCCGCTGGTGATCTTCGCGGGGAATTTCCCGCACAAGAAGGATGTCGAAGCCATGAAATCGGCGGGCAAGAAGACAATGTCGTTTGCTTCGACGCTTTCGATAGCAGAACAGCAGGTCCGTTTCGGCGTTGATGCCTTGATGCTGGAGGGTTCTGAAGCGGGCGGACACGTCGGCCACGTTTCGCTTACGATCCTGCTTCAGCAGGTGCTGTTTGAGCGCCCGGGCGTACCCGTGTTTGTGGCGGGGGGCATTGCCACGGGCAAGATGCTGGCGCATCTCCTCCTGATGGGGGCGGCAGGTGTCCAGATGGGAACGCGTTTTGTGATGAGCGAAGAATGCACCGCGCATCCGGCATTCAAAGCCCGATTCGCGAAAGCGCGCGCGCGCGAAGCCGTAACGACACCGACGTACGACCGGCGCCTGCCGGTCGTTCCTGTGAGGGCCCTTCTCAATAAGTCGATGACGGATTTTAATGCGCTTCAACTCGAACTCATCCGGGAACTGAATGAAGGCCGCATTCATCGGGAAGCGGCGCAGATGCGCGTTGAGGAATTCTGGGTCGGCGGACTCAGAAAGGCCGTGCAGGACGGTGATGTCGAGGCCGGGTCGGTGATGGCCGGGCAGAGCGTGGGACTGGCGAAGAAGGTCATGCCTATGAAAGATATCTTCGCGGAACTCGTGGGTGAGGCGGAGTCTGAACTCGGGCGGGTCAATGACCTCTTCTCCTGAGCGATGGGGGGCGGATGATGAGTGAAAAAGAACATGGACTGAAGAGCGCGTACGAGCTGGCGCTGGAGCGAATGGGGAGCGGAAGTGACGTATCCCTGTCCGAAGAGCAGAAGGAAGAAATCGCCCGCATAGAGCGGGACGTGTCGGCAAAGGTAGCCGAAATAGAAATCATGTCCGGACAGCGACTGGCGGAGGCGAGGGGAAAAGGAGACTTCGAGGAAGTCGAGGACCTGCAGGAGAAGAAGCGCATCGACATACGGCGGGTCACGGATGCCGCGGAAGCGGATAAGATGAGGATTCGGAAGAGCTGAATCTGGGCGATCCGGTCATCTGCGCTACGCGCGTCACTGACCTCCACTTCACCACCCGTCATTGGTCATTGGAAGAATGACGGGGGCGCCGGAGCGAGGGGGAGGGCTGTGCCGGGTCAGTTATGCTTCTTATGCCCGAAAGGAAGCATACGGAGCGCGGCATCTTCAAGTGCGGCAATCCAGCCCGGAAGATTCCCGCTTTTCAGCGCGACGTGAAGTTTGAGGAGAGGATTGAAACGCACGGCCTTTTCGATTCTCTGACATTGAGCGGTTATCCTTCGCACGGACTCATTTCCACCCCAGAGAAGCATGGGCCTGGTTTCGACCCACGGGTCGCGGGCCCACTTCACCCACTCGGTCAGTTGCGGGACTTCCTGCACGCGGGACATCTGCCGGTGGAGCGGAGAGTCGAAGGCGAGAGGGAACGGCCGGACAGCGAAGCTGCGGTTGCCAAGCCTGCGGATCATCCGCAGGATGCGATCTGGCTCGCCGCGTTTCTCCTCGGGTCCTCCGATCCAGAATTCCGTGTGAACCCTGATGCGGTTGGCCTCAAGCAATTGGATCATCCACGCGATATCGCGCGGAGAGAGGATGATGCCGTACTTCTCAAGAACGGTCGGACTGCAGGAAGGAAACACAATGTTCACCTTCCGGCAGAAAGCAATACGCATGGCCTCAAGAGTCTCTTCGTCCAGCGACGCGGGCAGGAGGTTCAATCCCCAGGGCTGAATATTGCGCACGCGCTGGAGAGCGTTACACCACTGCATCAAGCGCTCCTGCGTCCACACGCCGGGCGAGTCGGTTAGCTGGACTTCGTGAATTCCGGGTATGGCAGCGTGGAGCATTGCTCGCGCGGCCTGTTCCATAGGCCAGACCCGAAATGGTTCATGCGTGCCGCCGAAAGCGCGGTCGGCCGGAAGGCGTGTGTGACCGCGCGTCAGACGGAATTCGGCGCGCGTGTGCTTGCCCGAGGTAGAGGTGTCGTAGGCCCGCCAGAATACGTCGCCCCATTCGGGAAGCGACAGCCGGCGAAGCGAATCGAGCCAGGATGTCTCACATCGATCCTCTCCCTTGATGTACAGTCCCTGAATGTGCCGCAGGCGGGGGGGCATATCGATATAGTCAAGCAGTTTCTGGAGAATCGGTTCGGGATCCCCGATGCAGGCATAATCGACGCTGGGCAGTTGCGAGATGTCCTGCGGGAAATGTGACGGGTGATCGCCGCAAAGAACCGTTTGCATCGAGGGAAAATGGCGCTTTGCGATCTCCAGCACCGCGACTACTTCACCGAGAGCCGCATTCGGAGCGTTGAGAACAAGGACACACGGCTCGGGAAGGGAAGAGAACGCTTCCGTAAGATCGGCCTCCAGATTGGAGTGCAGACGGCAGTCGATGAAACGGCAGACATGGCGGGTATACTTCGAGAGATAGTTGCCGAGGCACAGAAGATTGAAAGGCGGTGCAAAGACCTCCTCAGCTCCTTCTATCGACTCAACGGGCTCCACGGCCCGCGGCGAGTCTGGCGGCTGTACAAGATATACGTTCACGTTAAAAAGCCCTCAGGCTTCCTTTACATCTACACAATTCTTCAAAGGGTAGTATAATCCGAAGCACCTCGTTGATCAATAGCAACTTACGACAATGAAAACGCTCGATGCTGATTACCTGGTTATAGGAACCGGCCTGGCAGGCTTGATGTCCGCCCTGAACCTGAGCAAACAGGGGCACGTGATCATCGTGTCGAAGAAGGATTCGTCGGAGAGCAACACCAACTACGCACAGGGCGGAATTGCCTGTCCCATTGATCCAGACGATACGCTGGAGAGTCATGTGGCGGATACGCTCGGCGTGGGGCGCGGGCTCTGCAACGAGTCAGCCGTGCGCACGATCCTTTCCGGCGGTCCCGAGCAGATCCGCGAGTTGGAAAGACTTGGCATCAGTTTCGCGAGGCGCCCGGCAAAGGAGAATGAGTATGATCTCGGGCAGGAGGGCGGTCACTCGAGACGCCGGGTCCTCCACGCCGGAGATATAACCGGGCACGAAGTCATCAAAGTGCTTCTCCAGGCCGTGGCTGACGATCCGCGTATTACACTCATGGAAAACTGCATGGCCGTAGACCTGGTGACGACGGGATGGCTGAAGATCTCGGGAGAGAGCCGATGCATCGGCGCCTATCTTCTCGACCGGGCGAAACAGGCCATCTTTGCAGTCAGGGCGTCATGCACTGTTCTCGCTACAGGCGGGGCGGGAAAAGTGTATCTCTACACGAGCAATCCGGACACGGCGACCGGCGATGGAATAGCGATGGCGTGGCGCGCGGGCCTGCCGGTCAAGAACATGGAGTTCGTTCAGTTTCACCCGACGTGCCTCTATCATCCCGACGCCAAGTCGTTCCTTATCAGCGAAGCCGTCCGGGGCGAGGGGGCAGTACTCGTCAATGCCGCGGGCGAGGACTTCATGCGGATGTATGACGAGCGCGGGGCGCTCGCGCCGCGCGATGTGGTCGCACGGGCGATCGACCACGAGATCAAGAAGCGCGGTGACGCCTGTGTCTACCTGGACATCACGCATAAGTCCCGTGAGTTTCTGGAACAGCGCTTCCCGAACATATACGCGACATGCAGAACATACGGCATCGATATGGCGACTGATCTCATACCCGTTGTCCCCGCCGCCCACTATTGCTGCGGCGGCGTGGAGACAGACGTTGACGGCGTGACGGCGCTGGACGGAGTTTATGCGGTGGGTGAAGTCGCTTGTACGGGACTTCACGGCGCGAATCGACTTGCCAGCAACTCGCTCCTGGAAGCGCTTGTCTGCGCGTATAACTGCGCGACGCACATTGCGGGGCATGGGCAGGCTGCAAAGCCGACTGACATCGAGATTCCTCCATGGAAGGACAGTGACGTAGTGCCGAGTGACGAAGCGGTCGTGGTCGAGCATAACTGGAATGAAGTACGCACGTGTATGTGGGACTACGTCGGAATCGTCAGGACCAACAAAAGGCTTGAACGAGCGGCACGGCGCGTCGCAACGCTTCAGGATGAGATTGAGCAGTACTATCTGGACTACGACGTAACGACGGACGTGCTCGAACTTCGCAACATAGCCGCAGTCGCGGGCCTGATTATCCGTTCGGCCGAACAGCGGAAGGAAAGCCGGGGCCTTCATTACACTCTGGATTATCCTGAGCCGTCAGCAGGGATCCCCGTGGAGACTTCTATTGTCGACAAGCCCGGAGGAACTGTGCGTCCGCCTGATTCCTTCTGATCGACGACCGTCCGGCGAAGTGCTATTTGCGGTCAGGATGCAGCAGGCGGTCGATGAAGAGGATGACACTGCTGATGATCACGAGGACGGCGGGCGTCCAGACGAACAGGAAAACCGGCGTCTCTTCCTTTCCCGGCGTGGGCTCACCGGGGGTGGTCATCTGAGTCAGCGTGTGGGCCACGAAACCGGCAACCAGGCAGGTCGTCACCATGCCCAGGAAATTTCCGATGAGCGCCGGGCCTCCTCCTCGCCGCGTGGCCTCAAACTCGTTATACAGACGACGGATCGGAACCAGGGTGACAAGAGACAGGATCATCAGACGGTTTCCCACGGATATTCCAAATCCAAGCCGGGCGATCGCAAGGTCGAGAATAACAAACGCGAGATACATGTAGACGTTCTGGATGAGGAAAATGAACCAGGGAAACCAGCGGTCTCCATGCGCCGCCAGCCACCTTGCCCATCTTTGCCGGACCGCCGGATTGTCGTGCAGAGCGAATGTCCCCCAGAGGAGCAACTGCAGGCCGATGCCGAGCCCGAGATACATCCACCAGACCGGCGGCGGAGCGACAGGTTCCGCCAGAATAAACGTGCCGACCACGATCATCGGCACAAGCCCGAGGGCTTGCGTGAAATGGTAGTGGTGTAGCGACGTGCGCTCCGATGGGCGATATCTTTCAAACCAGTCCATGCTATTCGTATGGCATCTTGTGGCTATGAGTGTCAATATCCTGCGAAGCGCGACAGGCGCGGATGGAACTCGAATCGTGGTAAACGAGAACAACTATGCGAAAGGATTGGCGACGCCGGTCCGGTATGTGAAGGGAGTCGGTGAACGCCGGGCGGAACAGCTTGCGCGGCTCGATATCCACACGGTCGGCGACCTCCTTTATACGCTTCCGCGCCGCTACGAGGACCGCACTCAGTTCACGCGGATTTCCCAACTCCAGTCAGGCGATTTCGCGACGATCAGTTGTGCTGTGAAAGCCTGTGACTGGGTCAAATCGCGCTACGGTAAGCCGTACTTTGAGGCGATGGTCAGCGATGGCTCGGGTATCGCGCACTGTCGCTGGTACAACGCGCATTACCTCAAGGAGCAGTTGAAAGTGGAGACCGCACTCGTGATCTTCGGGAAAGTCTCGAAAAGCCGCGGCCGGATATCATTCCAACATCCGGATTTTGAGGTCGGTGAGAAGGGCGACGAGGAATCTCTTCACATGGGCAGGGTCGTGCCGATTTACGCGCTCACGGAGAATCTTCAACAGCGGAGCGCCCGGCGCATCATGTGGAACGCGGTTAACGCCTTCATAGGGGAAGTCAGGGAGATCCTGCCGGAAAGCCTGCTGGACCGTCTTGGACTCCTGCCCGCGCAGGAAGCGCTTTCCACAGTACACTTTCCCGAGACGCTGGCGAGGGCCAGGGCCGCGCGGTACCGGCTGGTCTTCGAGGAGTTCCTGTGCGTCCAGCTCGTGCTGGTCGCGCGGAAAATCCACTCCGAGCAGGTGCTTGTAGGAACCGCGCACAATATCGTGGGAAGATTGAAAGATTCTTTTGTCGATAGTCTGCCCTTTGAATTGACCGGTGCGCAGAAGAGGGTGATCGAGGAGATCGAAAACGACATGCGCAAGCCGCGGCCTATGCACCGCCTTTTGCAGGGCGATGTGGGATCGGGAAAGACGGTCGTCGCTGCTAGTGCGCTCCTTGATGCGATCGAATGCGAATGCCAGGGAACGGTAATGACGCCCACGGAGATCCTGGCTCGCCAGCACTACGTATCATTCAAAGAGTATCTGGAGCCGCTCGGCCTGCGCGTCCTACTGCTGACAAGCGACCTTAGCGCCGCCCGTAGAAAAGAAGTCCTGCCCCGCATCAAAGACGGATGGTACCACCTCGTCGTGGGCACCCACGCGCTGATCGAGGATCGGGTGCAGTTCAAGAAGCTCGGACTTGCAGTGATTGACGAACAGCACAAGTTCGGCGTGGAGCAGAGAGGTGAACTGTATGGAAAAGCGCATAATCCGGACGTCCTGGTAATGACCGCGACGCCGATTCCGCGCACACTCGCCATGACGCTCTATGGCGATCTGGACGTGAGTATCGTTGACGAGATGCCGACAGGACGCAAAGAAACAGTCACACGCGTTATCAAGGAAGATCAGCTCCCCGATGCCTACGGATTCATCAGAAAACAGGTCGCGAAAGGACGACAGGCGTACATCGTTTACCCGCTCGTATCGGAATCCGACAAGCTGGAGTTGAAGTCCGCGGAAGAGATGTTCCGCCATCTGCGCGGGGAAGTATTTCATGACGAGAGCGTGGGCCTTCTGCATGGTCAGATGCCATCCGGCGAGAAGGCCGCCGTCATGGACCTGTTCAAGAACGGCGAACTCGACATCCTTGTCGCCACAACCGTCATTGAAGTGGGCGTCGATGTGCCGAACGCAACGGTCATGCTGATCGAAAATGCCGAACGCTTCGGCCTGGCCCAGCTTCACCAGCTTCGCGGTCGCATCGGACGCGGGGCACACAAGTCCTTCTGCGTGCTCCAGGGAAGCCCGACCACGCTGGACTCGTGGAAACGCCTCAAGGTAATGGAGAAGACGACCGACGGATTCGTCATCGCCGAGGAGGATATGAAGATCCGCGGCATGGGAAATCTGCTGGGCAGGGAACAGAGCGGCTTCCCGGCGCTTCGTGTCGGCGACCCGCTGGGCGACAGCGATATTCTGCTGGATGCGCGCCGGGAGGCGTTCACAATCGTCGAGTCGGATCCGAAGATGACCAAGCCTGAATTTGAGGGGCTGAGAAGCCGCGCGAGAGCGCTATACAAACTGGTCGGCCCTTTCGTGAGGGTGGGGTAACGTGATGCCCAAATGGAGCTACACCATGCTGGCGGTTCTCGTCGTGCTCGCCGGTATGCTGTTTGTCGGAGGCGACACCGATCCGCAGTCGAGAATCGGGGATTATGCTCAGGACTGGCTGCACGTGCCCGTATTCCTCCTGCTGTTCATGTTCGCCGCGCGTGAAAAACTTCCAAGGTTTGGAAAAACGCGGGAAAAAACTTCCAAGGTTTGGAAGTTTGCCCTGTTGTGTGTGGTGCTCGCCGGCGCCGTGGAGATTATTCAGCCCTCTTTCGGCCGCGAACGCAGTTGGATCGATTTTGCTCTCGGCTGCGCCGGAGTCTCCGCGGGGATGGCCTTTGTCGGTTGGCCCAGGGCATCGAGGGTGCTTATCGGCGGACTCGTCATTGTCGTGACCCTGGTGCCATTCGGTTTCCTGGCATACGACGCCTACAGGGCAGAGGAAGCGTTTCCGGTCCTGGCCTCTTTCCAGGACAGGTTGGAGTTGGGCCGCTGGGAGTTGAACGCATGCACCGTGCGGCTTGTTGGCCAGACGGCGGAGATTACAGCGACCGGCAATGGGAAGTATCCCGGACTATTCCTCGAACACGGTCCGCGCGACTGGAGTGAAATGAAGAAGATCTGCTTCGACGTCGTGAACCCCGGCGAGAAGGCACTGGAAATCTGGATTCGCATCGACGATGCACGCGGAGACGAAGGCTACAGCGAACGTTTTCAGAAGAAGCTGTCGCTCGCACCCGGGCGGCAGAATATCTGCCTCAGCCGGGAGGACATTTCACGGACGCCGCACGGACGGATACTCGACCTCACGGACATACATCGGGTCGGGTTTTTCTTTGATTCCGGGGAGGCGGGACAGGTTGTCCTGTTGGATAATCTTGTCGCGAAGCGCAACTAAGAAGTAACTCACGCAAAGACGCCAAGCCGCAGAGGTTCTGAGATTCTCGTTCTTCTTCGCGACCTGGGGCGAGAATTGGGGCGGTGCCGGGTTACTAGTAGTACTCGACGTTCGCGAACGGATTTGACCAGTGAAGGGTTTTCAATCCTGCATGCAGTGACTTGAGACCGACATCCCAATCCACGTCAGGGACGAATCCGACATCCTGAATCCGCCTGAAGGAGATGAAGTAGTTCCGTTTGTCCGGGTCTTCCCGCAGATTGGTGAAGTGCAGGTAGCATCCCGTGAACTCCGCGATCTTCTCGGCCAACTCCTTCTTCGTCTTGTTATTTCTCTCGTGTCCGACATTGAAAGCGCGGCCTTTCATTTCGTCGAAGTGCTCCAGAGTAAAGCTGACGACACGGGCGACATCGGAGATATGAATGAACGAGCGCTGGAAGTTTCCTTCGAAGATGACCAGGGCGCCGCCGTGCAGAGCGCGCCACATGAAATCGTTCGGCATCAGGTCCAGGCGCAGGCGAGGGGAGAGGCCGTATACCGTTGTGAACCGGTAGGTCACGACGTCGGGTTTCTGCAGGAGTTCCTTTTCGGCTTTCACCTTGGATTTTCCATAGACCGAGATGGGTTCCTGGGGGGTTTCCTCTACGCAGGGGCCTTCTACCGGATTATGCGTTCCGTATCCGCTGGTCGTGTTGGGATAGATGTAGCCCTGGCCGGGAGAGCGGAGGCTTTCCAGCATCACGGCTGCCTCGTAGTTGATCTCCCAGGCTTCCTTTTCCTTCTGCTTGCAGATCGGGGCCCCGACAAGTGCGGCAAGATTCAGAATACAATCCACGTTTTCCAGCGAGCGTTTGACCGTGTCCTTATCGCGTGCGTCGCCGACGACGCAGTCGAAGTCCGGGTTAATGAAGTGGGGCAGAAGGCTGGTCTGGTTGAACATGAAATTGTCCAGCGCCCTGACCGCATAGCCCTTCTGCAGAAGGTGGGGGACAATCACACTGCCGAGGTAACCCGCGGCGCCCGTTACGAGAATCAGTTTCTTGTTATTTTTCATAGCGAGAGAAGCTATCCAGGGCAGGGCGGGTTGTCAATGCGCCGCATTCCGGGCGTCTGCGCCGGCTAAGCGAGCCGCAACTCAGCCAGAGATGCGAACACGTCTTTCCCGCTTATGTCCGGAATGATGCTCAGTTCGAGTACGGTGACCGTCGAAAGTTCGACATGGAGGTCTTCGATCTCGCTGGTTGCTCCTTGCGGGCTGAAGTTCCACTGCTGTCGCACGATTTCATCGAATGAGGATCCGCCGTCCCGCGACCAGCGCAGAACGTGCTCCTGCGTGCGCTCGGCAAGGGAGTCCACGAAGCGCAGACGGATTCGACGCAGATCCTGCGGATGGTCGAAGACAATGCGGATGGTTTGCTTCCCGTATTCCGCCGCGCGCCACCCCAGGGTCTGATTCGGAAGCAACGCGGACTCAATGGGATGAGCGGGGTCCTCCGAAGTGAGTTCCACCTCCGCGAGTTCCTCGATATCCAGCCATTCCGGATCCGGCGGTACCGTTTTCTGCTGAACAGGATTGATGATTCTTTTGCGCATAGACCGGCTTTCTGTTTTTCTGAGCTGTCGAACCCGCTGCTGAGTTCCTTTTCTCACATATGCCCTTCGGCGGCAAACTCAATCATCCAGCCAACGTTTCAGGCATTCGTTCCAGGGAAGGAGATTTCCTGTCTGTGAATAAAGAGAGACACCGCGCTCGACACGAATACGGCAATCCCCAGCGCGAAAAGGAGTCCACCGTCGCCTTGCACTTGAATGCCCAACACAAAGACATGACTGAGTAACGCACCGCTCATTGCGCACAATGCCAGTATCGCGCCCTTCCACGCAGTCTTTGGAATGAGCAGGAGAATCGCCGCTGCCAGTTCAACGATACCGGACGCATACCTACCCCATGGTTCGACACCCAGTTTGGAGAAGATGAAGACACTCTCTTCCGCCCCCAGGAATTTGAAGTAGAGCGTCTGCAGCAGAATGATGGCGGCGACCAAGCGGAGTATAAGGTCAACTGTCTTCAAATCATGATCCTCTTATTGCGTGCCAACGAAGCGCCGTCCGGTCGAGGCTCTTGAAACTCATCTAAGCCCTTTGGGTGTATGTATACTCAGGGAGGGCTCAAGATGAGTTCTCCCATGAGAAGATAACCAGATGCCGCGCCCCTTGAAAGCAAAGCATCGCAACCACAGGAGAACTCACCATGAGGTATTGTACTACCACCACGACGTATAATTGTGGAGTGGATTTGCACTCGCGTCAGATGTACATCTGCGTGATGGATCCGAAAGGCGGGAATCTCCATTATTGTTCCATTCGTGCCTGACCACAGGTTTTCTTAGGGCATCAACGACTTACGACAGCGGAATTGAGGATATAGCTTCTTAGCTTCGTTTTTCGAGTGCAGAAACCAGCTGTAAGCGAGAGTGGCGGTTGGTTCGCGGGCGAT
>JAHIZV010000184.1 GCA_018814445.1 Verrucomicrobiota bacterium | reverse complement strand
GCTGGCCATGCTCACGGGCGCCTTTTTCCTCTTTATGACCCGGCGATGGCCATGGGCCCTCCTCGCACTAGCCGGCGCCGTTCATGTCAAGTATGTCGCGATCGCTCTGGTTCCTTTCTTCATTCATCGCAGAACGCTGAAGTGGTCATGGCTTCTCCCCGTTGGCATCCTTCTTCCCTTCGTGTTCTTTCTGCCGGGGCAAGGTCTTTTTGCGAGCTTCCGCACGTTCACGACAACGATGCATTTCAACGGGTCTATCCACGCTATCCTGAGTTGCATCCTCAGCGACTACGCGGCGGCTTCAGTTGTCTGCGCCCTGGCATTTTCCGCACTCATCCTGTGCCTGCGCATGGGAACGGGTAGTCCTTTTCAGAATGCGGGGCATGTGATGGGCGGCCTGCTTCTTCTGTCCCCGACCGTGCACTTCTGGTACCTGACATGGTTCATTCCCTTTATCGTGATCAAGCCAACACGGGCGTGGATACTCTTCTGCGCAACGATAGCCTTCTCTTTCACCGCGCAGGCGCACATGGTCGCTCACTCATCCTGGAAGGAGATCACCTGGGCTACATACGCCGTGTATGTGCCTGTCTACGCTATGTTGTTTGTCGATCTGTTTCTCCGGCGGAAAACAGGAAGTTTTGACGACGGAGCATGCAGGCTGCCGCCTCGAACCGTCAGCGTAGTTGTGCCGACGCTGAACGAGCGCGGAAACCTTCCCTCTCTTTTCGAATCGATCAGGAATCAAACGGTCGTCCCCATCGACATTATCGTCGCCGATGGCGGTTCGACGGACGGCACTGTCGAGTTCGTCAGATCACAGGGAGCGGTTGTTCTCCAGACTGAACGGTCCCGCGGAGCACAGATCCGCGCGGCAACGGAGCGGGCCGAAGGCGAGATGATCTTCATTGCTCACGCCGACATGACGCTCGCTCCCGATGTTCTTGACCGGGCGCTCAAGTCGTTCCCCGGAACCTGCATTCCCGGAGGATGTGTCGGGGCGCGATTCTCTGGCCACTCCGTCCTTCTGCGCATCCTGTCCTCCATCAACGAGCTGCGCGCGCGGTGTTTGGGCATCTCGTACGGTGCACAGGGACAGTATGTGCGCCGTGACTGGCTCATGGGTGAAGGAGGGTTTCCTGACATCCCGCTCATGGAAGACGTCGAACTGTCACTCCGCTTCAAACGCAAAGGCCGGCCGTTCTACCTGAGGGGAGGAGTGACCGCGTCAGCACGCCGCTGGGCGGAAGAGAAGAGACTGTTGCACCTCTTACTCGTCGCCGCACTGACCACATGGTACGTCGTCCTGCGCGCGTTCAAAGAAAACGTGGATACTCAACGATTCTATCAGCGGTATTACCGGTAGGAAGATCGGACGAAACATCGAACACCGAACATCACACGTCGAACATCGAATCGCGGAGTCTCCCTTCCCCATCTCGCCCACACATCTGTCTGCCCGTCACCGCTCCAGCGTCACTTCCACAGCGACGCTCTGTGTGAAGCGAAGTGCGCCGGGCTTATCGACGGTGACCGTTGCTCTTTGCACTTGAGGGTCTTCCATGCAGATTCCCGCAACCTTGTAGGCGAGAGTCTCAATAAGATTGAATGCGCTCTTCTCTACCAGTGCGATGATCTTCTTCTTGATCGACTTGTAGTCCACCGTGTCCTCGATCGCGTCTGTGTCCGCGGCCTTTGAGAAGTCTGCTTCCATGGTGACATTGATGATGACGTCCTGCTTCTCGCGCCGTTCATCGGGGTAAATCCCGATGATGCATCGCAGGGCCAGATCGCGAATGTGAATCTTGTTCATATCTCGACTCCGTTCAGAAGATGTTGACCGCCGTCCACGAAGAGGACCTGTCCCGTGACGGCATCCTGCTCTGCCAGAAAGACCGCCGCACGGGCAATATCCTCCGGGCTGCATCGGATTTCCAGTGGCACAGGACCCGCATGTTCCGCGAGGTAGTTCTCTCCTTCACCCGGGGGCGGAAGCACAGGACCGGGAGCAACGGCGTTCACAGTGATGCCCGGCGCCAGCGCTTTGGCGGACACCAGTGTGAAATCGTGCAATGCTTTCTTCGAGATCAGGTAGGGAACACATTCCGTATCCAACGAACTGATCCGGCGATCAAGCAGGTTCACAATCCTTCCGGGCCGCCCTTGAGCGGCGAAGGCTTTTGTCAGCAGCATCGGAGCGACGAGATTCGGCCACAACTCATCGTGGATCCCCTGCTCCGTCATCGCATCAATCTGTGCCTTGCTGAATACCGCCGCATTGTTCACAAGGATATCGAGCCCGCCTGCGGCCTCAATAGCCGATTCGATAAGTTCTTCGCACTGCCCGGACTGCGACAGATCGGCCTCCACGGTCCACGCGGAGACGCCCATGGCGATCAATTCCTCCCGCAGTTCCTCTGCCTGCGCCGAGGAAGAGCGATAATGAACGACGATATTGGCGCCCCTTTCGGCGAGAGCCCGACAGATGGCGCGGCCGATACGAACCGCCCCTCCCGTCACCAATGCATTCTTACCAGTCAGATCCATGCAGGTAACTGTTCCACAATGGCAGGCAAATGCAAGTAGTGATGCCTCCTTGTGCTGAGAGCCATCCACCGATTTAACATTAGCATGTTAAAACCTGTAAGAACCTCTATACTTGCCATGAATTATCTCTGGTAGTAGTGGAGTAACAGTGAAACGAATGACTCAGCTTATTCTGGCGATCCTGATTGCCGCGACAGCAACGGCGGTCTCCGCGGAGGAAGATGCGCCGGCGGAAGTCCGGACTTCTGCCGACCGTGTTTATATCATTCCCATTCAGGAAATGATCGAACCGGCCCTGGTCTATGTCATCCAGCGCGGGCTGAAGGAAGCTGAGGACTTCGGAGCCAAGGCGGTCATCTTCCCCATGCATACTCCCGGCGGAACCGTCCAGGCGGCGGAGGAAATCATTCGCCTGCTGGATGGGGTCGACGTGCCGACCTACACCTTTGTCGATAAGAATGCCATTTCCGCGGGCGCGATCATCGCCATGGCGACGGATCATATATATATGGCTCCCGGAAGCAAGATCGGCGATGCCATGCCCATCATGATGACTCCCTTCGGCGGCGTGCAGGAAATGCCCGAGGGCGTTGAAGAGAAGACCGTTTCCTACGTGTCGGGCATTATCCGTGCCGCGGCGCAGAATCACGGGCATGACGACACGCTCGCGGAGGCGATGGTCCGGCGCGAAATGGAGTACAAGGTAGACAAGGAAGTGATCGTCAAGGAAGGCCAACTACTGACGTTGACCAACGTGGAGGCGGAGAGACTTGTCGGCAAGGAGAAGCGACCCCTTCTCTCCGAAGGGACCGTCGAAGATATTGATGATCTGCTCGAAAGAATCGGGCTCGCAGATGCACAGCGGAAGGAAATCACGATCACAGATGCCGAGAAACTCGGGCGCCTTATTGCCGCCATAGCCCCCCTTCTTCTCATTGCCGGCCTGCTGGGAATTTACATAGAGGTCAAAACGCCCGGCTTCGGCTTGCCCGGCATTCTTGGAGGAACATGTCTCATCATTTTCTTCTGGGGACATCACGTCGCCGGGCTCGCGGGAAATGAGGATATCGCTCTTTTCGTGGTCGGGCTGGTCCTTCTGTCTGTCGAAGTTCTGTTCATACCGGGCTTCGGCTTCGTCGGAATGATCGGGCTGATGCTGATGATCTGGGGTGTGTTAGGCGCGATGATCGAATCGCTGCCAAGCGAACCGTGGTATCCCGTCTCCTGGCCACAGGTGGAGATTCCACTTCTGAAGCTGACGATTTCACTCCTGGGAACGGCGGCAGGCGGCGTGATTCTCGGGAAGTTTCTGCCGCGCACCCATCTCTTTCAGAGGCTGGTCCTTAACGCGGCCAACAAAGGCGAAAACGGCTTCCGGGCCGCTGAGGAACATAACGACCTCGTCGGTCAAACGGGCGAAGCCATCACTCCGCTCAGACCGAGCGGACGCGGGATCTTCGGCAATCAGAAATTCGATGTGGTCACTGACGGACGGTTTGTTGAGTCCGGCGGAAAAATCCGCATCACTGAAACACATGGAAACAGAATCGTCGTGGAACCCGCGGACGATGGACAAGAAAAGGAATAGCCGGTTATGGAGTCTTCTTTTCAATGGTATCTTATCCTGCTGGTCGCGGGCCTGTTTCTCATCGGCGTTGAGATATTCATACCTGGCGGCATACTCGGATTCCTCGGGGGCCTGGCATTGGTCGGCGCTGTGATCGCAGGATTCTTCGCCTTCCCTCCTCCCTGGGACTTCATCTCGGCGGTGGCCATCGTCCTCCTTTCGGGGGCCTGTCTTGTTCTCTGGGTGAAGTTCTTTCCCGGAACCAGGATAGGGAAACAGCTCACACTTCAGAAAGACGGCAGCACCTTCAAATCGAGCGGAAACGAGAGCAAGGATCTCGTGGGCAGAGAAGGAGTCGCTGTCACCGACCTGAGACCGGCCGGCATCGCCAGTATTGACGGGATCAGGATTGACGTCGTCGCTGATGGCGCATGGATCGAAGACGGATCACCCGTCCGCGTCATCGCAGCATCTGGCAATCACATCACCGTTTGCGAGGTGAAGAAAAAGGATGCCTGATATTCGCCCCCACCTACGACATATCCTGCCTGCAGCTCTTCTCGTGTTTCTGGCCGGGATGCCTCTGACCACACGCGCCGTGACGTTCACCAGCACGAATGATTTCCTGCTTCCCGCGGGCGCGTCCCTCGCGGAGGAAACCTGGATGCTCACGGGCAACGTCGAAATACACGGCTCTGTCGATAACGACCTCTTCATTCTTGGCGAGAAACTCCTTTTCCCCGGTACGTTCGAGAAAAGCGTCTGGGCCCTCGGCGACGACATCACACTGAGCGGGACCGCTCACGATGACGCCCGTCTGCTTGCCCGGTCCGTCACAGTCGGAGGCCGCATTTCCGATGACCTGATGGCGGGAGGAAACGACGTGAAGATTTCTTCGAACTGCGTCATCGAGGGCTCTGCTTTCGTATTTGCCGAGAATGCCGTAGTGGTTGGCCATATCGCAGGTGACCTCACGATCACAGCCTATGAAGTGACTCTCGGCGGTGACATTGGCGGCAAAGTCGAGATCACGGCACAGGATATCGTCGTTCTCCCGGGGGCCCGGATCGGCGGCGACATCGTGTACAGGTCGTCAGGCGAGCTGTTTCTGGATAAGAGCGTGATTCTCAACGGCTCACTCCGCAGGCAGACCGTTCCAGCACCGTCCATGCGGCGGAGCATTCTGATGCAGGCTTCATTCCTTTTCGGTGCACTCGCGCTGGGCCTGCCGTTCATGGCCCTCTTCTCCGGACTGACTAATCGGTCCATCAATCTACTGCGCCACGCCGCATGGCGCTGCGCCCTGACGGGAACCATTGCCTTCTGCATTGTCCCGATGGTCGCGTTCGCCGCCTTTTTCACGATTTTCGGCATCCCCTTGTGCATCACGCTCGTGCTCTTCTTCACCTGCCTGCTTTTCGTCTCCAAGATCATCGTCGCACTGACGCTCGGCGCCGCGATCATGAGATATCGCGGGGCCCTGAGCTTCGCAAAGGGCTTCAGCGCTCTTTTCATCGGGCTCCTTTTCTTATACATTGTCGCCATGGTACCGACACTGGGAATGGTCGTCTGGCTCTCAACCGCAATGTTTGGTCTTGGCGCGTTGCTCCTCGCCATCTTCGGCGCGCGCCTGTTTACTCTCATCCCGTCGCCTCAGCCGGGACAGCAGGCCTTCCCCTCGTCCGGACCACAGGATTTCAAGGAACCCTCCCTCAATGAAGACACGAACGACAACCACAAGGAGTAAGTCATGCCATTAGCCGTTATGATTCTCTTAGCGTTAGTAGCACTCGTACCGACCATGCTGTTCTTCTATTTCCTGAAGGTCTGGATACGGGCTCTCAGCGCGGGGGCGCGCGTAAGCCTCGCAAACCTCGTCGGCATGAAACTGCGGAGCGTGCGACCCGACCTCATCGTCGATGCACGAATCCGCCTCGTGAAGGCCGGGCTCGATCTCGATACCGACACCCTCGAAGCCCACTACCTGGCGGGTGGAAATGTCATCAACGTAGTGCAGGCGCTCATCGCCGCCGACAAAGCCAGTATCGACCTGAGCTTCCAGCGTGCCGCCGCGATTGATCTCGCGGGCCGCGACATTCTGGATGCCGTGAAAACGAGCGTTAAGACCAAAGTCATCGACTGTCCTGATCCTTCGAAAGGCACGACCATGCTGGACGCCGTCGCCAAGGACGGTATCCGACTCCTCGTGAAGGCGCGTATTACCGTCCGTACGAACCTTGACCGGCTCGTGGGCGGCGCGACCGAGGAGACCATCATCGCCCGTGTCGGCCAGGGAATCGTCAGCGCCATCGGCTCCTCCAAAACCTACAAAGAAGTGCTGGAGAATCCTGACGAGATCAGTCAGAAGGTACTCATGAGCGGACTCGACGCGCAGACCGCTTTTGAAATCGTCTCGATCGACATTGCCGATGTCAGCATTGCGGGCGTAAGCGGAACGCACGAAGTCGCCAACGTCGGAGCTCTCCTCGAGACAGAGCGCGCCGAAGCCGACAAGAAAATGCGGCAGGCTGAAGCCGAAGGCCGCCGCGCTATGGCCGTTGCCAACGAACAGGAAATGCGCGCTCGCGTGCAGGAGATGCAGGCAAAAGTGATCGAGGCGCAGGCCGAAGTCCCGCTTGCGATCGCCCACGCGTTCCGCGAAGGCAATCTCGGAGTCATGGATTTCTACCGGATGCAGAACATCCTTGCCGACACCTCCATGCGCGAATCGCTCGGAGGCGAACAGGGAGACCAGCAACCGAAGTAGCCGAAGGGATATAGCCGCGCGCCTTCTGAGGCGCGCGGCGGATGACCATGTTTGACAATCTTCATGCCGACAGGCCGGGACTTGAGGGCCTCATCTGGATCGTTTTCGCGATCCTTTATGGTGTCGCTCAATTGATTTCCCGCGGCCGAAAAAAGCCTCCTGCGCACGGACCCGTTTCTCCCGCTCCCGGACCGGAGGACGACGGGTATGAGGCGCCTGAGGAGGAGATACGAAGGTTTCTTGAATCCCTCACGGGCGCCCCCGCGCGCCCGCAACCCGCACCCGCATCCGTGCCGTCCCCACCTCCGCCTCCACGGCGAAGGTATATGAAGAAGGCAGAGCCCGCTCAGGCTCCCCGTCCGCAACAGGATCATCGAGCTTCGCCACCTCTCGCAGCAAGGCCGTCGACGCCTGAACCGGAAGTGCCGCTTATGACTCTCAGCACCTGCAGCACCATCGGCAAAACAAACTCCTTCCTTGTGAACCTCAATTCACAGCGGTTGCACATGATGAGAGTGTCCATTCCAACATTGCGCACGACGACGCATTCCGTTCAACCGCCTGAACTCAAGCGACGCGGTGCATTCCGCAGAGCCATGTTGAGCCATATTATCCTCAGTTCTCCGCTTGCCATGGGAGAGGATCGTTCGAAATTTGATTACCGGTCATGATCTCTCTACCTCCTGAGATTTCGCAATTCATCGAGCGCCATTCCATCCGTACGATAGCCGGAAGTCCCCTGCTGGACTGGTCAGGCCCAGAGAATTGTGTCTTTCTGGCGGGATCCGGGCGAAGCGGGGCCACATGGGCGGGCCACCTTATCAACTATGATCATTTCTACCGCTATGTCTTTGAGCCGTTCAATCCTCGGTACGTTCCCGCGGCGGCAGCCTTGCGCTACCGCCACTATCTTCGCCCCTATGAGACTAAATCCAAATACCTGAAGCCTGTTCATGCGATTCTTTCCGGCAGGCTGAAATCCAAATGGACCGACAAGTTCAATCACCGTCTTCTGTCGCGTCACCGACTCGTGAAGGAGATCCGTGCCAATCACATGCTCAAATGGTTGCGCGTTCAATTCCCGGAGATGCCGATTATCCTCGTCGTGCGTCATCCCTGCGCGGTCGCCCATTCAAAGATCCAGCTCAACTGGCATACACAGCTCGACGAGTTCCTCGATCAGCCGGAGCTGATGAAGGATTGGCTCGAACCGTTCCTCCAAGAGATGATGAGTGCACGCACGGACATCGAGAGGCACGTCTTCATGTGGTGCATAGAGAATTACGTCCCTCTCAAACAACTGGAGCGGGACGAATACCATCTGATCTTCTACGAGCACCTCTGGACCCAGCCCGCGACGGAGGCCGCGCGGCTGTTCGACTATCTGCACCGCGACTATGATCCTGAAGCTTTTCTGGCGGCAGTCAACCGTCCCACATCCATGGTTCGAGCAAACACGACTGTCAGCAGGGACGACAACCCGGCCACGAGCTGGATGGGTTATCTTTCCCGAACCGAAATAGAACAGGCCATGCGAGTCGTCGAACTTTTCGGCATGGACACGATCTACGGCCCGGGCCCAATGCCGAAAGCGCATCCTGACAGGATGCGTCTGCCGCTTTAAAACTTCCAAGCATTGGAAAAATCGGGTAGAAAAGTTCCAAGCATTGGAAGTTTTTGTCTGCGTTTTTCCAGACATTGGAAATTCACCGTGAAAGGCGACATATGAAAGCGCTTCTCTCCTTATTGGTCGTTCTCTCCCTCCTGCTCCCCGCCGCATTCGCCGATGATGCCGGCTCGATTCTCGGGCAGTGGGAGACAGATAAGTCGATCGTTGAGATCTACGAGAGGGACGGCCTGATCTTCGGCAAACTGGCCATTCTTAAAGAGCCGCTTGACGAAGAAGGGCAGCCGAAACTCGACAAGGATAATCCTGACGAATCACTGCGGACCAGGCCGGTCCAGGGCCTCGAATTCATGTGGAACTTTAAGCAGAAATCAGATACTCAATGGGGCGGCGGGAAGATCTACGATCCGAAGAACGGGAAGACGTACTACGCCAAGATCACCCTTGAGGGAACCCAGCTCAAGCTCAGGGGATCAATCGACAAGTGGGGACTGGCCGGTCGCACGGCAACGTGGACCCGCTATGAAGAAAAAGATGAGTAGACCCGGAGAGCGCATCATGAAGACAGCCTGGCTTTACGTTGTCCTTGCGGCGGGTATTTTCCGCCTCGTCTCCGATGCTTGCGGAGAAGATCCGCATGCCCTGACCGCCGCCAGGCAGAGGTATGACGGTGAGATCAAGTCCGCCCAGCACCGCTATCTGCGCGACCTGCGAAACCTGAAGAGCACGTACACGCAGCAGGGCGACCTTGAGAGCGCGATGACCGTAAAAGAGGAGATGGACAGAGTCAGACTCTCCGCGGGCCTCTCCGTTCTCATTCCCGAAAACGCGGTTGAATGGAAAGAGCATTTCTACTGGTTCCCTGCGCAGGATCTGACCTACAAGGATGCGATGGATCTTGCCCGGGAACGCGGCGGCCACCTTGTCATTATCGATTCTGAGGAGGAGAACGACTTTGTTACCAGTCACCTCAAAGAACTTTATACCTGGATTGGGCTTCATCGGAAGAAGTTCCGCGACGGCAACGACTGGATCACAGTCACCGGCGAAACACCCCTATTCCTCAAATGGGATCAGAGCCAGGGACACGGCAAGAACCAACCCTACGCAGGCATCAGAGATGACGGTCTCTGGCATGATTTCTTCGGCAGCGAAGAACAACGCTTCATTGTTGAGTGGGAGTAGCAGAAGGTCATTACGGTCTGCGGGCTTCCAGGAGCGCGATAGTTTCGTCTGCCACTTCCAGACCTCCGAAGCCCGATCCCAGTTTGATGTCCGGACTTCCCTCACCGTGGAAATCAGTGCCGCCCGTCGGAACGAGATCCAGTTCGCGAGCGAGATTAAGAAACTCCCGCGTCAGATGCGCGTCATGCGCAGGATAGTAGACTTCGAGTCCCTCCAGTCCGAAACTGCGCAGTTTCGACAGCAGGCTCCTGGTCTGTTTCGGGCTGAGTTCCAGCGTGAAGGGATGGGCCAGAACAGACACCCCGCCCGCACTCTTGATCAAGTCTATGCATTCAAGCGGACTCGGCCGGTACCGTTCGGCATACGCGCGCTTCCCCCTGCCAAGGTACTTATTGAAAGCGGTATTCTTGTCCTTTACATATCCTTTGCCAACCATCGCGGCAGCGAAGTGGGGTCTCCCCATAACGTCTTCGCCCGCGTACTTTTCCACTTCGGACCAGTTGAGACTCAGGCCCAGGCGATTGAGGTTGTGGAATATCTCGCGGTTCCTGACATCCCTGCTTTCCCGAATGCGATGGAGGGCTTCGGCCAGTGCGGTGCTTCCCGGCTCAACGAAGTAGCCAAGGATGTGGAGGGCACCATGTTTAGAGTCGGCACTGATCTCTACCCCCGGAATCGCCTTCACGGGACTTCCCTCCGCAGCGGCCAGAAAGCGTGGAATCCCGTTTGTCGTGTCGTGATCAGTGAGGGCTATCGCATTCAGGCCCGTGTCGATGGCCAGTTGAATCAGTTCCTCCGGGGTAAGCGTCCCGTCGGAAAACGTAGAATGGACATGTAGGTCAATCATACCAACACATGACACCCGACACGAGAAACTCAATCGGCGCCCCTTACGAAGCCTGGAGCAACTCGCGCGCTTTTGAAACGATAGCTTTGGCAGTTAAACCGAACTTCTCCGCGAGGATATCATACGGAGCAGACGCTCCGAAACGGTTGATGCCCAGCGCTAGACCGCCCATTCCGCAGTACCTCGCCAGCCCGTCGGAGACGGCCGCCTCAATCGTAATTCTCTTCTGGCAATCATCCGGCAGGACGGCACGCCGATACTCCTCGCTCTGCAATTCGAACAACTCGGTTGAGGGCATGCTCACCACGCGCGCGTTCACGCCTTCCCCCGAGAGTTCCCTGGCGGCCTGCAAGCATATGTGGACTTCAGAACCGCTGCCTATGAAGATGATGTCGGGTGCGCCTTCCTGCGCCTGCCAGAGTACGTACCCACCCTTGAGTGTCTCCGCAGCAGGGGCGCATTCCTTGCGGTCGATCACCGGAAGAGTCTGCCGGGTCACAATCAAAGCCGTCGGCCCCGTCGCATTTCCGAGAGCCGCGATCCAAGCCGGTGCGGTCTCTGTCTGGTCGGCAGGACGGATGACCGTCAAATTAGGAATCAACCGCAGTGCCTGCAGATGTTCGATGGGTTGATGAGTAGGTCCATCTTCCCCAAGAAGCACACTGTCGTGCGAAAACACGAATATGACGCGCAGGCCCATGAGGGCAGCCATGCGGATCGATGGCCGGCTGTAGTCGGAAAAGACCAGGAACGTGCCGCCATACGGAGTCCATCCACCGTGCAGAGCCATACCGTTCATGATGGCCGACATCCCGTGTTCACGAATACCGAAATGCATATTTCTGCCCGTCAGGCTGTCCGCCGAAACTGAGTCATAGCCCTTAACAAATGTCCCGTTACTGCCGGCCAGATCCGCCGAGCCGCCGACGATATGCGGAATGTGCTCAAACAGCTTCGTCAGCACAATATTCAGTGATTTCCTGGTCGCCATCGCCTTCTGATCCTCAAGGCCGGGCAGAAGATCTCCCAGATTC
>JAHIZV010000183.1 GCA_018814445.1 Verrucomicrobiota bacterium | reverse complement strand
GTCAGATCAAGTGGATCAAGATACCCGTTGATACCGACGATGAAGGGTCCAGGGCGCGGGTATCCAATTCTTCCGCGTGGGGTGAAGGAGTCTACAGGGAAGGCCGGGTCATACGTCTTCTGAATGCCCTGGAGGAAGAGGGTAGAATGGCCCGTCTGCTTGTGCAGATTGATGACCCTCTCTCGCTGACCAGATTGAGTGAAGGCTTTCCCCGCATGATTCTGGGTGAATACGTTCGCGTCGAGATTGAGGGTGTCGAGATGGAGTCCGTTGCCGAACTCAGCAGAAGTCTATTCCGCGACGGGGATGTCCTATGGGTGCGTGACGGCGAGGGAAGACTCGAGGTGCGCCCCGCTGAGATCCTCTTCCGAGGCCAGGACCATCTCTACGTAGCGGGGAATCTCGAACCTGGTGAAGAGGTAGTCGCTACCGATCTATCATCCCCGGTCGCAGGCATGCCGCTCAGGACAGCGGACAGCGAGGAGTCACGCTGATGTCGGCGCGCGATGAATATGCAGAATCCGGCGTGGCCAGGGGGCCGCTCGCATGGATGGTGGGCAATCGGGTAACGCCCAACTTACTCATGATCTTCCTTTTGCTCGGTGGATTTTTCATGGCCGGGAAGATTAAGAAAGAAGTCTTTCCCGAGTTCAGCCTCGATAGCGTGAACGTCAGTGTGTCGTATCCGGGCGCAAGTCCTGAGGAAGTGGAGCAGGGGATTGTTCTCTCCATTGAGGAAGCGGTCCGCGGGATCGACGGCGTCGACGAAGTCAGGGCAACCGCCGCTGAAGGTGTGGCTAACGTCAGCATCGAAGTTCTCGAAGGGGTCGACCCTCAGCAGGTCTATCAGGACGTGCAGCAGGAGGTCGATCGGATCAGGACTTTTCCTGACGATGCCGAGGAGCCCTCGATAAGTCTGGCGTCCCGCCGCCGTGAAGTGGTCCAGCTTCAGTTGTATGGCGACGTGAGCGAGTGGTCTCTGCGCAACCTGGCGGAGGAGGTGCGGGATCGCCTGCTTCAGGACGAGGGGATCACACAAGTTGATTTGAGGGGCGTGCGCGACTACGAAGTCCACGTTGAAGTCTCGCAGGAGTCCCTCCGGGCCTATGGTCTGACACTCGATGATATCTCACGGAAGATTAGCAGTTCGGCTGTTGAAGTACCGGGCGGCAACCTGAAGACGGAGGCCGGTGAGATCCTTGTCCGGTTCAAAGAGCGTAAGGATTGGGCTTCCGAGTTCGCCGGCATTCCCATCGTCACGAGCGCCGGAGGATCCGTGTTGACGCTGGGTGAACTGGCCGAGGTGCGTGAGGGCTTTGCCGACAGTGACAACGTGGCTGTCTACAACGGGAAGAGCGCGGTTGGCGTAGGTATATACCGCGTGGGTTCGCAGACCCCGATCGGAGTTGCGGATGCTGTACGCGCGGCGATGCATGAGATATCTGCTGATCTGCCGCCCGGCGTGAACTACGCGATCACAAACGATAGCTCCAAGATATACAGTCAGCGTCTACATCTACTCTTGAAAAACGCGTTTCTCGGTCTCGTGCTTGTCCTTCTCGTTCTCGGGCTGTTTCTCGAGTTCAAACTGGCCTTCTGGGTGACCATGGGGATTCCCACGTCGTTCCTCGGCGCGATGCTCTTTATTCCAGTGCTAGGCGTGACCATCAATATGATCTCGATGTTCGCCTTCATCGTGGCGCTTGGTATCGTGGTGGATGATGCCATTGTCGCGGGTGAAAACATCTACGACTATCGACAGCAGGGCATGGGCTTCTTCGAGGCCGCGGTTCGTGGAGCCCGCGACGTGGCCGTGCCGATCACATTCAGTATTCTGACCAATATTGTGGCGTTCATGCCGCTCTATTTCGTGCCCGGTTTCATGGGGAAAATATGGAAGGTCATTCCCACGGTCGTCGTCACAATCTTCCTGATCTCGTGGGTTGAATCGCTGCTCGTACTCCCCGCACATCTTGCGCACACGAGGAGCAAGCCGCGATCCCGCTTCACCGAAGCGATGCATCGCAAGCAGCAGGCGTTCACCCGGAAGTTCTCGTACTTCATAGAGAACGTCTATGGTCCCTTTCTTGAGCGATGCCTCCGGTGGCGGTACCTGACTGTGGCTGTAGGTCTCGCCTTCCTGATCACTGTGATCGGCTACGTAGGCAGCGGCAGGATGGGGCTTGTGCTCATGCCGCGTGTCGAGTCTGACCGCTCCGTCGTGAGCGCTGTGCTTCCGTACGGTAGTCCGCTTTCCAAGGTAGAAGGTATCCGTGATCATCTTGTCAAGGCCGCGGAGGAGATTGTCGAAGAGAACGGGGGAAATACGTTGGCTGAGGGAGTATTTGCAGTCATCGATGGCAACACCATAGAGATCAACGTCTTCCTGACCGACGCCAACGTCCGCCCCATTACCACCGGACAGATGACCCAACTGTGGCGTGAGAGAACGGGCGAGATTCTTGGTCTTGAGTCGATTCAGTTCGCGGCCGACCGGGGAGGTCCGGGATCAGGGGCCGCATTGACTGTAGAACTCAGCCACAAGGACATTGATGTCCTCGATAGAGCAAGTGCGGCCCTGGCTGAGCGACTCGCCGAGTTTCCGAATACGAAGGACATTGACGACGGATACACACCGGGGAAAGCCCAGTTCGATTTCAAGATGAAGCCTGAAGGCCGCAGTCTCGGCCTCAACGCCACGGAGGTGGCCCGGCAGATTCGCAACGCTTTCTACGGCGCGGAAGCCATGCGTCAACAGCGGGGACGAAACGAAGTCAAAGCAGTCGTACGGCTGCCCGAAGAGGAGAGAAGCAGTGAGTACGATATCGAGCAGCTTCTGATAAGGACGCCTTCGGGACGGGACGTTCCGCTGATGGAGGTTGCCGAGGTAGAAAGAGGGCGCTCCTACACGAGCATCCGGCGCCGTGATGGTCGAAGGACGGTGACCGTAACGGCTGATGTCGAACCGATCGGACAGACGGGCCAGGTCACCGCCGAGTTGGACAGCACCACGCTTCCTCTACTGGTCCGCGACTATCCCGGGCTGTCGTGCGGTTACCAGGGCAGACAGGCTGATATGAAGGAAAGTATGCAGGCTCTATTAGCCGGACTGCTTCTGGCGCTACTCATGATTTACTTCCTGCTCGCGATCCCCTTCCGCAGCTATACCCAGCCGGTCATTGTTATGGTGAGTATACCGTTCGGCATCGTCGGCGCCGTTCTTGGACATTCGATCATGGGCTACGATCTGAGCGTGATCAGCATGATGGGTATCATCGCCCTATCCGGTGTCGTGGTGAACGATTCTCTTGTATTGATCGACTACGCGAATCGTCAACACAAGAAGGGAAACACGGCGCACGATGCGATCTACAGTGCCGGGATAAGACGATTCCGTCCTATTCTGCTCACGACCTTGACGACCTTCGGCGGTCTGGCGCCGATGATCTTCGAAACGTCCCGTCAGGCACGGTTTATGATCCCGATGGCATTGTCGCTCGGCTATGGAATCCTGTTCGCCACGCTGATTTCGCTGGTTCTCGTTCCTTGTCTGTACCTTATCATTGAGGACGTCGCCAGAGCCGACGCTCACGAGGCGTAGCTCGAAAACGTATTTTCCAGTCTGCACAGAACCTCTCGGATGATGTAACCTGTGAGTATGAAAACTCCATACGTTCACATTTCCTCCGTGCAGAAGACCGATCCCGGTTTCACCCTCATTGAATTGCTCGTCGTTATCGCGATTATTGCGGTCCTGATGGGCTTGATTTTTCCCACAGTCAACGCAGCTCGCGAAAAGGCCAACGCGGCGAAATGCAAATCCAACATCCGGCAGGTCGGGCTGGCCATGATTGCGTTTGCGAACGATCATAACGATCGTCTGCCGGGATGTGCGGGCGCGGAGGGTGGCGCGAGATGGCAGGAGGCATTTGCCGGTTCGGAAATCATTTCAGGCAGCGGCGCCCTCGGGACGCTTGTTGATCCGGCTCTCGGAGGCTACCTCGGCGTCAGCGACCAGAAAGCGTCAGCTCTTTACCGTTGTCCTTCTCTGCCGGCGAGCTTGGGCAACAGCGAATTCGGAAACGGGATGTTCGACTACTGCATGGTGAGAGTCTTCTCAGGCGCTTTTCTTGGAAGCATACCGGCGTCCGCGACCTACACGTGGGCCAACGGCGACGAAGAGCGCATTCCCACGCCGCTGGTGGTGGAGGAGAATCCGGCGTTCGACTGCAACAACGGCTCGCTTGTTCCGGCTTACGACGGGGATGACCGCATCGGAAGCTGGCATGCGGGTGACCGGGGCCACTACTGCTCAGTGGACGGGAGTGTTCATTCCATCAAAGCGCAGGATGATGGCCCTGATGGAAAGCTGGGCGCTAAGTGCAGTGGTTGGGTTGTAGACCTGGACGGGACGGAGTACGTCATCTCGGAGTCCCTCAACTACGGGGAATGGCCCAGCCAGGCCTCCTCGCCATAGCAGTGCGCGGGAACCGCGAAAGACTTCAGATCCCGGCTGATTCCAGCCGGGATTTTTTTGCGCCCCCAATTCGCAACTTTGGGAAAAAGTCATATATTTAGACTCGGGACCGCACGCCGACGAGCCGTCTATACCAAGTCTTGAGAAAGGGGAAATGCAGAATTTGCTAATGAAAACGCTCACTTTCTCATTCCTGCGCATATCTGGCACGGATGATGCTCTTACTATCCCCGTTATGGATCAACACAGAGAAATGCAGATCGGGGGGAAGAAATCGGGACTTCCAGGCAACACACTGCTCTGTGTGTGCTCTCTTCTTCTCTTCTGCGCGGCCATGCAGGTCGAAGCGGCCAGTCCACCGGATTCGAAGATGTTCGACGTGAAGGTGTTTGCGGAGAACCTGAGTTCGCCGGATGGTTTGGCCATTCACCCCGTTTCGGGGGACATCTATGTTGCGGAAGAGAAAGCCAACAGGGTGTCGGTCATCAAGAACGGCAAGGCGAAAGCGGTCATCACTGAGAACTGGGAGTTCATCGATGAACTGCCCGCATGGGCGGTGACCACGAAACGCCCGCTGAGCTACTGGCACTATCCCAGGCTTCGTTTCCCTGAAGGCATTGCCTTCTCGCCCGAAGGTCATCTCTTCGTCACCGAGGATGTTGCAGACGGCCGGTTGCTGGAGTTCATTCCGGACGAGAAGGGGAACTTCACGCAGGCACGTGCAATTCCCATTCCTTATCTGGATATGGGCTTCTCGTGGGAAAGTGTTGCGGTGGCGAAAGACGGCCGACTGTTTCTTGCCGGGTCCACGCTTGAAGCCGGGAGCGGGATATTCTTCGGGAGCGTTCTGATGCGGGACGCGAAGGAAGAATGGTGGCTGGTCGATTACGGGCCGTTCGTGAGTTTCTCGTCCGTGAGCCTGTCGCGGGATGAGGACGTGGTGGTCATCGGCGACGAAGTCGGCGGCAGTGTCGTGTGGTGGGATGCTGTGCGTCACTATGACGTGGGCGTCTCCACTGGATACACGCGCAGCGTTGAGGGTACATGTGTTCTTCCCGATGGTTCGATTCTTGCCGCAGAGGAATGCATTGGAGAAGAGGGCAAGAGTCCCGAGTACGGCGGGCGTCTGGTCAGGATCGAGCCGCATACAGGCAGGGCGACGGTCGTCGCCGACGACTTTGAATGCATAGAATCCGTCGTAATGAACGATCACAACGGCCGCCTCTACGTCACCGATGACAGGAAAGGGGTCGTTCTCGAACTCACACCCAGAAATCCTTTTGACGAGTCAGTCTACCTGCTGGAGCGATCGCTGTTTCAGCGTGAAGTGGCGCAGAGCATGGCGCCGAAAAAGTGGCCGGAGTTTCTCGGAGGTTTCGTCAGCCGTCTTGGCGTGGGTATCGCGGACGAGGATGCCGCGAACACGCAGAAGCCGAAGGAGGTTGAAGAGAAGACCACGTTCACTCTGAAGGAATTCGCCGAGCGGATACCTCTGATTGCCGGCAAGATCAAGACGTCCGACCTGAATAACCTGGCGCAGGGGGAGGAGAAAGATCCTCTCGAAGAGATCCAGTTCATCTCGTTCTTCCCGAACCGCGCTCTCGCGGGCGGAGAAAATCCGACACCGAGTTTGAGTCTTTTCGCGGCCAGGAGGAAGAGCGGAGCTGTCGAAGTGACCCGCACAACCGGTGGATTGAAGGCTTCGCGATACACGGCCGACGGGAGGTGGGTGCAGGCTTCGGATAATGCGTTCCTCTGCATTCCTATTACTTCCTGCGCCGCGGTTCAGCGGGATACCCATCTTGACTTGAGCGTTTCTTTTCTAGGGCTGGGCTTTACGCCGGACTACCACTTGACGATGCGGTGCGGCGAACGCAACGAGGCGACACTGATGGTTGACGGCGGGGGCGAGACCATGAGTTCCTATGGAGCCTCGTTCATTGAGAAACTGGCGGATGGAAGAACTGTGGAGAATCTGGTGGTGGCCGGATTCGAGGCGCGCAAGGACCATGACCAGGGCTGGCTCAGGCTGGGTCGTCATCCGGTTTCCTCCTCTATAATCATCGATGACAATTCCGCCTGGATTCCGCGCTCAATGAAGATGAACAACAGTGAAGTGCTTTCACAGCTCAAGCAGAAGGATCAGGACTGGGTCCTGGCGATGGAAAACCGGGTTTCGCCGGAAAACGGTGATGATATCGATCAGTTTGCCGGCAGTCGGTGGAACGAGCGTGACGGCGAGATGAACCTGTGGAATCCGGCTGTCGATACTGCCGACATCCAGATCAGGAAGAAGTTCAAGGATGAAGACGCTGTGACCGCCGAGGAAAAAGAGACCGACGGGGATGACGGCAACACGGCGTATCACCAGGAAGACACCTTCTGGACCAACTACCTCTTCTCGCGAGCGGCCGAAGTCTGGACGCTGGCGCAGTTCTAACAACGCGCGCATCTCATCAGGATCACACTGGCCGTTGCGTGAAGACGGTCTCTCCCGCCATGTGCGGAAGACCCGACTCTGAGTAGGGTATTACCCGAAACCCAGCCCTCCCTCTGTTTGACTCACCCGCGTGGGTTCGGGTAATCTGTTCTTGTGGCCACCAAGGAAGAAATGATCAGCACGATCCTCGGTGAGTTGAGAACACTCGCCGAGAATGCATTTCCAAAGATCTGTCCGAGTTGCGGAAAGCGATTCGAGAATCTCGAGGAGTTTCTTGCCGAGACGGAGGGCCTTCCCGGTTCGTCGGGTCTTTTTGAGTCAGTGGACTACAACGACAAGTCACTCAAGGATCTCCTTCGCAACTGCACCTGTGGATCAACCCTTCTGGCTGTATTCAAGGAACGAAGAGACCTCTCCCCACGAGGTTTGAAGCTGAGACAAACGTTCGAGAATCTTATGTCGCTACTCGATCAGTCGGGGATCGACGGTCAGACTGCGCGCCACGAGCTTCTGAATATACTCCATCATGGCAGCAGCGAGCTGCTGGAGGAGCATCTGCATGAACACCGGATTGGCGAAATCCGCTCGCTTCTCGCCGAAGAGGACGAGGCTGAAGACTGAGATATCCGGTGTGCCGAACGCATGAAAGGAGAGGAAGGCCGTGAGAGTCAGTAGCATTACAGTGTGTGTATTGGTTGCCGGGAGTCTGGCGTTGCTGGCAGGCTGCGGCGGAGGCGGGCGAATCGAGAGTTGGTCGGCCGACCAGGTTCAACTGAACAGCAACGGTGATGTGATCCAGACTGCGCGGCTTTATGTCACGCCCAGCAACATCCGCATGGAACAACCGCATCCTTCAGGCCGGGGAGAAATGGTCATCATCTTCAACAAGGACGAGAAGGTCATGCGTATGCTCATGCCGGACCAGAAGTCATATCTTGAAATGCCGCTCAACGACGAAGAGCTCAACAAGAAGCTGACCAGGATCCCGGACAACGCGGAACAGGAAGTTCTCGGAACGGAAAAAGTGGCCGGTTTCAAATGCGAGAAGAAGCGGGTGAAAGCTTCCGTCGGCTTCATGGGTTTTGCCAGGGAATCTTCCTCCATCGTCTGGACGACCGATAAACTGGACTTTCCTGTACGAACTGAAAGTTCCAGCGGCGAAATCAGTGAACTCCGCAATTTCAAGGCCGGTAAACCGAAATCCGCGCTGTTTAAGGTGCCAAAGGATTTCAAGAAAACCTCGGGCATGACCGGTCTGATGGAAATGATGGGCCGGTGAGAGTCATTCAGTAATGCACCGGTTAACTGAATCGCTGTCCGTGGTGTACCTTTTCTCCCGGTAACACCACAGGGGGTTCTTGCCTGCGGGACGGATCCATGATGAGTGGCAAGGACATGGGTGTAGCTTGTCTTCAACAATGAGCCATCGAAGAAAAGTGCAGACAACGTCGACGGGGTCAAGGCTGGCCCATCTCACCGACTGTTTTCTCAGCTTTGGTCCTGAACCGCTGGAGAACATCGGCAAGCTCACCGCGCTGGCGGGAGAACTCCTCGACTCAGCATGCGCTCTGTACAACCGGTTGAATGGAAATATCCTATGTTCCATCGGACATTGGAACGTTCCGCCTGACTATCAGGCTGAAGACCAGGCGTCCGGACACATCTGTTCGGACTTGATTCTCAAGAAAACCGAAGACTGGATGCATCTGTCCAATCTGCAGGATACCCCGTACGCCGATACAGATCCGAACGTGAAGGCTTATGGGCTTCAGACGTATTTTGGTCATGTCGTTAAACTGGGTGATGAGCGCATCGGCTCCCTGTGTGTCGTTTTCAAAGAGGATTACCGGCCCGATGAGGAGGACCGGGAGTTTGTCGGCATTCTGGCTTCCGCGATCGCGATTGAGGAGTCCCGTCGCGCTACGATGGAGGAACTGCAGGCGAATGAAGGGCGTTTTCGAAACATCCTCGATGCGCTCCCTCATGTGGCCGTGCAGGGATACGACAAGAACGGCGTTATCACGTACTGGAACAAGGCGAATGAGACGATCTACGGTTACAGTCCGGATGAGGCTGTCGGCAGGAATCTTCTTGATCTGATCGTTCCGCCCGGTATGCGAGATACGGTGAAGCAGTCCATTCTGAAGGGCGCCGAAAGCGGGGAGATGCCGGAGGCATCTGAACTTACGCTCATGAGCAAAGACGGCTCTCCCGTGCCAGTTCTTTCCGGACACGTCGTCTTCGATCCCAACACAGATAGAACGGAGATGTTCTGTGTGGACATTGGGCTGAAGGAGCTGAAAAAGGCGGAGCGTGATCTGGCGGAGGCGGAGGAACGCTACAGACTTCTTGTCGAGCAGCTTCCAGCGATTACCTACATCGTGGAAATCAGTGACCAGCCACGCACGATTTTTATCAGTCCTCAGGTTCAGGATATTCTCGGCTTCACACAGGAGGAGTGGATAGCCGATCCTGAGTTGTGGGCCCGGCAGTTGCATCCCGATGATCGCGATATGGTTGTCAAAGAAATTGAGCGCAAGAACCTCTCTGGAGACCCCTTCTTTCTTGAGTACAGGGCCCTCACGCGGGATGGCAGGACCGTGTGGTTCAGAAACCACGCGCTGTTCTCGAAAGGGGAGCCGGGAGAACTCAAGTACACTCTAGGTATCATGCTGGACATATCCGGGCAGAAGAGAGCGCAGGAGGAACTTGAGGACAACCGCCGCCGAATGCAGGCCTCCGAGAAAATACATGCATTAGGAATTCTTGCGGGGGGGATAGCCCACGATTTCAATAATCTTCTCATGATCATTCTCAATACCGCGTACCTGGCCATGGAAACCGAGAAACTGCCGGATGAAGTCCACGCGTATCTTGAGGATATTGTTTCCGCTTCGAAGCGCTCAAGCGAGTTGACGCACCAACTGCTGGCATACTCCCGTCGACAACCGCTTTCGCCCAGCGTCCTCGATATCAATCAGCTTGTTATTGGCATGGAGAGCATGCTTCGCCGGATCATCGGAGAGGATATCGATCTCTCCATTAGCGCGGCGGAAGGGTGTTTTCCGGTTAAAGCCGACCGGGGTCAGATCGAGCAGGTTGTCGTGAATCTGGCAGTTAATGCAAGAGATGCGATGCCGCGAGGCGGGGCTCTTCGGATCACGACCGAACCGGCAGTCCTCACTGAAGAAGAGGTCTGGAGACACGGCGAAGAGCGGGATACAGACCAGAAGGATTTCATGCGCGTCACTCTCTCGGACTCCGGTGTCGGGATGACCGAGGAAGTTATGGCGCACATCTTCGAACCCTTCTACACAACGAAAGGGGTTGGTCGCGGTACAGGGCTTGGTCTTTCATCAAGCTACGGGATTGTCAAACAGCACGGCGGTTTTCTATTCGCCGAGAGCACCCCCGGCAAGGGATCCGCATTCAGAATGTATATTCCCCTTTTCGAGGGAATTCCCGATGTATCGGAACATGTCGCTGACGGTCGGCTTCCGCGAGGAAGCGAGACGATTCTGGTAGCTGAGGACGAGCCCACGGTAAGAAGGATTATGTGTATCATGCTCGAGCAGCTTGGCTACAACGTGATTGATGGAGGGGACGGGAGTGAGGCGCTGAAGGTTGCGCGGGCGTACACGGGGTCTATTGACCTTCTGGTGACTGACATTGTGATGCCGGGAGTCGACGGTGTCGACCTGGCAAAGGAGCTTCGCAAAAGCAGGCCCGCCCTGAAAGTCGTCTTCGCCTCCGGGTATCCGATGGATCGCCTTACCCATCACGGAATTCGGACGGGCCACGAAGTCATTTTGAAGAAGCCTTTTGAAAGAAGCGACGTAGCCCGGGCTGTGCATGCCGTGCTGGATTCATGAGGGGGTTCGCGTTCTTTTCTTCCCGATGGCTCGTGCTATACTCCGGCCATGTCTTCCGTGAACCGTATCCAGATTCTCAGCGACCGTGTCGCGAACAAGATCGCGGCAGGTGAAGTTGTCGAACGTCCGGCCTCGGTCATCAAAGAATTGATCGAGAACTCACTGGACGCCGGGGCCACACACATCGAAGTCGAAGTGATAGCGGGCGGCCGCAAATACCTGTGTGTTCGCGACAATGGCCACGGCATGTCGCGGGACGACGCGCTTCTTTCCCTGGAACGCCATGCCACCAGCAAGATCAAGGACGTCGACGACATCGAATGCGTGGGGACAATGGGTTTTCGAGGGGAGGCGGTTCCGGCCATCGCTTCCGTATCCCGGCTTACGCTGACGACGCGGCTTGCCGGTGATGTGGAAGGCACGGAGATCAATGTCTCGGGCGGAAAGATTCAGGACGCGGGAGAGGCCGGCTGTCCGCCCGGTACTTCGGTTACCGTCCGCAACCTGTTCTTCAATGTCCCGGCCCGCCGGAAATTCCTCCGGAGCGAACAGACGGAAGTCTCGCACATCAGGCAAGTGTTCCTTGTTTATGCCCTGGCGAATCCGGGGGTCGGTCTGCGCCTCCTTGTTGACGAGAGGGAAGTCTACAATCTCCCCGCCGGAGTTCAATTCGAGGACCGTCTCCGCGATGTCTACAGCGCAGACCTTCTCAAAACACTGCGGACGGTGGACTATGTCTCCGGCGAACTCTCACTTCGCGGTTTTGTCGGCGTCCCGTCGTTAACGAGAGGAGACCGTTCCGATCAGTATATCTTCGTAAACGGGCGGCCCGCCAGTGCGCCCGCCGTCTGGGGCGGGCTGAAGGAGGCCTACCGAGGACTCCTTGCGAAGGACAGGCATCCCGTGCTGTTTCTCTTCATTGACATGGATCCTTCTCTCGTGGACGTCAACGTACACCCGACGAAGAAAGAGGTGCGCTTTCGGCATCCCGGCACGGTAAGGGACGCTCTCGTCGAAGGCGTTCGAAAATCACTCTCCGGATCATCGTCCTCATCCGTGGGGATGCCGGGGCCGTCGGGAACAACGGTCGGCGCGGAGCCGTTCCGCAGGCCTGTCGTCCAGATCGAGAATCTGCCGGCAGCCGCGGTATTTCAGTATCCGCGCATCCCGTTTGAGGCCAGGGATGAGAAGCCGGGCGAACGCAGTGATGATCATGCCAAGGCGGGAATCCCCGCGGAAGAAAGGCCCTGGAGTTGGAGCCGGGTGGTCGGGCAGGTCGGAGGCCTTTATGTCCTGCTTGAGACGGAAGAAGGCCTCGTTGTGATGGATCCGCATGCCGCGCACGCACGCGTACTCTATGAACGGCTTCTAAAGGAACTCGCCGACAGTTCTGTGGAGTCGCAGGGGCTCCTGACGCCTGAAGCCGTCGAACTTCCGCCGAAGGATGCTCTGCGGGTGCGGAAGGGTCTTGGCGCCCTTCAGTCCATGGGCTTCGGCATTTCCGAGTTCGGGGGCGACACGTTCATCGTAGATGCACTCCCCGCATGTCTGGGGGATGTGGCTGCCGCTCCTCTTCTCATCGATCTTGCTCAAAGCGTTGAAGAGGGAGGGGCAAGAGCCGGCGTTCAAAAATGGGCCGGCGAGAGAATCGCCAGAAGCGTTTCCCGGTCCGCGGTTGCCTCGCGTGACCGACTGACACTTGAAGAGATCGAGAAGCTGGTCGTCAACCTGGGCAAGGCCGAGATGCCCTACACGTGCCCGCACGGCCACCCCACGCTCTTCTTCATGAGCTACTCCGAGCTCAACAGGAAATTCGGCAAGACGTGAACCGCTTTAATCCTTCGTGGATTCGGTGTTCGCCGGCACATCTTTGCTGATCATCGTCGCAAGTTCCTGCCGGATGCTTTCGTAGGCGATTCTGTAGCGGTCCTTCTCCGCTTCGCTCATCCGCTCAATGTTCTGCCTCTGGAGCTCTCGGTAGGGAGTGAACACCTGCCGCAGGGCATGCCAAAGTCCCTCAAACAGGTCGTCAGCTCTCCGCTGATAATGCATCGCCGGAAGGGCGCAATCCTCGGGACTCGTATTCAGAAAACTGCAGAGAAAACTCTCTTCTGCTTCCAGGTAAGCCCGGTGCTTCATCATGGAATGGAATGATTGCACGTTGTGTGAGACCAGTCGGAGAAAATGAAGGAAATCGTTCTCCTGTTGCGAAGCGTCTTCCGAGCGGACAGCGAAGTAGGCGTGTTTCTCAGACGTCTCCAACAGAAACATGGTGGTTTCCGCAAGGGCTATCCTGCTCTCGAGGTCGAGATCGGAAACGGGACGGCAGATCACATCGACCGCCACTTCGAAATATGCGTCGCGCCGGGCGAGATGTACCGGCCTGTTCAGATTGAAATGTCCCATACCCATAATTGAGGGGGCGGCTATACCAGAAAGGAGGCGTCTTTGGCAACAGAGAGAACATACTATTTTTTCTGACCGGAGTTCAGTAAAGTGAGTTTCAGCCTGAATTCAGGGGTGATTCGGACGAATGACAAATACAAGAGGGGTTGCATTGCGGAGCGTTCAACGCAATAATCCGTGTCGCTTTTTTCGCAGTCGAAACCCGAATCTGAAGCAGCGAGTAGTGAGCAGCGTCATGATCAAACGCACATTTTCTCCAGCCGCCGCGCTGTCGGTATGTCTTGCAGCCTTCCTTCTGACCGCTTCCGCGGCGGAAGAAGCGTCCGAAGCGTATGTCGCCCTTGTTCAAACGGGGGGCGGACAGGCTGTGAACCTGGAGAAACTCAGGACCTACCTTGTGAATGAGCTCCAGCTCAAGATTGTTGTTCTCGACTCTCTGGATCGTGAATCTGTCGGCACGCTGGATTATCTGAAGACGATAAAGGGCGAGTCGGCTCTGGCCCTGTTGGCCTTCACGACGGGAGGAGAAGAGGGGGGCGCATTCCTCACGCTGGATCCTGACAGCGGCGTTGCGGTGATCCACCTCGATACAGTCAGGCCGGACGAAGGGCAGGGGACACGGTATGAGCGGCGTCTGGAAAAGCTCGCGATGCGCGCTGTTGGCGGGATACTCGGCATTCCTGCATCACCCAACTCCCGATGTGTAATGGCGGAGTGTTCCTCCCTGGAAACGCTGGACTCGATAGGCCGCAACTTCTCGCCTCCCACGCAGATCCTGTATCGCAGGGCTCTGAACGAACGGGGTATTTCCTTGAAGGATTTCTACTAAGCAGCAACGCAAGAAGGCACTATCATGCTTGATATAAAGACCATTCGTGACAACCCGGAAGCGGTGCTGACGGCACTCAGAAAGAAAGTTCCTGACCTGGTCCTCGACGATGTAATTGCGCTGGACGCCGAACGTCGATCGTTGCTGCTTGAAGTTGAAGGTCTCAAGAACGAACGCAACGTCGTTTCGAAAGAAATTGGGCGCCTTAAGAAGTCCGGCGAAGATATTTCCGAAATACAGAAGGCGATGCGTGAAGTCGGAGAACGCATCGGGCGGATAGACGACAAAGTCCGTGAAGTTGAAGCTGCCCTGCATGAAAAGCTTCTCGCGATTCCCAACATGCCGCATCCGGATGTGCCCGAAGGAGCAGATGAAACGGCAAACCGGGAAGTGAAGATGGTCGGAAAACCCGTTGAGTTTCCTTTTGAGCCTAAACCGCACTGGGACCTGGCTGAGAAACTGGGTCTGCTCGACTTTGAGCGCGCAACGAAGATTACGGGCGCCGGTTTTCCTCTGTTCAGAGGGCTCGGCGCCAGGCTGGAACGAGCACTGATCCAGTTCATGCTGGATCTTCATGTTACCGAGCATGGCTACACGGAGATATCTCCGCCTTTTGTCTGCAATACCGCCGCGATGACCGGTACGGGACAGCTTCCCAAGATGGAGGAAGACATGTACGCGGTCTCTCAGGACGACCTCTATCTGATTCCGACGGCGGAGGTGCCCGTTACGAATATATACCGGGACGAAATAATCGAAGAGTCACTGCCGATTCGTCTGACAGCCTATACGCCGTGCTTCCGGCGTGAGGCCGGCGCCGCAGGTAAGGATACGCGCGGCCTGAACAGGGTTCATCAGTTCGATAAAGTGGAGCTTGTGAAGTTTGTTGAGCCTGCCGATTCCTACGATGAACTGGAGAAGCTGCTGGCGGATGCCGAAGTGGTGCTCCAGCGGCTGGGACTGCATTACCGGGTGATCGAGCTCTGCGCGGGCGATCTGAGTTTCGCGGCAGCCAAATGCTACGACATAGAGTTGTGGGCTCCCGGCCAGCAGAAGTGGCTCGAGGTATCATCCTGCAGCAACTTTGAAAGTTTTCAGGCGCGCAGAGCCAATATCCGCTACCGCAATGCGGAGGGCAAGACGACGCACGTACACACCCTGAACGGGTC
>JAHIZV010000182.1 GCA_018814445.1 Verrucomicrobiota bacterium | reverse complement strand
CAGCCGGTCCTCCCCGGCGGCTTGGGTAAAGAGGCCGACGTGGTGGAAGCCAAACAGCTCCTGGACGAGGTGCGCCGCCCGGTCGAGCACCTCGTCCAGATCGAGGAGGGCCGCAACCCGGCGACCAATCTCGTTGAGAAGCGCCAGTTGCGAGGCGCGTTGTTGTAGTGCGTCCTCGGCCCGCTTGCGCTCGGAAAGGTCGTGGCCGACCGACAGTACCCCCCCTATTTTCCCATCCTGGTCATATTCCGGAACGAGGGTATACTCCAAAAAGAGTGTCTCTCCATAGGCATTCACCCAGCTAAACCCTATCGTCTGAGAAGCGCCTGTCTCCATCACGGCCCGAATTTTGTCTGCATACCCGACGACAACAGGTTTGGGGACTTTGGGAATATCAGTCACATCTACGTGAATCACCTCTTCGGCTGACAGGCCACTGGCTTTTTCCCAGGCAGGATTCACGTAAATCCGGCGCAGGTTCGTATCATACCGGACGATCAGATCGGGGAGATGTTCCACCAGGGTACGGTACTCTTTCTCCCGTAAGATGAGTGCCTGTTCCATTCGTTTGCGCTCGGCGCGAGTGCGCAGGACGGTGATGCCAAACGCCAGGTCGTCTGCCAGTTCCGCCATCAACCGGACTTCACTCGGGGTCATGGCGTTAGGTTGCGAGTGATAGATCAGGACAACGCCAAATACCTGCGCGTTTCCACCCTTGAGGGGCAGGGCGATGCCAGAGCGGTAGCCACGCTGCAAGGCGCTTTCGCGCCACGGGGCCATTTCTGGAGCGGTGTCGAAATCCTGCACGTAGACGATTTCACCACTTCTGATAACTTTTCCAGCGGGTCCTCGCCCGCGTTCCGTGTCGTCCGACCAAGACAGCTTGGCGTTTGCAACGTAGGCGCTGTCGAACCCCGCCCAGGCTACCGGACGCACGGTTTTGGCGTCATCACGCTCGGCATACCCTACCCAGGCCAGGCGATACCCTGCCACATCACAAATGATCCGGCAGATTTCGTCGAGTAAAGTCTGCTCGTCAACCGCTCGCAACAGAACCTGGTTACAGTCGCTGAGGGCTTGCAGTTCGCGATTCAATCGGTGCCGTGTTTCCTCAGCCAGTTTCCGTTCAGCGATTTCCCACGCCAGGTCGGCAAGAAGCGAAATTGCTTCCACGTCTTGGCTCGAATAGTTGGATGGCTTGTTTCCAACGCCGAGAATCGCTTTTACCTTCTCGCCTCGCAGCACGGGCACAACCAGTTCGCGGATGACCGCAGCATGGCCATCAGGCACTCCTTTGCGATGTGGAAGCGAAGCGTAATCGTTATGAATCACCGGTTTTCGCTGATAAACGCAATCTACCCAGACACCTGCCTCGCTTATGGCATAGTGTAGCCCTTTTCCTTCCGCCCGGCAGAACTCGGCTTTCGTTCTTGTGGACCAATTCTGAAGGATGAGGGATACTTCGTCATCCTCGACGAAATGATAGAAACCGATAAGGCTATCGCCAAGTTTTTCTGCTTCGTTCAGTGTCTCTTCAAGTAATTCTTCGAGAGAATGTGTTGCGGCGAATTGCATCAGGTGCAAGCGCGATGCCCTGATTGCATCGTGCCGCTTGCGTTCCGTAATGTCGCGAAGTGTCGAGCGGCTGTAGAGAATATTGCCGTCCTGATCGCGTACGGATGATACATTCAAACTCACGTCTAGTCTCGACCCATCTTTTGCTCGTAGTTGAAGCTCTTTATCATGGACCTCGCCCGTCTCAATGAACAACTTGAAGGTCTTTTTTGCTTCTTCCAGGTAATCAGGGTGATAGATCTCAAACGCCGGTTGCCCGATGATCTTTTCTTTAGCGTACCCCAAAGCATTCGCCAGCGTGTGATTACATTGTTCTATCAAACCTGTTTGGGCATTTACCGAAGCATACATATCCGGGGCGTTCTCATAAAGATCCATGTACTTTGCTTCCGATTCTTTTAGCGCCTCTTCCGCCCGTTTCCGCTCGGTGACATCCCGGGTTATCGAACCGATTCGATAGCCCCTATCTGTTTTGATAGGGAAGATGGTCTGCTGAACGAACCGGCGCGCTCCATCTTGCCTCATCGCTTCTGATTCGATCACATTGTTGAAGAGAGGCGACTGGCCGGTTCGCAGCGCATCGAGAACCATTTGCTTGGCGCGCTCATAGTGCTGGGGCGTCCGCAATTCAGGTGGAAACATTTTGTATTGAACGTCCCAGAATGCCCTACCAATCACTTCATTTGCCGCCAAACCTGTCATTCTTTCGCGTGCACGATTCCATTCGATGATCGTCCCCTGCTCGTCCACAAGTGTGAATCCTTCAGAAGATTCCTCGACCAAGCTGCGGAACTTTTGCTCGCTCTCACGCAGAGCGGTCTCCGCATTCTTCAGATCGGTGATATCAGAGAAGGAGATAACAAACTGGCCGTCGACAGGAACCGAGGTCGAGATGTGTTTCCATGCTTGTGTTCGGTCAACATACATGTCTGTCTTCACCGTACGTTCGTCGTGCAGGTGGTCCTTCCAGAAAGCATGGATGTACTCCGGGCTCATCCCATAAAGCTCGGTGGCCTTTTTACCGATCGCTTGTTCACGGGTCAGTCCGGTATCTTGCTCGAAGGCCGGGTTCACCTCCAAGATCTCGTAGTCAATGATCTCACCTTGATCATCAACCACCACTGCATTCAACGAAAGAGCTTCTTCCACAGTGCCGAAAATGGTTCGCAGTTTTTGTTCGCTTTCGTGCAGAGCTTCCTCTGCCAGTTTGCGCTCGGTGATCTCGGTGAGCATTGCAAAAGTGCCCTGAAAATGATGCTCGTCGTCGAAGATGGGGGCGGCGGAAGCAAGGGTCCACACCGTTTTTCCGTCCTTACGGCGGAACCGGCGTTCGTAATTCTCAGATACGCCTCGACGGCGATTCTCCATTTTTGCCAAATGATCGGGCACATCCTCTGCGAACATGAAATCGGTCACCGGCCGACCAAGCATTTCTTCGCAAGAATAGCCGAGCATGTCGACCGTCCTGGCGTTGACGAGGATGGTCATGAGATCCTCTCCGAGTACCCAGATCCCTTCGTTCGCCATATCCACGATGCGACGGTACCTGGCCTCGCTCTCGCACAGGCTGCGCCATGTCAACATGCTGGTCAGCGTATCGCTCAGTCGCCTGCCGATCTCCTGGAACAGTCTCTCCTCCTCGACTGTCCAGATGCGTGCATAAGAACACTGGTGAATCCCAAACTGCCACGGCTTGCCCACCTTTGGACGCAAAGCCATTGACATGAACGATTTGAGTGCGAAACGTTCTGACACGTCTGTCGGGAGCGAGTAGTTGCTCCCGGGACCGAATTTCACGGGGCCGTCCGAATCCAGCAAAATACAAAGTGTCTCCGCGACTTCCGCGTCCATAGGCAATTCGAGCCCCAAGGCGAGGACGCCAGGATACTCGGGTTTGCTGCGCTCCATCGGCGAGGACCACGAGGGAGACTCTGGGTCGCAGGGGTAGAGCAGAAAAACCCGATCACAGTTGAAAACAGAAAGGACGACGTCCAGCACATCGCTCATCATCTGTTCCAGGTCATTCGCCCCTTGCATGGCCCGGTTGACCTGCTCCATGCTTTCTAGGAAGCGGAGATGGGCCTGGCGTTCTGTCTCTGCCCGTTTGCGCTCCTCCTCCAACTCGATGTTGTGCAGCGCTACGGCAATGTCCCCTGCAACCTCTCTGAGCAGGGCATGCTCTTCTTTGTCAGCGATGTGGTGGATGGGAACAGAGGCACACAACAAGCCATAGATCTTGGTTCCGTGCTCCAGGCGCACGGTCATTGCCCCCCGGCCCGCATAACTTGCCGCCAGAGGGCAGTCGGTACAGGTGGTAGGTGGCTCCTCTCTAACCACGACCTGCGCTTGTGCCAACGCCATCTGTGCGCAGTCGAGCAACTCCCCGCGATTCAACTGCCTGACCAGCGGCAAGAATGCCTCGCCCATACCGGCCTCGGCGGTCGTCACCAGCCTGCCGGCTTGATCGAGCAGGGCAATCCAGACGTTG
>JAHIZV010000181.1 GCA_018814445.1 Verrucomicrobiota bacterium | reverse complement strand
TTTGCTCTTGCAATCTGGATTTTCGCAACGCCCTCTCGCTCTTGCTATTATTGCATTATACATCTGTCTTGGAACCTGTTCTCGTGGGGGCTCCCCCATCTCATATATAGCTTTTTCACTTGTGCTTTTTGCTGTTCAGCCGTTAGAGCCAACATTGGTCTCACTCTCTTCTCAGCTAATACTGGACCGCTAATTGGGTCGCCCAATGAAGAAAGAATCTCAATGACTTCCGGCGAACTCGTGATTCCCTCGTCTGGTTCCAGTGATGCTCTGGTCATCGGCGCCGCCGGAACCGGGTCTCTGACAGTCAGCGGCGATGCCGTGGTCAAGTTTGGCACGGCGACCGAAGGTGCGCTGGTTATTGGACGAGACAACGGTTCAGACGGCACGGTCACGATGACCGGAGGCAGGATCGAGGCTTACGTCAACTCCGACCTGGTCATTGGCGAGGGTTCCGGGGCTTCCGCCTACTTCAAGCTTTCCGGAGGCACGTTGGATCTGGGCTCGCTCAGTGGCGAGAACGGCGACGACATGACGGTTTCCAACGGAACACTGCATCTTGTCGGGCGGAACTGGACAAATATCGTCGACGATGATTTGTTCGTTGGACCAAACGGCACCGTGCAATTCGATTTCGACAGCATCAGCCGCCTCGGAACGATCAGCATCGGTGACGATCTGGATCTGAACGATGCGACGCTGACCATCTCGAATCCCGTGGATATTGTCGGCGGTCGTTACGTGATTATCACCGGCGATGCCAGCACGGTCGTCAGCGGGACCTTCACAACGACAAACTGGCTTGGCGGCACAACCGGGGTGGTCGTATATGGCACGAGCTATGTGGCGATCGACGTGAACCCGGACATGGATATTCTGGGCACCAACAAGAGTGTCATTGCTGATGGTGACGCCACGCCGGATCAGTCCAACGGCGCGAACTTTAAGCTGGTATACATCGGGAACAATCGGGATCACGTTTTCACCATCACGAACAACACGCCGGGCATCGCGCTTCAACTGACCGGCAATCCGCTGGTCTCCACCAGCGGCACGCATGCAGCGGACTTCCACGTCATTTCGGTTCCGAGCGATACAAACCTGCTGTATGGCGAGTCAACGACGTTTACCGTTCGCTTCAGCCCGAACGCGGCAGGAGAGCGAACCGCCACCATCATCGTTTCGAACAACACGACGGACGTGAATCCGTATGACTTCGCGATCATTGGTACGGGAGAGGTTGCGGAGGCAAACATCGAGGTCCGCGGCACGAACATGGCTTACGTGATGCATGAGGACTTCGTGACGAACATCACCGACGGCACCGATTTTGGTCAGTTGGATGTGGATGCAACTGGTATCAGTCACCAGTTCACAATAACGAATGCAGGACCCGGCTCGCTTCAGTTGACCGCGGCTTCGCCGGACTTCGTCACTGTGTCGGGATCCGCTGCGTTCAGTGTCACTACGCAGCCGTCCTCGACGAATATTCCGGCGGGCACAACCAATATCTTCATCATTGAGTTCGATCCGTCGTCGACCGGCACACATACCGCTTTGGTCCAGATAGCCAATAACGACGCTGATCGTACACCGTACAAGTTCGCCATCGCCGGCGTGGCCATTGATGAAGAGATTTCGATCCGTGGCACGAACCACAACGAGATCACGGATGGATCCACCAGCCCGACTGCACCTCTGGGCACGGACTTCGGTTCCGTTCTCGATACGGCGACGAAGGATCACATTTTCTCCATTACGAACATCGGAACCGGGCCTCTGTACCTGACAGACTCCTCCCCGATCGTCTCGATAGGAGGCGCGCATTCCGGCGACTTCATTCTCCAGTCTGATGCCGGCAGTACGACGATCGTGGCGGGGGCGCGGACCCAGTTCACCGTGAGGTTTGATCCGGTAACCGCTGGTGTCAGGACGGCGGAGGTCAGCGTTGCGAACAGTGATTCAGATGAGAATCCGTACAACTTCCGGATCATCGGCACGGCCACTGGACCAGCTCCGCCGGTGGTTAGCGCAGTGGTCGATGACGGTGCGGAAGCGATGGATCTGACCTGGACGCGCAACGGTAACAACGACGACGTCATTATCCTTCGAGGGACGGCAGCCGCGACGCACTCCCCGACGAACGGAGACGATTACACGGTGGGCAATTCCATAGGCAACGCCACGGTGATCTTCAATGGATCGCAGGAGTTCTTCAAGGACGTCGAGCTCTCTGAGGGCACTTCGTATTACTACAGCTTCTTCAGCGTCAGTGGTATGACCAACTACTCGACTTCCGTGTCAGACAACGACAACACCACCTCATATCCTCTTGGAACGCCGGTCGAACCGTTCTCGTACACTTTGGGCGACCAGCTCGACGGCAAGAGCGGCGGCGACTCGTGGAGTTCGGGATGGGATGACGATGCGCCCGAGGCGACAGATGTCGCGCTTACCGCAATCACCAGTGCTTTCACGACGATCACCGGATACCCGACTGTCCACGGGCATTCTGTTGCAGGTGATCCCGGCGCGGATCAGAAGACATTGGCTTTCCGCGACATCGCAGCGAAGAGTTCGGGCAGTATCTATGCCTCCTTCATGGTAAGGAGATCTACGGCTGCCGCGAATGAGTATGTCGGACTGAGCTTCTTCGACAGTGGAGGCGAGGAGCTGTTCTTCGGTAAGTATGGGACTGCAGCGTTCGACGGTGTTGGTATCGAGGAATTCGGCACGGCCAACAAGAGTTCGACCGACGACCTGTTCGGCAAGGACACCAACTATCTGATTATTGCCAAGTACGATTTCACAGCCAGCCAGGCAGACCTGTTGATCTACGCGGAAGGTGACACCGTTCCTGAAACCGAGCCTGGCTCCTGGACAGAGACGATCACGGGAATTGGCGCCATTACCGAGATCGACAGGATTCGCATCGCGTCCGGCGGATTCTCCGGCGCGGATCCGGGGCAGACGCGATTCGATGAAGTGCGCATCGCTACGAACTGGACGGAACTCCTCACGGATGTCAATTACGAGTTCGACGATGGCGGCACAGGACACGGCTGGGAAGACATCTTCAATTGGAGCAGTGACATCGAGCCGGTGGCCGACGCGAATGCCTACGTAAACGGCAACTACACGAGCGTGGTCTCGCAAGCCGGAGAAGTCGCCCTTTCGCTGTTCGTGGGCAGTTCGTCCTCTCCGCTTACCGGCAGCAACCCGACTGGTACCGTTCAGGTGATCGACGGCACGCTGACGCTCAGCAGTAATCTGTTCCTCGGCTTCACGCAGGGCGACAAGGGCTCCTTCCTGATCACCAACGGAAAGCTGGCCGTAACAAACGACGACATAGTCGTAGGTCAGGCCGGTCTGGGTATCATGACCGTTACCGGCACCGCGGTCGTCACCATGAACTCGAGTGCGGGTAACAGCGGTGACCATCTGCGCATCGGTGACGGCAGCAGCGGGGGGGCTGAGGACAATGGCAGTACGCTATATATGGGTGGTAGTGCAACGTTTACGGTCGGCGACAGCATCTACATCGGGCGTCTCCAGGGTGGTGATGGTTCGATCGTCATGGCCGGTGGATTGTTGGACGTGCCGGGATGGGCATGGATCGGTAACGCGACCGATTCGACGGGCGTTGTGACGATGACCGCAGGTGAGTTGAACATTCAGAACGGGCACATTGTACTGGGTCACAACGGTCTTGGTCGCATGATGATCTCCGGGACGGCAACAGTCGATGTCAGCAACACGGCCGGAAACGACATCATCGTGGGCAACAACAGCGGAACGACGAACACGTTGGACGTTTCCGGCAGCGCGCTGGTTGATATTGCTGATGACCTGATCCTGGGTACGAATGCAGCCGGTGCCTGGGGCGCGGTGAACCTCGCGGGAAGCGCGACGATCAGCGTGGGCGATGATGCCTATATCGGCGAACGGGCCGGCGCCACGGGTGTTGTAACCGTTTCGGGCGGGACACTCAGCGTTGGCAACGACCTTTACGTTGGTAACGCAGGCGACGGCACCTTGACCGTCAATGGCGGCTACGTCCACGTGACTGGTGACGACCTCATTATCTCAGATGAATCCGGTTCCACCGGCATTCTGACCGTGTCCAGTGGAAGCATTGATGTTACGGATGACATTGTGGTCGGTTCGGGAACGCTCGGAACAATGACGGTATCGGGCGGCGGTGTAACGGGCGCCACGCTCAGGGTTTCGGACGTATCCGGTGCTGACGGCAGCGTGGTGAATGTGTCGGACGGACGACTCTACCTGACGGAGGCCGTGGACGCCGAGAACGCCGGCACCATTAACATCTCCGGCGGCGAACTCAGTGCTGATACCTGGGATATCGCTCAATTCGGCGATGCAACGGTCAACATCAACGTCAGCGGCGGCACGCTCACTTCGCGAGGCGCCTTCACGCTCGGCAACGGAAGCGGCGAGCGCGGCGTGGTAACGCAGACTGGCGGCACCGTCGATCTTCAGGGCATCGCAAATATTGGTGCGAGTGAGGCGGGGGCCGAGGGTGTTTACACAATTACCAATGGGACACTGACCACCGATGGCAACCTGCTGATTGGTCACTCCGGCGGCACGGGAACAGGCGTATTCCATGTTGTAGGCACAAATGCCAGCATCACCGTTGGTGATACGGGCGATGAAGATTTCACGATGAGTGCAGCGGGTGAGCTGTTCTTCACCTTCACGGGCGATGACATGACGCTCATCAACGTGCAGGACGACATCACTGCCGCGGGAACAATCAGCTTCAGCAACACGACGGAAATCACGGCGGGCACGTACATGCTCGTTACCGGTCTGCAGGCCGGCAGCGTGCGATCGGGTACGTTCACCGCCACGAACTGGTACGGAAATCAGATGGGAACCATCGTGTATGGCGCTGATTACATCGCTGTCACGCTGGAGAATGTTCCGGTGTATGAGTTTGACGACGAGGCAGCAGGACACGACTGGAGTACGGCTGTAAACTGGACGCAGGACACGGAGCCTATCTCAACGGCCGACGCCTGGGTCAACGGCAGCTATACCGCAGTTGTTTCCGTCGCCAGCGAGGTGGCCAGCAATCTCTATGTCGGAAGTTCGGATGCTCCGACCACCGGTGACAACCCGACCGGCACCGTTCAGATAATCAGCGGTGACCTCACGCTCAGCGGCGACCTCGTCCTCGGCGCTAATCAGGGCGACGTCGGGCGCTTCGTTATGACAAACGGCACGCTGAATGTTCCCAACGAGGACATCATAGTCGGTCAAGCCGGCCTGGGTAATATGACCGTGACAGGATCGGCCGTAATCGCCATGACCGCAGGTGCCAATGATAATCTTCTCATCGGCGATGGGAATACGTCAGGCGGAGCCGAGGATTCGGGCAGCACGCTCTACATGGGCGGAAACGCGCAGTTCACTGTGGGTGATGACGTAAGACTCGGTCGTCTGCCGGGCGGTCACGGATCCATTGTCATGAGTGGCGGACTGCTGCAGCTCCAGGCCGGGCCCAGTTTCATGTATGTTGGTGATGGTGACGGCGGCGCCGGCGGCGCCACCGGTATTGTCACGATCACCGGCGGCGAGATCAACCTGGCCGACGGCAATCTGATTGTCGGACATACCGATGCTCGCGGCTATATGTCCATATCCGGCAATGCCACAGTCGCGGTCAACAACGTGTCAGCCGGACCCGCGTTCGGCGACTTCTTTATCGGCAACGACAGCGGTGAAACCAACACCGTTGTCATCTCAGGCAACGCGTTGCTGAGCATTGATGACGATTTGATCATGGGCGATGACGCCGGGGCTCAGGGCATCCTGAATATCTCCGGCGATGCAACCGTGACAGTCGGCGACTTCTTCCGCGTTGGCGATAACGCGGATTCCACGGGTACGGTCTCGATGACCGGCGGCAATCTCACGGTCGGGACGAATGTCTTAATCGGTAATGAGGGTGATGGTACGTTTACTATGAGTGCCGGAACCTTTACGGATAACGGCGACTTCAATATCGGTAACGGCGCGGGCTCGATCGGTGTCTTTGTTCAGACCGGAGGCACGGTCGACGTCAACGGCGCTACCAGTCAGCTTCGAATCGGCACGGAAGGTGTCGGGGCGGCGGCGTATTACACGATTTCGGGCGGCACGATCGATATAGAAGATGATCTGCAGATCGGCGACAGTTCGGACGGCGGAACCAGCGTATTCCACGTGGTCGGTTCGTCGCAGACCGTGACCGTCGGTGATAACCTTGACATCGATGCATTCAAGTCGGATCTGCGACTGACCTTCGACTCGGGCGGCTTTAATCCGATCAGCGTAGGCGGCAGTATTCTTCTGGACGGCGCCCTCAGCATCAGCAACACGGCCCCGATCGTGGGCGGAACGCATGTGATCATAACAAGCGCCACTACTGCCGTGGGCAGCGAAAGGTTTGCCGATACGAATTGGCTGAACGGCGTGACCGGGCTCGTCGAATATGTCGGGAATCATGTCCAAATCACATTTGAGACTGAAATGGACGTGTTGGGAACGAATATAGCCCTGGGCATCAGCAGTGGCGACACGACCCCGACTAAGAGTGACGGTTCCGACTTCGGCAGCGTGGGCATTGGTTCGACCAAGGACCATATCTTCACCATTACGAATACCTCAGCCTTTGTCCTTCAGTTGACCGGAAGTCCCGTTGTGAACTTCAGCGGAAGCGGCGCGTCCGCATTCAGCCTGCAGGGATCAGTCACGACCAATATTGGCGCAGGTGCAGCAACCACCTTTACTATTCGTTTCTCCCCGGGCGCCAGCGGTGTGGCCACCGCCACGGTGAGCATCGCCAACAACGACAGTGACGAGAATCCTTACACCTTCACGATCCAGGGAAGAGGAGCCAAGAGCATTGACGGGGATGATGGCGACTGGATCGGTATTGCTCCGACGATAGATAACTCCGCAACGATCAGTTCCAACGAGTTCATCTGGAAGGATAAGAACGACGAGGAGCGGAAGGATCTTGCTGACACCGATCCGAACGACCTGCAGCAGTTCCGCGTGGCGGCCGATTCGGACACGGTCTACTTCTACTTCAAACCGCGCGCCATTGACGGGACCGACTACGACCGCCTGCTGTTTGCCATCGGAGTTGACACCAATCGCTACACGGGCGATGGCGAGATGAACTGGATTGCGGATGACGGCTCTACCAGCATGGGCGCCGGGTACTACACGAACGGCAATGCCGCTATGCACTATCCGGACAAACAGATCATGATTCACAACGTCAACGGCACCGGAACTCGGATAGAGCTGTACGATGGTCTGGGCGGATCACCCGCATGGTTCTCGCCGCCAACGCTGGGCAATACCACCGTCAGCTTCAGCGACCCGAACGACTTTGCGGAGTTCGCGATCGCGCGTGCCGATCTCGGGTTGTCAGGTTCCGTTACGGCTCGCTTCACGATAGCGACTTATTCCAAGACCAACCTGACGCAATGGGCTAACGATGCCGATATAACCCACGACTTCACAGTCAGTGACGCCATCGACAGTATGTCGATCGTGCCCTACGGCCAGAACGACGCAAGCGGAGATATGAGTTCGTACGATGAAGACATCGGCGACGGCGACATCGACTTCTATCTGGATATCCGGTTCGATGCGAACGGATTGGCCGCCAACACGCTGCCGACTACGCCTGATCTGTCTTTGACTGACGGCACCGTTTTCCCGACCAACAACGCCGTACTCGAGGCGGGCAGTATGTCGTTTAATTGGCCCCAGGCGACGGATGCGGACGATGAGGTCACCAGTTACTTCTTTGAACTCAGCACCAATGCAAGTTTCAACGGAGGCGAGAACGGCACAATCAAATACCGGGCCAATACGTATTTTGATACGACCTATCTGCCGGATATCAGCTCCGTCTTCGGCTCCGCGACGACGTTCTACTGGCGGGTAAGAGCGCGTGATTTGAGCGGTATGCTGTCGGGCGTGCAGACCAACGTATTCCACCTGCATAGCGACGGCGATGACGATACCGCAGGTCCCGTGCCGGAACTCATCTTCGTCGGCACGAACTGGCTGGCCGTAGGCGGCGTCCGCACGAACATCACGGATGCCGAAGCCGCGGACACGAACAATCCGATCGATATTGTTGTCCGTTGGACGGATCCATCCGGTGTGTTCATGACGAATCACACGCCGTATCTCAGCACAAACATTCTTTCGAATCTTGGTCGCGTTGTGCCGAACTGGGATCTTTTCTCCACGAACGTGTCCAGCGGAGCCACGGAGCCGTTCGGATACGACGCTGCGTTCACCAATTTCGCCACGGCAAACGGCGATCTGAGCGTTACCACGTGGCAGGGTCGGGCGTTCAGCGTGACGAATCTTGACGCCCAACTGACCAATATTCTCTTCTTCCTCACCGTCAGCGCAGAAGACGAAGATGACGACCGCAGTACGTTTGCGGATCCGCAGGGCGATGGCGACAACATACCTTACGACCGTTACGTCACTACGAACTACATGCTGCAGTTCGGTATTATCGATGATGACTCGACCAATCCTGTTCTGACCAACAGTGTCAGCGGGCAGTTCTTCGATGTGATCATGGATTCCGGTTCGAACCTGACCCCAGTTTCCGGAACCGGCACAAACATAGTCTACTACATCTATGACGGCGACCTGAACATTACTAACTGGGGCACGAGCGCCAGCGCCAACAGCGAATTGCTCAATACGAACTTCACAGACTATATCGGTGACAATGCGGACGAGTGGACCGAGTCAGGCAATAACATTGCCCGGTGGACGTCGACAGCCGGGAATCAACTCAATCCGCCGGGTTCCGGCGGCGGGCTGGATTTTGATCTCTACAACAGCGACGCCTACGTTGAGATCTATCAGGATGTGGCGG
>JAHIZV010000180.1 GCA_018814445.1 Verrucomicrobiota bacterium | reverse complement strand
TCATATCGTGTTGATTCTCAGGTTGCGCGCTGATTCCGAGCTTTGTGAGATCCGAGCTCATCTCCTCCCAATCCTTTTCATCCGGTGGAGGATGGATTCTGTAAATACCCGGGCGGTCGCCGGAGGAGAGCATTCGGGCCACCGCCTGGTTGGCCAGGAGCATGAACTCCTCGATCAGATTGTAGGCTTCCCGCGCACCCCGCCTCACGATTGCGGTTGGCTTCCCGCTGGAGTCCAGCAGGCATTTCACCTCGGCAAGGTCAAAAGTGATCGCGCCGTTGTTCATCCGTTGCCTACGAAGTTGTGCGGCCAGTAGACGCATTTGCGCAAGCGAGGTCTGGATGTCTGCTTCGACGTTGTCACAGGCGCGTTGGTCGAAAAGAAGCTGCACCTCGTCATATGTCAGACGTTGTCGCGATCTGATTACGGACAGATAAGTCTTCTCTTCCAAGACGTCGCCTTCGGACGACAGGCGAATCTCAACGGTGCGGGTGAGCCTGTCTTTCTCCGGTTGCAGACTGCAGACATCTCTCGTTAGATGTCGCGGCAGCATACTTATAACCCGGTCGACGAGATAAACGCTCGTACCACGATTGAAGGCCTCTTCGTCAATCGAAGACCCCACGGGGACGAAATGTGCCACATCGGCAATGTGAACCCATAGAATCCACTCACCTGAGGGACTCCTCTCAAGTGATACTGCATCATCGAAGTCTTTGGCATCCTCCGGATCAATCGTGAACGTGAGCATGCCGCGAAGATCGACCCGGCCATCGAGACCTGTCTGCCCGGGCTCGGTCTCAACAGACAAGGCCGCAGACTCCACGGCCGCGGGGAAAGAATCCGTCAAACCGTAGTTCCTCATCAGTGACAGAATCTCTATTCCGGGAGAATCAGCGGGACCGAGGTCTTCGGTGAGTACGCCCTCAAGGAAGCGCGAGCCGGTCCCGGGGGAGAGCAGACGAACCACGACCTTGTGTCTTTCGCACTCTTCGGGTTTAAGGGTTCCGGCATCGGCGATCCTGACTTCGTGCATGATCCGATGATCGTCGGGAATCACATACCAGTAGAACTGTGACCGCATAAGTATGCCGGCGAGCTGCTCGCGGCTGCGCTCGACAACGCCCACTACTCGACCTTCCTTGAGCGGAGGTGCGTCCGGCCGTCTTCTGCGGCGCTTTTCAGCATGAGATCGCGTCACCGACACAATCACTTTGTCGCCGTGAATGGCCAGACCCATGCTGTCGCCCGGAATGAAGATATCTTCACTGTCTGCCGCGAGGGGACGGACGAAGCCAAAGCCTTTGCTGTTCACTTCCAGGAATCCCGTCACCTGTTGAGACTGATCCGGGATGGCCCAGCGGTTCTTTCTGAGGCGAATAACCTGCCCGGATCGTTCGAGTTGGTACAGTGTGTTTCTGAAGTCCCGTCTTGCGCTGCCCTTGATGTGAAGAGCTTTGGCCAGTTCATGTTGCTTGAGCGGCGTGTAGTCTTCTCCAGCCAGATAGTCCCTGATCAACTGCTCGACGGTTGGTCTGAATTCAGCCATTGCTTGCCAATTTCACTTTCAAAGCATATATAGTGCGCATCTCTGATAGTACTGATATGCAGATTCTTTTCGCAACCAGTGAGTGCACACCGTTCGCATCGACCGGCGGGCTGGCCGACGTGGCTGCAGCTCTGCCGAAAGCGCTTGCAGGGCAGGGCGTAGACGTAGCAACGGTTATGCCCATGTACCGGCAAGTGTTCAGCGGCGGGTTCAATCTCAAGAAGGCCGGTCTGCCGCTCAGTATTCCCGTAGGCTTCAGAAAACTATCCGGTGAAGTCTGGTATTCGGACGACTCCGGATTGCGAACCTATTTCGTCAGACGAGACGAATTCTATGATCGCAGCAGTCTCTACAGCATGCCCGACAGGGAATACGATGACAATCTGGAGAGGTTCATTTTCTTTCAGAAGGCCATAATCGAGATCATCAACAACCTTGGCCTGAAGCCGGACATTGTGCACTGCAACGATTGGCACACAGGACTGCTTCCTTTGTATCTCGAACATGGGATATCCGGCACCGGTCGATCCGGACCGGAGAAAACTGTTCTGACGATCCACAACCTCTTTTACCAGGGAACGTATCCAGGGTCTGATTTCTCGATTACGGGGCTTCCATATTCGTGTTTCTCAACGGGCTGCATGGAGTTCTTTGGGAATATCAATCTTTTGAAGGCCGGTCTGACCTCTGCCAACGCCATTACGACTGTGAGCGAAACCTATGCGAAGGAGATTCAGACTCCTGAACGGGGCGAGGGGCTGCAGGGCGTGCTTGGTGATCGAGCCGACGTGCTGACCGGAATTGTCAACGGTGTGGACTATGGCGTCTGGGATCCCGGCAAAGACCCTCACATTGCCGCCGTCTACAGCGCCGAGGATTTGAGCGGCAAAGCAAAGTGCCGGGCAAGTCTGCTGAAGAAGATGGGTCTGAAGGCAAGGAAGAACCAGCCGGTCATAGGGATGGTGGCGAGGATGACCGATCAGAAAGGTTTCGATATCCTTGCGGAGGCGATTCCACGTCTTATGGAGGAGACAGATGTCGTCCTCGTGATGCTGGGATCGGGTGATGAGCATCATCAAGTGGCCGCGCAGGAATGGGTTGAGAAGTGGCCAAAGCGTTTCGCCCTGAAACTCGGATTCGATGTGCCCTTATCCCACCAGATCGAAGCTGGGTCGGATATGTTTCTCATGCCCTCGAGATTCGAGCCATGTGGCCTGAATCAGCTCTACAGCCTACGGTACGGGACTATACCCGTCGTTCACGCCACAGGTGGGCTGGAGGACACGATTGCCGACATGTCTGAGGCCGGAAAGATCGGGACAGGCTTCAAATTCAGAGAATACACGGCCGATGCTCTGGTCGAGGCCGTTCTGAGGGGTCTTGTGCTCTTCACTGAGCCGGATTCGTGGATGGGTGCCATGAAGCGGGGAATGGCCCAGGATTTCTCGTATGACGCGTGCTCAAGGAAATACCTGAGTGTCTATGAATCTGTTCTGGGTTAGGAGCCCCGGAGGTTGTCGCAGTTATCGGCCCATTCTTCCTTTTCCGTCTAGCATTGCGTCTTAGAGGACGCAAACGACGCAAGAGACCTACAAGAGACCTAAGTGGCTATGTGCCGGGTTCTCTCCTTTGGTCCTTTAGGTACCTTGCGTCCCTGTATCAGCTCGAAGCGAAGGCTTCCCGACATCCGCCTAGAGTTATTCACATGCTGTTCGTAAGCCTGTACCACAAGATATGGGGGTTATATGTATTGTAGAGTAGACATAACATATATTATGCGACGTGGCTGTATATGGGCTGAAAATCGAGAACAATACGCATCTGCAGATCCTCTGGAGAGTTTCCGGGACTACCCGGAATGCCGCTGACTTAAGACCACGACATGCCTACGGCATTGACTACAAACAATGCGAACTTCATCCATTGTTTGTAGTTAAGCCCGTCAGGGCTGTGCCTTTCTTCGCCTGGCGCATCCGAAAGTGGCCTAAGTCAGCGGCATTCGGGACTACCCGATGAATACGTCTAATCCAGAAACGTTACTGAAAGTAGCGCTCACTTCTCACACAACAAGCGCCGCAGAGAATACAGGACTACTGAACGGAGCCCCAGCGCGGCGAGATCGGCCAGTAAACGGCAAATGCCGGTCCAACCAGACGCTTCGCCTGAATCGGTCCAAAGTAGCGCCCGTCGAGACTGTGCGCAGAGTTATCGCCAAGCGGAAGATATTCATCGTGACCAAGCTCAAGCGTGTCCCATGGTGACTTAAGGAACGCCTTCACGCTCGGATTGCTCTGCGCCAGGAAATAGCCGCTGTAGCCCTTATTCTTTTCCTCAACCATCCGTCGGAACGGATACGGCTCGAGTATTCGCTCGCCCGACTCCAGAAGATACGGAGGATCAACGGAAATAACATCTCCCGGAAGTCCTGCGAGCCGTTTGATATAGAATGTATTCTCGCGGATGCGATCGTACGGTATCCCCTGTGTGCTGAAGACGATAATATCACCGCGTTTCGGCCTGCTGAAATTGTACCTCACTTTGTCAACAAATATGTGGTCCCCGATGATCAGATTTCCGCCGGCAAGAATGTCGCCCTTGTTCACGTAGTCTCCGTGCGCTACACGGAGCTTCATTCCCTGGTGAAAGGGATGACTGCGCCCTCCAATGAAGAAGGACATTCCATCCTCGGTCGGGAAAGGACCGCTGACTCTGCCGGAAACCTTGGCCTTCACGACACTGTGTGTCTCGCCGTAAAGAACCATGCGGAGTAGTCTGAGTGGAAGAAACCCCCTATCGTCCCCGTCTGCCGAATTCTCGACCGTGATTCCGTACAGAGTCGGTTGCATGGATCCCGTCGGTATCTTGAATGGCTGAATGAAGTAGGTGCGAAAAGCCATGGCTACGGCAAGAGCAACGGCGATGATTTCAACGTACTCGCGGACGTGAGGTAGAGGCATGGGCGGATATACCTCCATCGTCCGATCAGAGAGAGCCTCGGCGGCACGCTCGACTTCTGCAAAATTGCCGCCCTTCCAGGCTTCCTTCAAAGAGCCTTGCGCGTTGACGAGATCCTGAATGAGGTCGGGATCGGCTATATCTGCCCGCATATGACAAGCATGGCGAGCATCGTGGAGCAAGTGCTTCACGATCTTCTTCATTTTATGTCTCTGAAATAGATTCATTTGCCGACTCATGACGAACTGGATTTCAGAACGGAAATGAAAGCTTCCTGTGGGATAGACACCTTCCCCACCTGTTTCATTCGTTTTTTTCCTTCCTTCTGCTTCTCCAGCAATTTGCGCTTACGTGTTATATCGCCGCCATAGCACTTCGCTGTCACGTCTTTTCTCATAGCACGGATGGTTTCCCTGGCTATGATCGTGCGCCCGAGCGCCGCCTGGATGGGAACAGCGAACATCTGGGAAGGGATAACTTCTTTCAGATTCTTGCATATCTGACGCCCCCGCGCCTCCGCCTTGCTCCTGTGCACAATCGAGGAAAAGGCATCGACAACTTCTGAATTCACCATGACATCGAGCTTGACCATCTGGTCCGCCCGATAACCGGCGTGCTCATAGTCCATGGAAGCGTAGCCGCGGCTGATGCTCTTCAGCTTGTCGTGGAAGTCTATCAGTATTTCGTTCAGTGGAAGCGTGGTCGTGAGCATGACTCGCCGGGTATCTATCGAGTCGGTCTTCTCGACATCCCCTCGCCTGTCCATAATGAGCTGCATCATGTCGCCGATCTGCTCATTGAGACAGATGATGAATGCTCTCACGATGGGTTCCTCGATGCGTTCGATAGTGGAAGGATCGGGGAGAAACACGGGATTATCCACGGAAGTCATCGTTCCGGCCTTGCTGTAGACATGGTAGATCACTCCTGGATACGTGCTGATCACGTCCATATCGAATTCTCTTCGCAAGCGCTCCTGCACGACTTCCATATGAAGTAGTCCGAGGAAACCACAGCGGAAGCCGAGACCCAATGCCACGGAACTCTCCGGCTGATATTGAAAGGAGCTGTCATTCAGACGAAGTTTGTCGAGACTTGTGCGGAGTTTCTCGTATTCAGATGTGATGATCGGGTAGATGCCACTGAACACCATCGGGTGAACTTCTTTGAAGCCGGGCAGCGCCTTCAAGGCAGGTTTGTCTGATAGTGTAATCGTGTCGCCGATGCGGATTTCGGCGGCATTCTTAATGTTTGCGATCAGATACCCCACTTCTCCCGTGCCGATGGACTTCGTGGGAACGGGTCTGGGAGTGAAAACACCGACTTCCTTAACCTCGTGATCGCTTCCGGTACTCATCATGCGGATCCGATCCTTCGCCCTGAGCCTTCCATCGATCATTCTCATGTAAGACACAACCCCGCGGAAGGGATCGTACATGGAATCAAACACGATGGCTCTGGTTTCGCCTGCCAAGTCTCCTTTTGGCGGCGGAATGCGCTCAACGATGGCCTCAAGAATAGGGGCTACCCCCTTCCCCGTCTTGGCGCTGATCATGAAACAGTCATCCATGGGAATAGCCAGAATCTCCTCAATCTGATGCGAGACTTCATCGACGTCAGCGTTCGGAAGGTCGATCTTGTTGAGCACGGGGATGATGGTCAGACCATGCTCCATGGCGAGGTGCGTGTTGGCTACAGTCTGTGCTTCGACTCCCTGCGCCGCGTCGACGACCAGCAGAGCGCCCTCGCATGCGGAAAGACTTCTCGATACTTCATACGAGAAGTCAACGTGGCCCGGTGTGTCGATGAGGTTGAATTGATAGACGGTGCCATTTTGCGCCTTGTAGTCCATCGTGACCGGATGCGCCTTGATCGTGATCCCGCGCTCTCTCTCAAGATCCATATCATCAAGAACCTGGTCCCGGAAATCTCTCTGCTGGATTGTGTGCGTAAGCTCCAGCATCCGGTCCGCGAGCGTGGACTTCCCGTGGTCGATATGTGCGATTATGCAGAAGTTGCGAATATGGGATAACTCGGACATCTCAGAACTTTCTAGGACACATCAGAGCCGGATTGGGCAACACGAACACTCTCGCGAATCAGCGCGATCTCAGTCGCCATATCGTCAGCCCGGAACAGATGGGTTCCAATAACGAAGTAGTTGCATCCCTGTCTGGCTGATTCGACGCTTGTCTCCCTGTTGATACCGCCGTCGACGTTGATGTCAAGATCGGGGCAGCGGTCACGCAGCCAGCGCATCTTCGGCAGTACCTCGCTGATGAAGCTCTGTCCGCCGAAGCCGGGATGAACAGTCATGAAGAGGACCTCCTCAACCAGACCCTCATCCAGTACTTCCACGATGTCCTCGACCGGCGTCTCGGGATTAAGAGTGACTCCCGGCTTCATGCCGCACTGCCTGATCTCCGCGAGCGTCCTTCCAACGTCACATTCGGACTCGATGTGGATAAGAAGTGTATCTGACCCGGCTTCCGCAAATGGTTCCACATAGAAATCCGGCCGTGACGCCATCAGATGCACGTTCATCAACCGGGCGGTGCATTTCTTCGCCATCCGCACCACTTCGGGACCCATGCTGATGTTCCTGACAAACGATCCGTCCATGACGTCCACATGCAGTCCGTCCGCACCTGATCGCTCACAAAGCTTACAGGCCTCTTCGAGCCGTCCAATGTCGGCGGCCAGAATAGACGGAAGAATCTTTATTTCAGGCATATCCGAGTCCCGTTTTCCAGTTTCGAACGCGGCAGACACGCTATCCTATGGAGAGGGCGGAATCAACACTCAAGCGTCAACAAGCAACACTCAACGGCGAAGCTTCCTGGCTTGATCGTTCACCGTTGATAGCCACGGACTGCGCGTTCTCCTCAGTAGAACACCTTCCACAGGAACAGTCCCTGTGGATGGGCTGTCGGAACAACGGCCGTCCGCGTTTTTGTGTCGAGTATCATCGGCCCGTCCGCCGGGCCGAGTTTCCCTATGCCAACCTGTATGAGGAATCCTGCCAGACTGCGCACCATTTTGTAGAGGAAGCCATTCCCCTGCGCGATTATCCGGATTTCCCGCCCGTAGCGCCGCACGTCCAGTCTATACAGTTCGCGGACCGTTCCCTCGATCTCCCTGTTCGGATTCGCCGAAAAGGCGGCAAAGTCGTGTCGGCCAATCAATCGGCGGGCTGCTTTGGCCATTGTCACTTCATCAAGCCTGTCCAGAATGTGCGTCCTGTAATCCCGCAGAAATGGCATCAGAATCCGGTCATTCCATATGAAGTAGCGATACTCCTTCCTCACCGCGCTCTTACGGGCGTGAAAGTCGGAACGAGCCTGCTTGATCGAGTTGACGCGTATATCAGGATCAAGGAGCGCGTTGAGCCCGGTCTGAAGTTTGTCGAGCCGCATGTTTCCTGCGAGGTCGAAGTGAGCAACCTGTCCTTTTGCGTGTACTTTCGCATCTGTCCGCCCGCTTCCATGGACGATCGCCGTTTGCCCGGTGATTTCGGTGAGGACCCGCTGGATCTCCCCCTGAACAGTCCGGTGCTTCGACTGAACCTGCCATCCATAGTAGTTGGTTCCGTCATATGAAATGTTGGCAATGTACCGGTTCTTCATGTGGGACTTCACTCTTCGGAAACAGTCGACACGTACATCCGGTCGACATCGCTCAGGTTTCCCGCTGTAACTGTGATTCGCTTACCGTCCTTCTTTTCCAACAGTATCCGATCTCCTCGCACGGCAACAAGTCTCGCAGTGAGTACTCTGCCTTTAGCATCTGTCCAGGCGCGGTATATGGCCGGCGGTTTCGTCTTTGCCGGTGTGGTCTCCTCAAGCGTGAAACGCCTGCTCTCTTCGTCGAAGGAGAAAAGATACCAACCGGTCAATGGACTTTTCACTTTGACGGGCGGCCCGCCAATCCCGAGGAACTGTGAAATGGGCGGATCGATCGGCTTGCTGTAAAGCACTCCCCATTTCGTGCCCGGGGATACGATCTGGAATTCCACGTTGGTCGCGTGTGTAAACTCGGCTTTGTACTCCCATACGCTGCCGGAGGCCGGCCGCATCATCCACCAGTCTTTGGACCACTTGTTGAAACTGCCTGACACGGCCAGGCGTTTGAGTTTATGCCGACGGGGTTCCCGCCTCTTCTCTGTCGTCTTTTGAGGCGCAGACTCCTGCACCGTGACATCTCCTGCGGGCCTTTCGGAAAGAGAGAAGATCATCGCGCTGTAGGGCGCGAGATCAAGCTTCAGGGATAGATCCCCTTCTTCCACTTTGAAGGGCCGCCCCTGCGCTCCGCGGTTCTCACCGTCGTAGATGCTCCAGTCACTGTAGAGGCGTTGGACCCAGGTTCCGGGTGAGGGGAAAATAATGGATTCGTCCGCCTGGTGTTTTCCCGACATGTTGACAGCCACCACCATTTTGTCTCCAGGGCTCTTCTTGTGCCATCGCCAGTAGACGAGCAGTCCCAGGCCCTCATTCATGTGCGCGATCCTGCACTCCTTTCCCTGAAATCCCGGGCCCGCCTTCTCCAGATTCCGTCGCAGGTGAATCAGGTCGTGATGTAATTTGACAAATCCTGAGTGCTTTCGCCAGTTACCCCAGGTCAGCGGCTTATCATCGTGAAAGTCACCGTCCTCCTGCATTTCGTTGCCCATGAAAAGCAGTGGAATACCTGGGGATGTGAGTGTAATGAGCGAACCCAGACCCGAAAGTCTTCTTGCTTTGTCACTGGAAGGATTCTCCGGATCGATGTCTGTCGCGATTCTGAACTGGCTATTGATTCGGCCTGCTTCGTCATGATTGTCGGTATAAATCACCCGGTCCATTTGCGGCTGGTGCGCGATGATCTCGGACAGCACGCCCACGCTTCGTTCAGCATCCGACTTTGCGGCCAGAAGCGGCATCATCCGGTGGTGAAAGGAGTACTGCCATGATGCGTGGAAACTTCCGATATCGACGGAGTCCTCTGCGATGCTCCAGCGTCCAGAGAAATCCTTCCGGATGAACGAGTTGAGTTCTTCGAGAAGCGATGATCCTTCGGGAATCGGTTTCTGTCCCTCGTCATAAGCGCGGATATTGACTGTCGAGTCCCAGCGGAACCCGTCCACATGGTACTCCTTGAGCCACATCGTCGCGTTGTCTTTGACGAACCGTCGGACCGAGGGGACGCTGAAGTCGGGCCGCGGCCCCCACGGCGTCATCGATAACCCGTGATCAGTTTCCTCATAGAAGTAGATGTCCCCTCCCCCTTTCGACGCGGACCCGTCAAAATCGAGCATGTCAAGATTCTCACGGCCGTAGTGATTGTGGACAATGTCGAGGTGAACCTGCAGACCCCGACGGTGGCATTCCTTAACGAAGGTTTTCAAACCGTCTGGCCCGCCGTATGTCTGTTCAACGGCGAATATGTCGCACGGGTTGTATCCCCAACTGTGCTTGCCGTCGAATTCGTGAACCGGCATCACGCAAAGGCAGTTGATCCCCATGTCCACAAGCAGATCCAGTTTTTTGATCGCGTCGTAAAACGTTGCGGGAACGCCATCGTTGGGCGCCGGGTCATAGAAGGTGCCTATGTGTATCTCGTAGATGACGAGATCCTCCAGCGGAATCCGCACGGTCTTGTCCCCCGCCCAGTTGTACGCATCGGGATCGTAGATCACGGAATTCTTTCCGTCAGAACTCACTGCCCGCGCATAGGGATCCCGTTTCGTAAGATTCCCGTTGATCAGGTACTTGTAGGCCTTTCCCGCCTTCGCGGTGCGCATACTGACGGACCATATGCCCGACGCCGGGTCCTTTTGCATCACATCGGATTTCCGCGGGTTCCATGAGTTGAAGTCGCCTATGACACTCACGTTTTCCGCGTGAGGCGCCCACACTCTGAATATTGTTCCCGTCTCGGTGAGCGTGGTACCCAGCGCCGGCTGATCTTCAGCAGAGGAGCAAGGCACAAGACTGCCCAGAAGAATGGCGACAACACACACTGATACACGCTTTGCTGACCACGGTCGTAAGTCCACTTCGACGCCTCCTTGCATCCGCGAACTCGCATTCTTCATCTAGTCTCTATCCGAATCCAGGTAGCTCTGCAGCATGATCTGAGCCGCGAGTTTGTCGATGAGGCCCTTGCGCTTATCACGGCGGGTTCCAGCGTTGATCAGAATCTGCTCGGCCTCCCAGGATGTGAGCCGCTCGTCCCACGTTTCAACCGGAACATCAAGCGACCACTGCAGTTTACCGACATAGGCAAGAACCTCCGCCGTCATGTCGCTATTGGATCCATCCATACTCAACGGAAGCCCGACTACCACAGCCTCGGCGCCGGTTTCCCTGTAGAGAGTGAGTGTCGCATCAACAGCGTCGGACGTGTTTCTGAGCGTCACCACGGAGTGCGGTATTGCAACGATCTCGTCATGATCGCTGACAGCGAAGCCAAGCCTCTTTCTTCCGTAATCAACGCCTAGGATTCTGGCCACGCTCAGAGCACTCCATCGTAGTTTCCGGCATCGCGCAGTTTAAGAACCAGCTTCTTCACGTCCTGAGCCTGATTCTTGGGGCATATCAACGTCACGTCGTTCGCATGTACGACGACCATGTCCTTCACGCCTACAAGCGCCGTCAAACGACCTTCTGAAACGACGATATTGCCGTCGGCATCCACGGCCTCGCATGATCCGAGAACGACATTGCCGTCCTCATTCTTCTCGAAGTGATTCTCGAGAGCAGGCCATGCTCCCACGTCGTCCCACGCGAACGTTCCCTTGGCCATGATGATATTGTCAGACTTCTCCATCAGCGCGTAGTCGATGGATATCTTTTCAAGGTTGCCGTATTCCTTCTCCAGCGCGGGAAGGAACTCACCGGTTCCGATGACCTCCGACATGCGGTCGAGAAGACTGCTTAATTGTGGACGGTGCGCGCGCAGTCCTTTCTCGAGGGATGCGACCGACCACATGAACATTCCGGAGTTCCAGAAGTACTCGCCGGAAGACAGGTACTTCTCAGCCGTGGCATGGTCCGGCTTCTCGACAAAGCGTTCCGCTTTCAGGAATTCAATGCCATCCACCGTGCCTTTCTGAGACGTCGCGTGTATGTAGCCGTAGCCTGTGCTCGGCTCGGTTGGCTGAACACCGATCGTCAGAAGGACATCTTCGGCGAGGGCCAGGGCAAGTCCTGCCTCGAGGGTCTTATGGAAAAGCGGAAGATCGCCGATGACGTGATCCGCTGTGAGAACGGCGAAGCAGCCCTCAGGATCACGCTGCTTCACGAGGGCAAGGGCCAGTGCCACGGCGGCGGCGGTATCGCGGCCGAACGGCTCTCCGACGATGTTCTCGTACGGCAGATCGGGAATGGCTGCCGCCGTGGTATCGACAAGATCGCCGTTAGTGATAACCAGCACGCGCTCCGGCGGTATGATCGGCCGCAGACGGTCCACCGCATGCTCAAGAAGCGTCTTGTTGCCCAGGAGCTTCAGAAACTGTTTGGGTCTCGAAGCCACGCTCAGCGGCCAGAATCGCTCCCCTCTTCCGCCTGCCAGAATTACGGCGTAAGCATGCTCCAACATCTAAATCTCCTTTACGGCTTTCACCAGCGTCGAGACCCACTCGGCGGCCGCAGCACGGCCTCTCGGCGTGTGCGCTTCTTCGTGAAACCGTTTAACGATTGCACTTCCGACGATGATAGCGTCTGCTTCCTCAGCCGCTGCCCGCGCGTGGGCAGGCGTCGATATGCCAAAGCCCAACGCGATCGGCAGCTTCGTGTGTTTTCGCGTGGACTTGATCAATCGCCCAGCATCGGCGTCCAGCCGCTTTTGCAGACCTGTCACACCGGTTCTCGACACGCAGTACACAAAACCTGATGCATGCCCGACGATGCTCTTGATTCGCGCCGGAGGACTGGTCGGCGTCACAAGACTTACGTTGTCCAGTCCATACTTTCTCAGTGACGAGGCATAGGGGGCCGATTCCTCAAACGGCAGATCCAGCAGCAGCATCCCGTCAATTCCCGCCGTCTTTACCTCCTTCATAGCCCTGTCAAAGCCGCGCGCATAGAGAGGATTAAGATAGCTGTAGAAAAAGAGCGGTATGTCGGACTTCCGGCGGATTGTCGACACGCAATCAAGCACTCTGCTGAACGTTGCGCCGGCAGCGAGAGCTCTCGAGGCCGCGTCCTGATTCACCTTCCCATCCGCGAGAGGATCAG
>JAHIZV010000179.1 GCA_018814445.1 Verrucomicrobiota bacterium | reverse complement strand
CTCACGCCGCTGCCCGCGGCAGGTCACATGATACCAGCCACCTTCTATGTTGATTCGCAAGGGCCTAGCCATAGACCCTTTCTCCCACACTCGCGCCCCTCAGTCAATTCTTGAATCTGGAGACGTGACCCCATTTCCTTCGTGATGAATCTGGAGACGTGACCCCATTTCCTTTTTTGTGAAATAGCGGACCAATCCTGTTATGCCTCGCGTTGAACCATGCGCTGTAGCTCTGGTTAATCCACTGCATGGCCCGGCTCAGATTCGCGTCCGGCGTCTGTACCAGCAGATGGTAGTGGTTATCCATCAGGACATACGCATGAACGCGTATGTTGAACCGGCCAACAGACTCTTCAAGAATCTCCAGGCAGCGCTTGCGGTCCCCCTTGCCCCGGAAGATAACTCGCCGCTCAATACCACGCGACATCACGTGGTACCATCCATCACGTATCTGCACTCTCAGCGGACGGGCCATATCAACGGAACCTACCAGACCGCCAGCACCCCTTCAAGTAGAATGTCGAATGTTGAGATGTGACCCCTATTTCTTCTTTCGGTACGCGCAATGCCCTGGCCATGCGCAAACCGTAGACTGTTCCTGGATCCCGCGCAAGCGTTAAGCATTAAACAAGGCCTGACCCCCTTCTTTATCAGTTCCGAAGCTTGGAAGTTCTCAAGGGCCATTCTTCCAGATTGGAAGTCTTTAATCACTGATCAAAGCCTGGCCCTTTCTTCACCTTGACGTATTCCCTCAGAAGAAGGACCAGCAGAAGAGTGAGGATACCTAAGTTTAGGTAAATCCCTGGGGCATAATGAAACTGAATCAAATCAACGAAACATAGACCAATCACAGCTAACAGAAGAAACACTTGGAGAGCGATCAACGCGAACCACGCCTTGAAGAAGAGAACGGCCTGGAGAACGCCGTTGCCAAGCGTAAGCAATGGAACTACGAGACCCTTCTGCTTTTCAGGAAATGATGTAACAAGCTTTCCTGCAGCCCACAGACCCGCTGTCAGGCAAATGAGAGTGAGAAAGGCCGAAACTTTCTTCCGCCTGTGAGGAATATTCTTCATGATCTTCATTTTGTTGGCTGGGGTTTGTAGTCATCTGTATTGCTCGTGTCATTCAGGTCCTGAATAACATAATCAACGACACCTTGGGGTGCACTGTAACAATTATTCTTCCGCAAGTGGTAGTAACAGTTCCCTGGGCCAGCGTTCACCAGTTCCTCGAACTTGTTGATCATCGCATTGTCTTGTTCGGGCGTAGTAGGAACGTAGTCTGGATCCGAATGCTTTTCTGGCTCAGCAAGCCGGTGCCACTCTCCCTCTACCCACGTAAAAGGATTGGGGAACAGATCCCCTTGATCTGCTGGAGCAAAGTCATAGTAGTGACTTATCCCGTTGTCTCTTCGGATTTCCATCACCGCATGCCCACGTACTTTAAGAAGACGATAATCTAATCCGGACGGATCAGAGTAGTTGACCGGATCCCCGTCACAGTAGGAATAGAGGTTCGCCTGCCCACCCCAGAACAGGATGGGATCTTTGGCCGTCCAGCGACCCGTCGCGGGGTCATAGTCCCGCCTTCCGAACCGAGTCAGGCCGGTGTCATCATCATAGATCCCGCCCGCGAACCCGAAGGGCTGGAACCCGGGATTGGTGTCTTGCGTGACGTTGCCAAACTCATCGTAGTCTATGCGCTGGGCGATACCTCCGGTCTGGGCATTCACGACAAGCCGTACGCTGCCGACATGATCGGAGATGATGCGGTACTCGGTACCGTCCTTGACCATGTAGTCGGGAACATAAGCCCTGGTGCCGTAGACGAAGTAGCTGACCACATTGGTGTCGCCATCGAGTTCTGCTACTGGGTTAAGCCCATCCTTGTAGATAAATGCCTGCACCATCGTGCCGTCTACTTTCTTGGCAATCCGCCGATTGAGTCCATCGACAGTGTATTCGATTTCTATATAGGGGTCACGTCTCAACATTCAATAACCTGTATAACTCCACCTCTTCCCTCTGCAACTCTCTCGAGTTCGAGATCCTCACATCGAAACGGCGATCCATCGCCGAGACTGCGGCGTAGTCTGTGCCCCCAAGCTTCTCCCCTATCTCCCGCAGGGTCATGCCAGACAGTCGACGCGCCAACCTGATCACCATCGCGCGACTCCTGTCACCATGTCGCTGTTTCAGATCAGACCACTTTTCTTCCCTCGATGCCTCCACCGCCCGTACGATTTCCTCAAACGTAGCCCGCTTACGTACCACGGCTTTGCCTGTTTCCTCCCTCCCTGGCTTCCCGATGCGCTTCTTCAACTCCTCCCTGAACTTCTGCGACCCGATGGCAAAGTGATTGCGGAACTGATTCAACCAGCTCTCATCGTGGCCCTGTCTCACAAGAGCTTCGACGGATTCCCGGTACCCCTTTCTCCCCCTGCTTCTCCGCCAGACTTCTGCTGTGGCCAGCCACTCGGGGGGCTCTTCATATCCGGCAAACGCTCTGTACGAGCTCCACGGATACGTTCGTAAATGAGCCAGTCTCTTCCGCACTTCCTCGGCGCCCGGCGCCTTCACGCCTTTGGCCTCCGCCCACCAAGAGGGAGGGGTCAGGCCTTGCTTAATGTTTATGGCTGGTTCTGTTTCGCAGCACGACATATTGTTTCCTCAGTTTCTTCTTCAGCCGTTCCGACAACTCTGACAGCTTTCTCGACCCTGATCGGTCCGAAAGGTATTCCTCCGCTCATTCCCCCGAGAACTAACGTGACAGATCGCACCCTCACACTGAACTCTCAATGCCCGTGCCGTGCGAGACTTCTGTCACTACCCACGCCCCCGCACACCCCTTAAGCATTAAACAAGGCCTGGCCCCTTCGTGATGAAGGCCTGGCCCCTTCGTGATGGCCCCTTCGTGAAGACCCCTTCGTGATGTGACCCCTTCGTGATGCCCCTTCGTGACGGGTAGCTCACAAAGCATCCGCTTCACGGTCACGAACCAAAGGGCAGTGGGAACGAGGGTGGCAACTAAGGCTCACGCACCTGCTCACGAGAGGAAAGCCCCTTGAACAGATTCTGCTCCGGATCAAACTCCAGGTTCCGATCGTTAGAAGTCGGATTCAGGCAGTACCTCATCTTCATACTCGCTCCGCCAGTCCGTATTTCATACACAATCGGCCCGTCGAGCTTTCAATACAGGGCACTGGTAATCTTGCCGTGTTCATCTTCTCTCGTTCGGATTCGGAATATGAAATTCTGATTTTCTTTGTGGTCATAGCGAGCTTCGTCCTGATGCTCATATGCTTTTTGAATCCACTCAGATCTGTAACCGGACTCTGGTGCGTAGCGTGGAAGCCTAAGAGTACTGCCCTCCCTTGGGTGCGCGAGCACTTCTTGAAGTCCGTCTCCGTCATTCGAGAAGGATAACCGCAATGCTGCATCGAAGTACTGCACGTTATCGTGAGACATGCCTAGCAATTGACAATCAAGCGTGAAAATGAAATCCGCGGTTTCGCCGCGCCCATGTGGCGGCAGCCAATCTGACTTGATAAGATCGAAGCCCAAAGGTTGATTGTAGCTAGGAATCGTGAGGCTTTGAACTCGCGACGAACGCGCATACATGGGAATCGGGTTCAGAACCTCCTTGAGAACTATCTCTACCGTCGGGTTCCAAGGCTCCCATCGACCGTTCACGACCTCAGAGAAGCGAACCCTCCCGCCACGCTCCCGATAGTACATCTTCCCCCCAACGCTCATCTTGTAATGGGGAACGCTTGCAGTGGGCGCGGCAACTACTTCATAATGGCGTATGTTGCCCGTCTTACATTGCAGCTTTAGCACCACAGCCCCATTTGTATCCGTGTGGCCCTCGGCTTCCCGCATCTTGGTACGGCCGGTGTCCGGTCCAGGTATCCACCCCGCTGCCGTAGTCATTCTTACCGAGGCATTGGTTACCGCATTTCCAAAGTCATCCGTCACGCGGAATGTGACCTGCGCTGTGGGATCACCTGCATTCGCCATGACACATGAAAAGGCCCCCAGGAATAGGTAGATTGTCAGCGTGCGATTCATTACAAGTCCCCCTTGGACACCATGTCTTCGAAAAAGGAATGTACATAGAAGAAGGCCACGTTCTTGAAGTCGCTGTGAAGCCAATCGTCACTTGGCCGAGGCCATCCAGTATTGAGGTCAATCAAGTCTATATTGGCACTGAACCTACCAAGGACATCATTTCTGCCCGTTGCCCTCGATGTGGCGGGCATGGCTTCCGCCAAGATCTTCCCCTTAACATCGGCATCACCCGCTACCGTGCTGCCATTCGCCCCATAGATATCAGCATCATAAAACGGCCTGAAGAAGGAATGGGCGCGAAGCATGTGGGGAGGCAGCGCCGCAGCTTGTGCGGGCGTGGTGGCGGTCACGTACACGCCATTACTCGGATCGTAGACGCCCACACTGTAATCACCGTTGAACTCCCAACCACCATGCGAATCAACACCAACCAATATCGCGGGGAGTATCCCTCCCTTCACCTGCTCTTGGAACACCCATACGTGCTCCGGTGCATCGAAGAGAGAGACTGAACCACCAGACGGGTTGTTATTCAGAACGTCTTCGCCGGACGAGAAGTAGTTGATTGCTTGCGAGATGTTCCCAAACCTACCTCGCCAGGTAAGATCATTACGTCCGTCCGATGCATCAAAGAGGCTGTACCACTCTGATGCCCACACACGGTTCGTGTACGTTGGCCAAGGCGATACGGCAATGTCATCCGGGTGCCGCTCGCTCGACTTATACGCCTCCATTGCCACCGCCGCATCGATCATGAAATAGCGAACCGGATTGAGTCCGTGATCGGCGATCGCGCTGGACATCACCATGTTGCCCAGGCTGTGGGCCGCTACGTACTTCTGCCCCGGCAACGCCGCCACTTCCGAGGCCAGAGCCGAAGCGGCCTCGAACGCGTTGATGACATCGGCGTGGTAGTACGCTCCGGCCGGAAGAACACCCGGTGTTTCATCACCCTCCCATGTCACGGCGGTATACATGGCACGGGATCCCGACTGATAGAGCCGCTTGAAGACCTCGGCATTCCAAGCGCGCGCTCCTTCTTCGGATGAATTGAACCCATGCACGAAGACGAATTGCTTACCGCTAACTACGTCCGGGAAATTGTCCGGAACACTGGTGTCGGTAGCTCGTGTTTCACTTCCGCTTCCAGCCGTGATATGACGAAGATTGATCCACCGGTACATATTCTCAACCGGTGATATCTTCAGGGGAAGAGTTGCCTCGCAGACCTTGCTCCCGTTTTGCCAGACCTCCAGAACCAGCGGCTCCTCGGAGGTGGAAGTCCCAGCACCTTCCAGCATCAAAACGCCTTTGTTCTGGTCGGCAACGATCTTGTCGAGAAAGTCCGTACTCAGCGTGACGGCAGAGCTTCCGATCTCAACCGTGTTGGCTTCGTGGGCATGGTCATTGAAAGAACCGCCGTACACTTGGGACTCGGCGATGAGGTAGTTTCCGGCCTGGCTCTTGCTCAAGTCCGTGTAGACGAAGCGTAAGGCTCCATCGTCTTGACGGAGCTTGTATTCCGCTCCATCCGCAGTGGGCAAGAGGTCCAGGGTCGATTTCAGGTCCAGCCAGACCGGGAAGAAGTCGAGCAAGTCGCTGCGCCCACTTACGTCATTATCGGCATAGTTCGCACCGCCCAGCGGCCCACCGATATGACCAGGTAAGTCATCGTCACCATCGGAAATATCACCGTCGTCATCGTCATCATTGATCCAGAACCTATGGGGACTTGAAGCAGTGGCTTGGTTCTCATCCGAGGAGTCGATCTTCTTGTCCCGATTCCAGTCGGGAACGAGTTTGGGATTAAATGCGGTCACCTTGGCTGAATCTCGCGTGATTTCCTGGCCGTTGGGGTCGAGGAGTATCAGGTCGAGGGTTGATTCGCCGGGTTGTATGCCTTCTATGTAGAGGCTGGGGGGTGGCTCTTCCGAGCCTATTGTGTAGCGTTTGGGCAGGTCAACGGGAGTGCCCTTTGCTGATGTTTCCCAGATCTTGATGTTTGCGTCTCCGCTGCTGGCTTCCAAGTGGATTTCTACTCCGTCATCTAAACCGTATTCCGGCAGGTAATCCAGCCTGATCTCGCTCAGATCATTCTCTCCACTGATGGTGCCGGACTGATCTTTGTCAGGGGTGTCGTCTCCGTCGTCATCATCGTCGTTTACGCAGATGATTTTCCCTGGATCGTCCAGTTCGACGCGGTCATCGGACGCGGTTATGGTGCCATCGTTGTCTGAGTCCACCTGCAGATCGACGGAGACAATGACGACCTTTGCGTGATAGCAGGGCTCCTCACCACAGCAGGATACTTCTACCTGCGCCCATCCCGGGGCAACACGTGAGATGGTGCCTTCATAGGGACTGGCCTTCTTGAACCGCCGTGTACCAGCAACTCTCCCGAAAGACCAGCATGAAGGAACCGAGCCTCCCGATACAGACGGCGACACGTCCACTCCAACTGACACTTCGTCGTTCGCGTTGGTCACAACATACAGTAGTGCATTGTCAATCTCATCCGAGCAGGCAACCCCGTCGACCGCATCCGCAGAAAGACCATCGACCCTTATCACCGTCACGGACTGACCGGACAGGATCACAGCCGCAGGTTGGCAGGAACGTGTAACGCTCACAGTGAACCGGCAAGTGTACTGGCCGGGCTGCGTAGCCGTGATCTGTGCCTTTGTGCCGGAACCCGATGACGACCCCTGCGGCCCGGTGATCTGCCATGAGTACCGGGGAGAGGCTCCGGAATACGAGGTCGTTCCGTCCCACTTGGAGGGACAGTTTTTGAAGTGTTTCTTCCTCGCCTTTGTATACCCCGAATCGGACACGCCCCCAGCAGTCCAGGTAAGTGTCACCGGCTGGCTTTCCGAAAGGCAGTGCACTGATGCGGGAGAGTTTACGTAACCGCCCTGAAGACTGCCATGAGAGGAGCAGTGATACGTGAACTCGGTGAAGATGCAGTCGTTCCCGGCGTCCAGTGCAGAAGAAGACGCCATGACGAAGACCGTTGCGACAAGGATGATTCGGGGTAGACGGACCAGCTTCATTCGCCGACCTCCGGGACATCGTCGCGCAGTTCTTCCAAAGCCGCTCCAGTTGCTGATGACCTTTCGTCGACATTCTCGCCTCGCGCCACGTCGGCGATCACACGGCCCAAACGCTCGGAATCGATCTCGCCACCTCGCCGCACCAGACGGGAAAGCGCAAGAAGTGAAGTTCCGGAAAGAGTACCTGTGCCATGTTCCGCACACCTCCAGAGCACGTCCTGAACTCGGGACGCCTCCTCGGGGCACACTATCTTCTCATGCCGAATCACAAGATGCTGCAATGCGTAGTCGCGAGCGGGCATGCACTCGGCCTCATCGTCCACGACAGCAATGAGGACATCGGTCAGTCCGGCCGGCGGAACGCGCTGTTCGCACAGGAGCCGCATAATCTCGTTCTTACGGACGGCATCGCCGCACTGCTCCATAGGGTTGGCAGTCACGCTCGGACGAAGAAGAAACGCCAGTAGAACATGACACTCGGCGTCAGACAGATCCTTCCTCATGCCTCTTGCTACCCTGAGAGCCTGATCGGCATCTGCCTCCAACAAGGGACGCAAAGACTCGGGAACACCCGATGGAGACACGCTTTGGGCACTCACCGTAAGGCACATCAACCCAAAGACAAGACCGGCTGCAATCGTTCTGTACTGTGTTCCTGCCATGTCTTATCTCGCCCCCAGGATAGTTAAGTTCTGAATGGCTTCGAGCCGGTGACAGACCGAGGTCAGCGTGTCGGGATTACGCAGGAAGTGAACGACGTATTCGCCCACCTCATCAAACTGGTGTGCAGAGAACTCTCTGACAAGCGTTCCGTCATCGAGGAACACCCCGCTAACGAATATCTCCAGGTTGAAATCAAGATCCGGGAGAAGAGGCGATGCGACAACAAGCATGCCAATGACTTCAGTGCCGTCTTCAAGCGTATCTTCGAAACGAAGATAGGTCTGGGACTCGGCGAGAATATGGAACCCGCGCAATGCCACATTCGCCATAACCGGCCCATTTTCTCCGAGGCGTGCGAGCATGTAGTAGGTCTGATTCTCCGGCACGTCCAGTTCGAACTGCCGACCTTCGCTGATCTCATTTTCAGATTCGACAACACGACACCTGGGGTCAGAGCCTATGACCACTTCATCCGAGAGATTCGAGCAACTCCACTGGCGGGGGTAGCCGGCCCAACATGCGGGAGATTCATCGAAACTCGCCGAGGCCACAGTGACGGTGATGCTGTGCGACCGCGGCTCCGCTGAGGACGAATCGAGCGTTCCCGTAAGAAGGAAATCTCCTGCTGCACCGAAGGTATGGACGAAGGTGTCGCCTGCGTTGCCGACGTAATTGGTGACTCCGTGCAGAACGACCTCTGCATCACCATCCTCGCCACCGAGTGTCATCAGCACGCTATCGCCCAGGCGGACGGCCATGTTACTGGCTTGAAGGACGTTCAGGGGAGACCAGACTGCGCTATTCGCAACGATCCGCGATCCGTGCTGGAAGCTGACAGTAAAGGAATTCGTTCCAGGCTGCAAAGGCACGTCGCAGTACCAACCCTCTCCGATGCCGCGCGAAAGCGTACCCGTCGATGAAGAAGCCATATCAAAGTATGCCGCGCGTCCTTCAAGGCACGCGGGGGAGACATACGGCGGCGTACTGACCCTTTCCACGTCTGCCTGCCTCACCAACAGCCTCTCGACCCAGTCCTTAATGCCGTCCCCGTCACTGTCCGGGTCACGCAGCGCTTCGATACGGATTTCGTGCAATCTCAACCGTTCGTCATCGGATGCGTTGTCCCAGAACAACTGCAGACTGTGCGTTCCCGCAGTCAGCCATGGGGTGAAGATCCTGGCGACGGAAACCTGTGCATGCTCCGTTTGCAGAATGAGCTTCCCAATGAACTGCCCGTCTATGTGGACGTTGAGAATGAACCGAGCGGGATCCAGGGCGTTCATGCCATCCGCGCCCTCGATCTCAAGTCGGCATACATCCGCGTCTGACACAACAAACTCGTACTCAAGCAGACCTCGTCGACCCGCCGCCTGCAGGCTCTGTCCCTCTACCCGCCATTGACCTGTCGAAGAGACAACTGACGAAGCGGGAATGGTGTCGACGATATCATAGGACCATGCATCGGGTGTGAGGGGATCGCTGAGAAGGTCGAGTACTTCATCTGCGTCCAACAATCCGTCACCATCCGTGTCGGCGATGCTGGGGGAAGTGCCTGAAATGAACTCCTGCGCATTGTTGAGACCATCTTCGTCCGCGTCCAGATACGCATCGGAAGAAACCCGGGGATCCAGTCCATAGAGCAACTCCCAGGAGTCTGACATTCCGTCGCTGTCGGTATCCGAAGACATAGCCGACGTACGATTGCGAAACTCGTCGATGTTGCTGAGCCCGTCTGCATCAGTATCGTCCAGACTGTCGGTTGGTTCTGCAATATTGAGACTGCCTGGAAAACCCAACTCCCACGCGTCAGGCATGCCATCTGAATCGGCGTCCGCGCTCCTTACTACGCGCAGGTCGTCGAAGTAAACATGTCCATCGCCGACTCCCTCTGTCCGCAAAGATACGTTGGCAGATGCTGTAAGGTCAGGAACAAGAGATGTCACACTCATATAGTGCCAGACATCGGATGCGTGTTCGCTGGCGAGAAACGCATTCGTCGAGGATATGAGATAGTCTTCGCTGTCCCAGAACTCCAAAGTCATCCTTCCCCTCTGCGAAGAAGACAATGGACTCGGGTCCAAGACATTCGTTTCGGCTGGCGACATCAGCCATCCACTCAGGACCAGTTCTTCTCCGGGAAGAACTCCGAAGCTCTGAAAGAGGACGCCATCCCAGCCCTTCGAAACAAAAGCCCGGCCCGAAGCGTTGCGACACATTCGAGAGGATACCTCGCTGTTCTCTTCCCATGCTTTCCAGTGAGGGATGTTCGTCACGGCAGAAGGATTGCCCTCCTCAAAACCTCCATTCATAAGGAGCTCAGGACTGTGTACGACCATGTAATCCCGGCCCGGAGCATCTGAGCCGTGCAATTGCTGACCGTTTCGCCAGTTGTTGGTGGCGTAGCCGGATGCGGGGGTATCCCATTCCTGCAGGTGGTCGATCAGGTAGGTGTAGTCTGTCTGCTGGCCGTTCACTCGTGAGCGGACGAAGGGGGCGTAGTAGATGGGAAGTTCTGAGTTGGTGTATGGAGGTTGCGGCCAGGAGACCCGGTAGACGTTGAGCGTTGCCCCGCCCATCGTAGGCAGGCCGTGGAATGCATCTATTGAATCAAAGGATGTTGACGCTACAGGAACGGGGTCGGCCTGGTACCACTGTGTGAGCCAACCTGTTTCCGGGGACTGACGCGGCCAGGAGACTCGACATTCGACTTCCAGCGTTCCGTTCGAATCGAGGACGATGTTGGTGGGAGCGAGGAAGTAGACGGTGTTCGTCCCCGAGTCGTAGTCGCAGATCAGGAACCGCTGCCAGCATCCCGGTGCACGCTCCCATGTCGGCGAGGAGTAGGCGGCGTTGTTGTGGAAGAGCCAGTTGCGATTCAGGCCGGAGGTCGGGAGTTGATCGAGAGGGTTGGACTCTTCGGCGACTTCGGAACCGTCGTCTACCCCATCGTTGTCCGAGTCCACATCCGTAAGTCCTGTGCCGCGGGCGTACTCATCGGCGTTATCCAGCGTGTCGCCGTCCTGATCTGCGCTTCCATCGGAAGTGTCGAGCGCGTCGAGATAGTCGGCACGCAGTTCGAACACATCGTCGATCCCGTCGACATCTGTGTCTTCGGACAGGTGCAGCGGCACTTCGCGTACGCGGTAGTAGCGGGATGATGTCTGGGCGATTGCGTCAATGTCGGTCCAGCTTCCGAGGTCTTCGGCTCCGAGCTGTATGCCGCTGACTCCCCAGACGCCGCCGGTCAGGTCATCGGAAGCCCAGATCTGGTAGTAGGCGCTCGTTTCGCTCGGGTAGTTTACGGTGAAGTCCGACTCTCCCCTGACGTGCGATATCTGAGCGATGGCTGAACCGGGGGCAGACAGGAGGAGCGAACAGACAAGCGGATAGAGCGCTTGACCCAAAGTAAATGAGCCTCTTTTCCTTACCTTTCTCACGAGTGCAAACGGCCTCCTTTTTCGCCGCATCGGACGTGAAACCCGACCAGTGAAGCGTTTTCATAGATGCTCCGGCGAGTTTGCGCAACCGATTTCTTCGCAAAGGCGGTCCTTTTCACCTCCTCCATCCGGGATGGCGGGGAGACGACTCCCCGGGTGGTCAAGTCCCAACATTCCTGTAAAATCAAGCGGCACGAGCATGACTTCTTCTTGGTCTGGCTTGGCGTTTGACTTCCACCGGAGAGTCTTCTCCGAGGATGTCGTTTCTCAGTTCTTTGATCATGTGTTCTTCCATGGTGCTGAAAGCCGGTTGTGCCCACCTTTCGCTCACGCGGATGAGTACACCAAAGACCAACTTCAAGAGGCTCTTCTCATCCCATCGATGAGGGATGGTTTTACACTTTCCCCCTGGCGACAGGCCAAGCGTTCTGTTTTGACAATTTCTCTAAGAAACGGCACAAAAAAGCCGTTAGTGAGGTATTAAGGGGGATCGGCCCATCGAATGACGGAAAATCTTATTATTCTCGAACACCCCCTCGTTAAGCACCATCTCATTCGCTTGAGGGACAGGACCAGTCGGCCGGATGAGTTCAGGGCGCACGCGCGTCGGCTCTCGTTTCTGCTCGTCGCGGAAGCGACCAGGGATCTTGAACTGGAATCCGGAACGGTCGAGACCCCTCTGGCCGAAGCAGCCTGTGAACGACTGAGTCAGCGCATAGGATTGATACCTATTCTCCGTGCGGGACTCGGTATGGTATCTCCCGTTCTTGAACTCATCCCCGACGCAGAAGTCTGGCATCTCGGCTTCTATCGGGATGAAGAAACTCTGAAACCTGTGGAGTACTACAAAAAGCTGCCGGCTATGAGCCCGGTGGACGTCGCCTTCGTCCTTGATCCCATGCTGGCGACGGGAGGCTCCGCAGTCGCCG
>JAHIZV010000178.1 GCA_018814445.1 Verrucomicrobiota bacterium | reverse complement strand
GTCGCGTTCCGCGCCTCAACGCGGTCACGCGACACTCCGAAGGACGACTGCGTCGTCAACACAGTTTGTGTGCGAGGCTCCATGGCAAAACGCGGCCGGCCGACCGCGATTGCTTCTGTTCTCCGCCGTAGACCAGCGTGCAGTCCTCCGGGGATAACTCCGCCTGTTCGGCAAACCAGCGGAGACCGGTGAAGAGGTCAGCATTGAGCGTTTCGGCCGACTTGATCTCTATGGCCTTGATACCGGAGGCTTCTTCGATCAGTAGATCCACTTCATGTCCGCTGTGATCGCGCCAGAAGTACGCAGTGGGACGAAGTCCGCGATGATACTGCCCCTTCATGTACTCGGTTATTACGTAGTTCTCAAAGATACTTCCACGTTGATTGTGTTGTGCCAATTCATCGGCGGATCTCAAGCCCAGCAGGGCACAGAGCAGGCCCGTATCCCAGAAATACAGTTTCGGCTGTTTGACGACTCGCTTGTTCCAGTTGCGATGATAGGGCCGGAGCATGAAGACGATGAAGCTGGCTTCCAGCACAGACAACCACGAACTGATCGTTTTATGATCCACACCGGTTTCATTACCGAGACTTGTCATATTGAGGAGTTGGCCGGTTCGTCCGGCACTCAGCAGCAGAAACTTCCGGAACAGGGCCAGGTTGCCTATGTTCTTCATCGAACGCACATCGCGTTCGAGATAGGTTTCGACGTAAGAAGGATAGAAATCGGCGGGTTGCAGCGGACGGTCGAACAAGGGAGGATACAGCCCCTTGAAGAGCACCTCGTCGAGCCGTGATTCCAGCAGTCCCACTTCGTCTACTTCGGCGGAAGAGAAGGGCATGAGGTGTAGAATAGCGGCACGTCCGGCGAGCGACTGGGAAATCTGTTCCAGCAGGAGGAAGTTCTGAGAGCCGGTAAGGACATAGCGCCCCATTGCGCCGGATTCGTCCACAATGCCCTGGAGGTAGGAGAACAGCTCGGGCGCGCGTTGTGCCTCATCGACCACAAGCCCCTTTTCTTTATGAGGCAGGAGGAAACGACGGGGGTCTTCCTGAGCTGCGACCATGGTGTCGAGATTCTCAAGAGAGACGTAGGCATAGTCAGCGAAGAGACTTCTTACGAGGGTAGTCTTGCCGGACTGTCGCGGGCCCGTGAGGCAGAGCACCGGGAAGCCGTTCCGAAGAGTCGCTATCTTGTCTGCGAGCTGCCGTGGTATCATATTCGCTTTCCTTTCGTTGCCCATTAGAACCCAGGCGGGGGATAAAGACAATGTAAATCAGGGAATATATTTCCCCGATTGTAAGATTGCGATGCGAAGCATCGCCTTGGAGTGCGCAAGCCATGCTTGCGCTTTGGGGTGTGAAGCTTGCCCGCCGCGGCAACTGCTCAGTCATAGGATGGTAGAACAATAGCGCCCCCTGCACCGCTCCGCGGAGGATGGGCGATCAAGCGAGTGCGATTATGATCGGCGGTCGCATCGCTCATGCTCTTTCGCGAAGACTTCGAAGGATAAGCGCGATGCAGCTGCATGTTAGAAAAGGCCTCAAATCTCTCATCTTAATGATTCTGTCTTCAAATGATTCTGTCGTCTTCTGCAGAGGGCTGAGAATCCAGGAGGTATCTCTATAGAGGGAATACTCACGCCCGCTCGTTCCTCGCTCAAGGCGCAAAGGTTCTTCTGGGGAGAGGTGGCAGACAGATGGATTGAACAGAAGGGAACTAAGGAAGCAAAGAGTTGGGGGGTGAGAACTTTCAACGCCCAACATCCAACAACCAACAACCAACAACCAGCAAGGTCCCGTCCTGAAATAGGTTGTCACTTTATACCAGAGAGGAAGAGGTATGACGGTGACAAGAGTAAGGTATAGTGAGGCGTTCAAGCGGCAGGTAGTGGAGCAGCTGGAGCGAGGTCGATATGGTTCATTGAATGCGGCAGCTAAGGCCTATGGGCTTGGCGGCGCGTCAACGGTTGGGCACTGGGTACGGAAGTATGGGCGAGAAGACCTTCTTCCCAGGAATGTGAGGATAGAGACGGTGAAGGAACGAGACGAATTGAAAGAGGCCCGCAAACGGATCCGTGAACTTGAGGCCGCAGTGGCCGACGCCCATATCGATCATTGTCTGGAAAAAGCGTACTTTCACGTGGCCTGTGAGCGTATGGGGGTAGATCCGGAGGACTTTAAAAAAAAGAACGCTATGACGCTGTCCGAACTGCGAAAGGGCTCAGGCAAGGGATCACGATGAGTATTAGCGATCTGTGTAGACATGTCGGGATGAGTCGCCAAAACTTCTACAAGAGCCGCAAGGTTCGTCAGCGCAGGAAGGTTGATGAGCAACTGGTGAAGCGACTGGTTGAGGCGGAGCGAGCGATCCAGCCCCGGTTGGGAGGGTTGAAGTTGCACAGCATGCTTCGCGATGAGTTGGAAGCTGAAGATGTGAGTCTTGGACGTGATCGCTTTTTTGAAGTGCTCAGGAACCAAGCGCTTCTGCTGGAGCCACTTGCAAAGGCTCCTCGAACGACGAACAGTGCGCATAGTCTTCCGGTGTTCACCAACTTGGTCAAAGAGATGGCGGTGACGGGACCCAACCAGGTGTGGGTCAGTGACATCACCTACATTCGAACATGCGAAGATTTTGCGTACTTGAGTTTGATCACCGACAAGTACTCCAAAAAGATAGTGGGCCATCATTTGGGTCAGACCTTGAGCGCTGGGGATACGCTTGAAGCGCTCCATATGGCGTTAGCGGCCCTGCCCGAGGGTGTGCGTCCGGTCCACCATTCCGATCGTGGCTGCCAATACTGTTCTCATGAGTACGTTAATCGGCTGAAGGAGAAGGACCTGGCGATCAGTATGACCGAGGAAAACCATTGCGCGGAAAACGCCATGGCCGAGCGTATGAACGGCATCCTGAAGCAGGAGTACTTTCTGAATTACACGTTTCGAACGGTGGCGCAGGCTCGTAAGGCCGTCGATGAGGCTGTTCGCCTGTACAACACGCGAAGACCGCATCGCTCACTAAAGCTTCGTACTCCGGAGCAGGTGCACAGGATGGCCGCCTGAGTTTTTCGCCCCTCCTCCGGAGGAGGGGCGAAGGGGCTTACGCCCTTCGAACAACAACGAAAACACAACAGTGATAACTCGAATCAAAGTGACAACTTGAAATCAGGACTGGACCAGTTTCGCTGCCCCGGATGGGTGTGCGGCATGGATGAATCATCCACACAAAAGCGGCAGCATCCTGCTTCGCTCTGCGAGCTACGCAGGACAAGTGGCTCCCGCCGCGTGCGAGTCGCGTTCCGCGCCTCAACGCGGTCACGCGACACTCCGAAGGACGGCTCCGCCGTCAATATTGCGCTGTAAAATAGCGCCCTGGCCTGTGGCACGCGGGGAGGTGGATACCGTCGGGCTAAACCCGGCCCCCGTTAGACCAAGGAAAAACCTTGGATCGAACTAGGAGAAGACCGATAGACACCCCGCAGCTGTGGACGGATAATAGATTCATTGAAACGTTACAGTCATTTAAGTGCTGTGCGTTGTCAGGGATAAATCAAATAGATGATCTACCGTCTCCAGAAGGCGTCGGCAATGGGGTGTATTGCAGGCGCTGCGATGTGTTGTGCCGCATCTTTCTGCTTCGCCGTGCCGTATACGATGACGTTTGATTCGATCGCCGAGGGCACGGCGTTTGCGCGCGATGAAGTCTACGAGGAGAGCGGCATACGCCTCGTCAGCAAGTCCGATTACTCCAGCTTCTCCGACGGTTTGAACGGGATGCCCACCACGCCGCTTTATTTCCATGGAACCGATCAGTACGTTGAGTTCAGCCTGGTAAGCGGGGGCGAATTCGACCTTACGAGTTTCGAATTGCTGAGTAATGGTTATGTCGACCGCTGGATCGAAACCTCAAAGACAGCGGGGCCTGTCAGCATCGGTCAACCAACCACGTTGGAGATTAAAGAGTTCTCGGGCGCGGAATATGAAGGCATTAGCTGGTTCCGCGTGGGGACGTCGTGGTATGCGACGCAGGTCGACAACATTACTGTGGAAGTCCTGGCCGGCGACCCCCCGGATGCATTCAGTCTCCAGCTTCCGGAAGACGGAGCAGACGAGATTGCGTTGGAACGGGGCTTGCGGTGGACCGAAGCTGTCGGTGCGGTCGGGTATCGGTTGTACTGGGGAACTGAGGCTGACCCGCCCCTCTACTTGTCCGGTATCTCATCCACACACACCGCGCTGCCGGACCTCTCGGAAGGCTCTGAATATCACTGGTACGTCGTAGCGACGAACGCCTTCGGGGAAACCCGGGCGCCTGCAACGGGAGCCTGGACACTGACCGCGGACCTGCTGCTGCGGATGGGCGATCTGGTTATGGATTTTGACGGGATCACTGAGGGCACTTCCTTCGCGCGGGATGCCGTTTACGAAGAAGACGGGATCCGGGTGGTCTGTCACTCCGACAACGGTACATTCTCGGACAGTCTGAATGACTTCGAAACGACTCCGCTGTACTTCCACGGAAACGGTCAATATGTCGAGTTCAGCCGAACGAACGGCGCTCCTTTCGATCTCCGCAGTTTCCGTTTCACGAGCAATGGATCGAATCCGCGCTGGCTGGAGACTTCCAAGACCGCTGCTGAAGTCGATATCGGCATGCCTACCGAGGCTACCTTGCTGGAATTGGAGGGGGAGGAATACGAAGACATCACCTGGTTCCGTGTAATCGCCGCCTACGCGGCCAGTTACACGGCCACCGAAGTCGATGACGTTACGGTCGGATTCGTCGTTACCAATGCCCCCGGAGCGTTTGCCCTCTCGTCGCCGCCGACGGAGCAGAACGTTTACAGCAGCTCCGTCGTCCTGGACTGGACTGATGCAGCGGGGGCGGAGACCTACGAACTCTATCTCGGAGAGACCGAACCCCCAGCTTACCACAGCACGGTTACAGGTGAGAGCAGTTCGGCGATCAGCGGCCTCCAGAACGGAGAGGAGTACTTCTGGTATGTAGTGGCCTCGAATCAATTCGGTTTTAGCCGGGCCCCCGAATCGGGATCGCAGAGCTTCCATGTCATCTCCGATGTCGACACCGTGATTACATCCGACACGATCGTTCAGGCTGACGATCTGACGTATGAAAATCAGAGTCTTGTGGTAGATGGTTGTACGCTGACCATCAACGGGCATCATGCGCTCGCTGATCTCTATCTTGCAGACGGGGCCATCGTCCGGCATGCCGCTGCAACCGCTGATGAAGTGTACAGCATCGATCTGGATATTGCCGGAAGGCTGGTAATCGAAACGGGGTGTTCCATTGATGTGGCGGGAATGGGTTATCTGAACGAACGGGGGTTAGGGAACGAGATTTCCGTGGCGAGTCAAAACGGTGCGGGCGGGAGCTATGGAGGATTTGGTGGC
>JAHIZV010000177.1 GCA_018814445.1 Verrucomicrobiota bacterium | reverse complement strand
GGCCGGAAGGCCAGCGCTACGTATCGTAGCCGCAGTCTTCCGACTGCGGTTGGGAGGTGTTGGTTGGCGCGGTCATAAGCGCCGGCCGGAAGGCCAGCGCTACGCAAGGAATCCACTTAGACTCATATAGTCTTGCTCTGATGGATGTTGCTTTGCGTCGGCAGTCAGACGACAACAATGATCTGTCCGAGACTGCATGAGAATAACTAAGGATCTGTTTCTGGAAGTGAATTACTCCGAGGTGATTCATCAAACCGACCAGGATTCAGATAGCTCGCTGATTCGGGTGAAACTCATCCGCAGTTTCTAACCCGCACATTTCACCAACGTGCGCGGCAGAGGAAGCGGCTTGTCCCGAGACTCTGGCCCCGTCCAATCGATACCATATCAGGGCTCGGACGGTCCCTTGAGCTCGGTCCAACCTCTTTCTTCTATGGATGCGTCCAAATCCGTGTGTTTACTCCATGCCTGCTCACACGTATAATGCCCACGCAAAGGCAAAGAAGGAAGGAGTTGGTAACCAGCCAGTCATGGATAGCAGCTACTGGACATTATTCGATGAGCTTTGCAGTGAGTTCCAGATAGTCCGCTGGGTTGCCAGTCCGGACGGCGAGCGCTTTTTCTTCGTGAGTTCTTCCTTTCTAAAGGTATGGGGCTATTCACCGGAAGAACTGTATGCAGATCCTTCGATCTGGAAGTCAGCCATCGTGGAGCAGGACCGCGCGGAAGTGCTGGGACTCTTCAAGCAACTCCCGGATGGGGGATCTTTTGAGTGGACGTATCATATACGCAGGAAGGATGGTGTTCAGCGGCTGATCGGTGAACGAGGTCTGGCGATTCAGGACTCTGAGACCGGAGAGTGGCGACTCATGGGGGTCTCAGAAGATGTGACCGATCATGAGGAAGCGATCCTGCGACTTGCTGCGAGCGAGGAAAAGTACCGACGCATATTTGAGGAATCTCCCATTCCGCTTCTGGAGATGGATCTTTCCGCGATCAAGGGTCGAATAGATGAGTTGGCTCAGTCGGGGAGGGATCCGATTGCGCATCTTAGTGCTCATCCTGATGAGGTGAAGTCCCTTCGGGCACGAATGCAGATCAGAAATCTGAATAAGAGCGCGATGCACTTGGTTTCCGCCGAGAGGCGCGAGGACTTGCGGGGAGCGATTCTGGGAGGCGTCGGCGAAATCATATCGAACCGCTTTCCCGACGCGATGGAAGGTTTGCTCTCCGAGGAAAAGACCTACCAGGGGGACATATCATTCGAAACGCGTAATGGCGTCAGACTCTGGCTTAGGCTACTCAGTCGGATTGCCCCGGGCGCTGAGGGCGACTGGAATCCTGTGCGAGTTGCTCTGCTCGATATGACGCAAATGCGCGAAGCACAACATGCGCTTGAATCCAGTGAGTTGAGGTACCGATCACTCTTCAATGGCGTGCCCGATGCCGTCATCATCGTGGACGTTGCATCGCTTAGGAACATCGATGCAAATCCCGCAGCTCTCGAAATGTATGGATACGAATACGACGAGTTCATAGGCATGCGGTGCATGGACTATTCCGCTGAGCCGGAGGAGACGGCGGCGAGAGTGCGTGAAATCCCCGAAGACAACGTAGCTTTCATACCCAGACGTTTACACCGACGAAAGAATGGTGAGGTGTTTCCGGTCGAGATCAACGGTCGATTCTTCGATATCGAGAATAGAAGAGTCTTGGTAACGGTACTGCGCGACATTACGGAAAGGAGCAGGATGGAGGACCGGCTGAGAGAGGAAAGCCAGTTCAGGGAAGCCGTAATTGACCGGGCCACGGAAGGCATCTGTGTATGTCATGCTGATCCCGAATATTGTCACAAGAGATTGTCAGTCTGGAATCGGCGTATGGAGGAGATCACCGGATATACCATGGACGAAATCAACGAACTGGGTTCATGTCCGATGCTTTGTTGTGATCCCGAGGCAAGGGAGCGAGCCATGGCAAGAACAGAAGGGTTGCCGGAAGGGAACCATATCCAGGGCGACGAATGGAATATCCGAACGAAAACCGGTGAAACTCGGAGTATTTCAGTTTCTACAACACTCCTCTCCTCCGACAAGTCGGGGTCGTATCTCCTTTCAGTTATCAACGACATTACTGCCAGAAAAGTCGCGGAAGAGGAGATTCGCCGCATGGCACAGAATCAGGCGAAACTCTACATGAATATGCACGAGGGCATTGTTACCTTTAACTCCGCCGGAGAAATCATTGACTGTAACAGAGCCTTTGCATCTTTGCTCGGCTCCTCGAAGAGTGAGCTGATCGGGTTAGCCTATGAAAGCCTGGCCACCGATGGATATCGTCAGGAGGACGTAGAGCATCTGCGGGAAGTCGAGAAGGAGGATTACTCGGGTGCTTACGAGAAAGCGTTTATAGGAGCAGGCGGCACATCGGTTCCGGTTGAAGTGAGGCTTTACAGGCTGTCTGACGCGAATAGTGATTCAGTCACGTGGACGGCCGTTGTGAGGGATCTATCTGAACAGAAGAGGTTGGAGCGCGAGATTATTGAAATTGGGGAGGAAAGCCAACGCCGCATGGGGCACGAACTGCATGATCTGCTCGGACAACAACTGACGGCGATTTCGATGACGGCAACAGGACTTCAAAGCAGTCTCGAAGACCAGAAAGATTTGAACAGGATTGCGGATTGTCTGGGACATATGGCGAGAAAGGCGCTGGCCGATGCGCGCCGCTTGGCGCAGGGCCTCTATCCAGCAGAGCTGGAACGAGGCGATCTAGTAGCGGCCATCGAAAGTCTCTCAACGGGAATACGAGAACTGTTTGTTGTGGATTGTAGGTTTCACAGCGATCTGCGGACGGACGTGTTTGACCGGATGCTTGCGCTGAATATCTTCCGCATTCTACAGGAAGCCTGCAGCAATGCCATCAAACATGGAAAGTCATCGCGCATAGAAATCACAGCGGGTGAGACCGACCATGCCCTCATGTTTGAGGTCCGGGACAACGGGTCAGGTATGACTGACAGGATAAGTCAGGGGAAAGGCCTGGGCATCTCTATCATGCAGTATCGTGCCGGGGCGGTTGGTGGCAGGCTGTCCATTTCGTCCGAGGCCGGGAAAGGAACATACCTGTCGCTTGAAGTACCGTTCGACCGAAAAAGAAGTGAATCGTGATTCGCGGCAAGTTCTGCGGAGAGAGGCGAGTCCGAGCGCCTGGGCATCGCGGGTCTCTTCAGTTCTATTGCTTGAGACCCATGAACACTGGTAAAGGGAGAGAAGCCCTGTTATATATGTTTGTTCCTGCAGGTTGCGGAATGGAGCAGTATTCGTGAGTAGAAACAGCAAACAGAGTACATCGCAGATCGAAGTCTTCCTTGTGGATGATCATCCTGTCGTACAGGAAGGCATCAAGATCATGGTCAACGCACAACGGGATGAAGTTCGTCGGATCCTCGGATTCCGCGCGCATGGCCGCACCAGAGATCAAGGTGAAGCAACCAGATGTTGCCCTGATTGACATCGGTTTGAAGGACGGCGATGGACTGGTCCTCACAGAACAGCTTCGTGAAATGTTCCCAGACTTGAAGATGATCGTACTTTCCATGCATGACGAGACTTTGTATGCGGAACGAGCTCTCCTGGCCGGCGCCAACGGATATGTGATGAAGGAAGAGCCGGGTGCGGTGCTGGTAGAGGCTATCAGGCGCGTGGCGGACAACGATGTGTTTGTGAGCAGTGAGATGCGCCGCCGTCTTCTCAAAGGGTACTCCCGGCATGGCAAGCTTGGCGGCGACCGTTTGGCCTCACTTACCGACCGGCAGATTGAGATACTCCGTATGATCGGGCAGGGGCACGACACAGCAGAGATTGCCGCCAGCCTTGGTCTTAGCAAGAAGACCGTCGAATACCACAGAGTTCAAATGAAAGAACGACTCAACATCTCGAAACTCAGCGAGTTGGTCCGCATGGCTGTGCGCTGGGTGGAGGATATGTAGTTCGGGAGTCGTCAGCCTCGAATCCCTGGTCGTTGCGCTGTGGAACAGCGCCTTTGGAGTGCGGCAGCCATGCTGCCGCTTTTAAACACGGAAGCCATGCTTCCATAAACAAAGCGCAAGCACGGCTTGCGCACGCCAGGGACGGCTCTGCCGTCAACGGTGGACGTCACGCTTCATTCTCCAGTCGCGACAGGACACGCGGTCAGCCCTTTTTGTCGCTCAGGCGGACAACCAGTTTGATCAGCGTTCCATCTCCCGGGCCTGTGAAGATGCGCAGCTCCGATTCCAGGGACTGTGCGCGGTGCCTCATGTTCTTAAGGCCGTGTCCGCGGTTGGCCTCGGGCCCGAGCGTAAAGCCAAGACCATCGTCGGCAATGCTCAGAAGAAGTCTGTGCCGGGTGATGATCAGCTCCAGCCTGATGTTGCGCGCGCCTGAATGCTTAACCGCATTGCTCACAGCCTCCCGGCAGATGGACTGAAGGTGGTAACGGATTCTCGTAGGGGCGGAGGCGTCGGAGTTTTCGATCTGTGCTATGAAGCGGAGCTCCGCGTTGGACAGGCTGATCATCCTCTCGGCTTCCGTTCGAATATGATCGAGTGTATCCGACCAGGACACCTCGCGCGTATCCATAGCCCAGATGAAGTCTTTCAATCTGCTTATGGTAGAAGAGGCCATTTGTCCGATCTCGCCAATCAGTCTTCTGGCCTCAGCAGGTTGCTGCTTCACCATGATCGCCGCGCTGTCCGAAAGGTAGCGCATGCTGGTCAGGTCGTTGCCGATGTAGTCATGAAGCTCCCGCGCGATCACAGTGCGCTCATGCTCGCGAGCATCTTCGACGGCCTGTCGCTGACGGAACATCCGGAAGCTCTCCGTGGAGAACGTCAGCGACATCGGCATGATTGTAGAGAAGAGAGCAAACGCGCCGAAGTCCATGGGAGATGTTCTGAATACTCCGGGAAGGATCGTGACGGCAATGAAGAGTATGCCAAGCAGGGTTGGACCGAGTGCGCTGAGTGCAACGTGATGCCGGATGTCCGGCTGTTCGAGATGGAAGCAGGAGTAGAGCAGTGAGGCGAGCATCACGACGGTCCAGAAAACAAGAAAGGGGAACGTTCCGGCAAAGCCGATGAAACCGGAAAAATACAATGCACACGTTACGCCCATGTAGGTGTAAAGAATCTTCGGCAGCCAGGGCCACTTCTCCAACAGCCATATTCGCGCGGGGAAGATCCAGGAGAAATGCACGAGAGAAATCAGTCCGGCCGCTCCGAGATAGATGCCTGACATAAAGAGATGTTGTGCTGTCGTAGGCAGCGCGAGACCTCTTTCGATGACGGCGGCCGCGCACGCGAGATAGAGAGCTATCGAGGTGAAGAGAAATCCGCTCAGCCGGTCGGAAAACAAGGTGCTTCGTCGCGACACGATGCGCGCCGCGACGAGATAGACAAGCATCGCGAGGTAGATGAATCCTGTGTCTTTAAGCAGGACGAGTGGTGAACGCGTTGTTACATTAATCGGGATTCCGATCGGTGATCGTTCGCCCCGGCTGACATGGAAGGTCAGTTGCGTGTGAGTGGACAACAGCGTGTAGAGTTCCTGCTGGCGCTCCCACCATCGGGCCTCATCGCGAGGTCCGACAAATTCAGGATAGCGAATGAAGTCGTCAACCTCCAAAGCGAAGTTCTCGACAGACAGCGGCGTGTCGATGCCGGCGCAGAGAAACAGGTCGGGATCATCAGGTCGTTCTAGAGACCCGATGTTGAGTCTGCCTTCACGCACTTCGAAATGAACCGGCACATAGGGTGCACGAAGAAGAACGATGATGCCCGCCGCCGAAGCCGTCAATGCCAGCCAGAAGAGAATGCGTCCCCCGATAGTGACCAGTGTGCTATAGGTAAAAGTTCTCATGTCACGTGTTCTTCATGGGTCTTCTTCATAAGGCAACTCGCGTCTTCCGACAACCCCCGGAAAATTCTCACCATATTCAAATATTCTCCGCTGTACCTGTTTTGCGTTGTGCTGAAGAGAAACCCGGCGACATTCTTCCGAACGAACAGATACATCTTTAGTCACTATGTGATAATCGATTACGCAAAAGGGAGTCTGGAACGTGAGACTCTCTTCGCCACTCTTGTGCCAAGGTAAAACATTGGATGGCAATGATACGCCTGGGTTAGAGCAAGGCATAGCCTCATAACGAACTAGGTTCGACCCGATAGGCAAGACGCGCACGCTGCGTATGATGTTCGCTGTATATCAGCAACAGATCGGTGAACATGTATATGAACACGCGGGAACAAACACCTGGTGCGATGTGTGCAGGCGGAGTGGGGAACGCTCAACGCAGAACTCGCAACGCCCAACGCTCAAGTGCAGACATTGCGCTGCGCAGCAGCGCCTTGGCGTGTCGCGTGACCGCGTGGGAGCGGAACGCGACCTTACGCGGCGGCAGCCATGCTGCCGCTTTGGGAAGCGGAAGCAAGCTTCCGCGGGGCAAAAGCGCAAGCGTGGCTTGCGCCGCGTGCGAGTCGCGTTCCGCGCCTCAACGCGGTCACGCGACACTCCGAAGGACGCTCCGCGTCAATGGGCTGCGTCATCTGTCCTCTGTTTTCTGTCTTCTGACCTCCGTCTTCGTCC
>JAHIZV010000176.1 GCA_018814445.1 Verrucomicrobiota bacterium | reverse complement strand
CGCCGGCAGAGAGGGAGGCAGATAGAGTGTAAAAGTGCTCCCGCTGCCTTCGGAACTTTCCAGCCCGATGTTTCCGCCCAGGCGGACGGCGAGTTCCCGGGAGATGGAGAGACCGAGACCTGTTCCGCCATACTCCCGGCTTGTTGTCCCATCAGCCTGTTGAAAGGCGTGGAAGATATCTTCCTGTTTGTCCGCCGCGATGCCTATGCCCGAGTCGACAACGGCAAAGGCTATCGAGCCTTCAGCCCCCGGGAATTCCGTGGGAGAGGGGACATGGACTCTGAGTGAAACTGCGCCCTGAGGGGTGAACTTGAACGCATTCGACAGAAGGTTCCGGAGTATCTGCGAGACGCGCTGAGGATCCGTCCTGATCGACCTCGGCGCTTCGTCCTCGATAACCACATGGAAGTCCACTCCCCGCTCTTCCGCAACATGGTGGAACATGCCCTGCATGCTGGCGCAGATGTCGGTGACGGCAACGGTGTCCACGAAGAAATCGAGTTTGCCCGCTTCCACCTTCGAGAGATCCAGAATGTCATTGATCAGCGAGAGTAGGTCGGCGCCGGACTTGTTGATCGTCTTAGCGAATTCGATCTGCTTGTCGGTAAGGTTGCCTTCGCGGTTTTCAATCAGCAGGCGGCTCAGAATGAGCAGGCTGTTCAGCGGGGTCCGCAGCTCATGTGACATGTTCGCGAGGAACTCGGATTTATACTGACTCGCCGTGGCCAGTTCGCGGGCTTTCCTTTCGAGGTCCATCCTTGCGGTTTCGAGGTCGTGGTTCGAGCGGTGGATCTCCTGTTTCTGCTGTTCGAGAAGGTCCGTCCTTTCTTCAAGTTCTTCGTTCGTCTTCTGCAGGGCCCGCTGCTGTTCGCGGAGTTTCTCCGACTGCTCCTGCGTGCGTTCCAGCAGCGCGTTCAGACGCATGCGCGACTGGGCGGAATAGATGGCGATGGCGATGGCGCCTCCCGCCAGTTCAAGCAGTTCCAGGTCGTTTCTATTGAAATCGCCGGAGGTGCCGAGTTCGAGGACTCCGATCACTTCATCCTCCCGAATGAGCGGGAGGACCACGACGTGACGGGGCATCGTGTCGACCAGTCCGGACTTGATGACGAAGTGCGTGCCCGTTTCGTCCTTTGCTGAAATCAGCTTCTTTTCCTTCGCCGCCTGGCCGACCAGGCCCTCGCCGAATTGGAAGACCCGGTCCGCATGCCGTTCGCGTGAATACGCATAACCGGCCGCGACCTGAAGGTTCTTTTCCTCATCGGCCAGAAAGAGGGCGCCGACCTGCACGTCCAGGTACTCCGCCAGAGAGGAAAGGATGTTGTTAAGCAGATCCTCCAGTTTCTGTTCACCCCGCATCCGGTCGTAGAGTTCGCCGAGACCGGTCTTGATCCAGTTCTGCTTTCTGCTTTCCTCGTGAAATGCCTTGAGCGCTTCCGTCATCTTGATCAGGGCAAGGCTCAGTTCGTCATTCTCCGAGCGCGGCTCGATCGTTATCGAGTAATCACCATGGGCAAGGGTCTGTGTCTGACGGACAACATCCCGCGTGGTGTCGATCATCTGATTGAAGGACTGCTGGAGTTCTCCGATTTCGTCATTGGAACCCACCGGAAGATGTTCCGGGAGTTCGCCACGTGCGATAGCGTTCGCCATCTGGACCACGCGGTTAATCTGCCTCAGGATCAGATGCTGAAGTCTTGAGGCGAGGAGAGAAGCAAGAAGGATCGACCCGATCGTGATCAGTATCGCCTGCAGAATATTTCTCCGGATGGCTTCCTGGAGCGGCAGAAGCTGGGCTTCGAGATAAAGCGTTCCGAGAATCTCCTCGTTCTGCCTGACCTGCCGGAACATGATGATTCTGCCCTTGTCTATCCTGTAGCCGTCCTGCTGGGGCAGGGGCGGTTCGAACGCGCGGTTGACATTCTGATTGCTGTATATCGCGAAAATACGGTTGTTTGCGTCGTAGAGGCAGGCTGCGGTGATTGTGCTTTTTCCGCGGAGCGATCCGAGAATGTCCTCAGCATCCGTCGCATCTCTGAAAGAAAGAGCTGCCTTGCTGGTGTTTCCGATGATATCCGCGAGAGTAGCCAGATCCTCGATCATCTGCTCGTAGGCCGTATGGGCGCTTCGTGTGATGAGGATGGAGGAGGCGATCACGAGGGCGAGAGCCGTGCTCACCGTGATGATGAGCGTCAGTTTTCTTTCGATCGACAGGTCTTTGAATTTCATGGGCGTAACATGGTGTCTTTCCCGGGATACTTCCCGTTGCTCACGGGATACTCGACCACTGATGCGAGTCGGAGAAGCTGAGACCTGATCTGGAAACCGATCCGTTGTGCCGCAGTCTGGTTGATTTCAACCTGCAGTTTGTCGGAGCCTGGAGTCTGGTAGAACCGGATTACACCACCATCGCGAGTAAACGTTTCCGACTCCCCTACGGTGAGAATCGGCGTCTCTCCGACGGCCCGGGATATCTCGCTCATCCGGTTGCTGAATTCCTTGGAGACGAAGAGAATCTGTGTCGGTCTCAGGTTCTCGACAGCGGGAAAGAAACGGAATTCGATCTCCCGTCCCCCGAGTGTTTTCTGTTCAATGGCTGCCGTTGCCTCGCCAAACGGATTCTCACCAAGGACCCCGATCAAGACGGGTCCCTCCTCGAAAGCCGGAGACGCCGGCCACTCTATGAACATCAGGAAATTGTACAGGAAGGCGGCCATGACAGAATATCTGCGCCCAACCTCCTCCTCCGCGCTCTGGGCGGCAACCGGAGAGAACACCGTCTGAATGGAGACACAAATCAGGAGAACAAGGAAAACGACTACGGTGTGCCAGCGGCGCTTCGCTGTGCTTGCGCGGGTACATCTTCCGCGTACGCCGCGGATGTCCTCGGTGTCTTGCATGCTTCTCATAATTCTAAATTCATGCTAGCTGTGCGCTCGTCGCGTTGTCAATCCATCAGGCGCTTCGTCTGCTTGACGCAGGCATCTGTTTCTTCTAAACATTAGGAGGTATCGTACCCGTTTGGTAGGATACAGTGCATGCAGCATGGATCGACAATCTTGAGGGGGCGCAAGTGACCACCATCAGAAAGATCTCTCTGCGGACGGCAGCTCTCGTGCTTGTCTTGGCGATACTGTCTTTTCTGCCGGAAGCATCGCGTGCGAAAACCGTGACCGCGGCGAGCGATGTCGACGAACTTCTGGACTTGCCCATAGAAGATCTCTTTAACGTCTCCATTACGACGGCATCGAAGATATCCGAATCCGTGGACGTAGCGCCCGCCACTGTTTACGTCATCACGCAGGAACAGATAGAGCGCCTCGGCCTGAGGGATTTGAAGGACATCCTCGCACTCGTCCCGGGAGTCGATACCGTAGATCCCCATTTCTTCCTGGAGGGCGGTCAGCGCGGATTCATGGGCCCGTTCTCGCAGTCCCTTATTCTCATTAACGGCCGGGAAATGAACAATCTCATCGCGGGCGAGACCTTTATCTCAAACCAGTTCAGATCGAGGAACATCAAACAGGTCGAAATTATCGCCGGGCCGGGTTCGGCGCTCTATGGCGCGAATGCCGTAGCGGGCGTAATCAACATCATCACCAAGACCGAGGAGGATGTTGACGGTGTGGAGGTCAGCCTTTCATATGGCAGCTTCAGCACGAAGGAAGCGAACATCCTGTTCGGAAAACAGGAAGGCGATTTCAAGATATACGGATCGGTGTCTCTGTATCGGTCGGAGGGTGAGGACTTCAGCCGCTTCCTCTCCGATACATCGAAAGCGTCTCCGGCAGCCGAAAACAATGCGTACAGGCATCTTCCTGATTCCTATGGCTACAACAATGAGTCCGAAGCGATCCCCGTCAGCCTCTACGTGGAGAACAAGAACTTCTATGCAGGTGTCGATTACTACAGGAACACGAGCGGCCGCGGTACAGCGGGCATTCAGTGGGACTACAACAAGAGCGAGGACTACCGCGAGATGCTGCTTACCTACGGCGGCTATAAGCGGCAGGACCTTCTTGACGGCAAGCTGGATCTGAAACTTGAGTACAGATACTACTGGGAGAAATTCTGGGGCAACCATACCGAGTCGGAAGGACCTCTCGAAAACCCCTACACGGGCGAAACAAATATCACGGTTGAAGGTATTTCCGAGGTCGATGCCTTTCGGGGGTTCTACAGCAATAAGCGCAGCGAGGGATCCAGCCGCCACGAGGTCAACTACGAGACAACATATCGTCTCGACGAGAGGCATACGCTGATTGCGGGGGTGGACTTTGAAACGGCCGACATCATCGGCGCGCCATGGTCGCGCACCGAAAAGCCCCATCCTAAACCCGGGGAATTTCAGAAGCTGCCTGAGTTCAGCAACTACAAGTGGGGCGTCTACGCGCAGGATCAATCGAGACTGCTTGACGACCGGTTGATCCTGACCGTGGGCGCGCGCTACGACAAACACGAGCGCTATGGTGATACATTCAACCCTCGCGGCGGTCTCGCATACAGGGCTACAGACAAGACCATCTTCAAATTCCTGTACGGAGAATCGTTCCGGGAGCCGAACGTCTTCGAGCTGGGTACCGCAGAGGATACCGAAGGCAATGCCGCGCCCATGGAAGTGAAGACGTACGAACTGGGATGGCATCAGTATCTGGGACGCCACCTGAAGAACGAAGCCGTGCTTTTCCGCAACAAGGCCGAGAATCTGATTTTTGCGGACACCACATTCGGAGGCTACGCGAACGGAGGCGAGCTGGTTTCCGAAGGATTCGAGGACCAGGTCAATTTCCAGTACGGAAAACTGAAGGGATTCCTCAACTACACCTATACGACAGCCGAACAGGAGGATCCTGCGGGCAAGCAGACGGAAGTCTACGACATTCCGCGTCACAAGGCGAACCTGGCCGCCATGTACGATTTCGGAGGAAGGTATTCAGCCGGGTTTGTGGCGCGTTACCGGGGCGAAGTTGAAACCGAGTATCACGATGAAATATATGAGATCGACGACTACATAGCGTGCGACCTGACCTTCAACGTGTACGACCTGCCGTGGTTCGAAACGGAAGCCAGACTCGACCTGATTGCGAAGAACATCTTCGATGAGACGTACTACCATCCTGAGCCTCGCGAGCCCACCGCCCTGCAGCATCCGCAGGAAGGACAGAGTGTCTTCGTTACATTGACACTCGACATCTAGAGCCGTGACCTGCCGTCCCAGTATATCCGCTTCGGGAATCGTCAAAGCGGGAGTACCTTTTCTTCTTTCCTCTCTCCTGCTCGCGGGAAGCGGCTGTGCCGCGACACGGGAGGCGGCCCGGAAAGTCGCGAGGGGATATACCGGTCCGAGGGAGAATCTTGATGTCTACCTTCTCATCGGTCAGTCCAACATGGCCGGCCGCGCTCCCGTTGAAAGGCAGGACCGTGCCGCTGTTGAGTGCGCGTATGTCCTGAACAACTTTCATCGGTGGGCGAGAGCAACCAATCCGCTGAACAGATACTCGACCATCAGGAAGGTGAATCACGAACAGGGCCTGGGGCCGGGCTATACCTTTGCGGAAGCGATGTGTGAGGCTGATTTTGGAGGGCACGTGGGACTGGTTGTTAATGCGAGAGGTGGTTCATCCATCGCCGAATGGCGCAAGGGCTCAGAGTACTATGACGAGGCGGTGCGAAGAGCGCGTATCGCCCGGGAAACGGGCGTCTTGAAAGGTGTTCTCTGGCACCAGGGAGAATCGGACCTGCGCAATGCGGGGTATCTGGAAGAGCTGAGCAAATTGGTCGAGAACCTGCGGAAGGATCTCGACTCACCGGATCTTCCGTTCGTCGCGGGCAAGCTCCGGCGAGGAAAGGCCGTCAATAAGCAGCTCGCGGAACTGCCGCTGACTGTCCCTTATACCGCGGTTGTTGAGGCCGAGGATCTGACTATGCTCAGGGATGGATTGCACTTCGATTCGGCATCCGCTAGAACACTGGGTCGTCGCTACGCCGACGCAATGCTGAAACTGCATGAAGAGCTGGGCTGGTGCTCCGAGGTGGAGATGCTTCTCCCTGATTAAGAATGAAGACAACCACACGCTTGTCGCTTATGTTTATCACATTGATTGTCGGCTGGGCGGCCGACAGCAACGGGGAAACCGAACAGATGAAAGTCACGGAAGTGGATACTGTGTTTGTTGGAAACAGCCTGACTGAAGGAGGCGATTGGAACCGTCTGCTTGGTCAGTCAGGTCTTATCAATCAGGGCGTGTCCGGCGACACTCACAGGGATATTCTCGCAAGAATCGAATACGTTCCGGAAGCCAGGCGCTACTTTATTCTCGTAGGAATAAATGATCTCTCGATGGGCTTCTCGAAAGAAATGATCGTCGACGGAATCCGGCGAATTGTCGAAGCACTTCAGTCCCGAAGTCCGTCCGCGGTTTTCTATCTGCAGAGCGTGTTGCCGGTGAACGAGAGCATGTTCGGCTTCTTTCCTTTCTCAAACAGGGACATAGCTGAGTTGAACGTCCTGATTGAAAGACTCGCCCGGGAAATTCCCGCGGCGGAATATCTAGATATTAGGCCCGGGTTTCAGAACGAGAAAGGGGAACTCGCCGCAGGCCTTGCCGTCGATGGTCTTCACCTCAGCCCCGCAGGCTACGAAGTCTGGGCTGATGCGATTCGACATCTCTTTGCTGCGGCATCTACAGAAGGCGGCTGATATGCGCAAACTTACAGGATTCTTCTGTTCAGCGGCCTTCCTCAAGATATAATGCCGTGAAACCCAAGGAAATAGATTATGCCGCAGGAAGATGAATTCTCATCGACGATGAGAATCAATATTCCGCCTGATCTCCTTCAGCCTATGAACGGTGAACAGGCGGAGGCGATTCGTGAAAGCAGGCCGGCTCGGGCGCCTATTGGTGGGCCGGCGTTTCAAGAGCTTCTGCAGAACATCTACGATGCCGCGATCGTAACGGACCTCGAAGGCAACGTCATCAATGCCAACGAACGTGCACTTCATTTCTTCAGATGCAGCAGGGAGGATCTTTGCGCTCAGCATCTGACCGATGTCATTTCAGGATCGGATGATAAGCTGGTTCCGACCATTCTTCAGAACCTGGAAGACAATAGGTTCACGCTTATCCAGGCCTATTGCGTGCGGAAGGACAGAACCTTCTTTCCTGTCGAGATATCGGCAAACCATCTCAAAGTCCTGGAAGAGGACTACCTCAGCTTCTTCATTCGCGACATCACCCGCAGGCGGGAGGCGGAGGAGCGTCTGCGGACGGGGTTCAATGCCATTCAGAATTCCGCGAGCGGTATCGCGATCGCGGATCTGGAAGGTTCGTTGATCTACTGCAATCCCGCGATGCAGCGGCTCTGGGGTGTTCAGAATCTCGATGAGATCCGGAACAGGAGCGCCGCTGACTTTCTCGGGAACCGTGAAGCGCTCGAGAAGATTCTGGGCACGATCAGGCGGGGAGGAAACTGGGGCGGGGAGCTTGATATAACAAGCGGGGAGGGGAAGCCCTGTTGCGTTACCGTTTCAGCCGCGCCGAATTTAGATTCGGATGGAGAGCTGACAGGCATGGTCCTCTCGCTGCTCGACATCAGCAAGCAGAAGGAAGCCCAGAGGCAGTTGCAGCGATATGCTTTGGAATTGAGCGAGAAGAACCGCCAGCTTGAAAACGATGTGATCATGGCGCGGGAAATTCAGCAGGCAGTGCTTCCCCGGGAGTATCCCGTCTTTCCGCCGGAGGTCAGTCCGGAGAAGAGCGCAGCCCAATTCGCGCACCTCTATATTCCCAGCGGCGCGCTCGGCGGGGATTTCTTCGACTTGCTCACTATTTCCGACAAGGAGGTCGGCATTTTCATTGCGGATGTGAGCGGACACGGCATGCGGGCGGCCCTTGTTGTTGCAACGCTTCGCGGTTTGATAGAAGAGTTGTTCCCGTCAGCGGAGGATCCGGGATCCTTTCTGACCCTGCTGAACCATGCCTATTCCCGCATCTTCTCGCTCATGGACCAGTTTATGTTCGTGACGGCTTTCTATCTGACCGTGGATCTGGAGACAGGCGATGTGCGTTATGCGAACGCCGGCCATCCTGCACCGTTTGTAGTGGGCCGGGATGGGGGATGGGTTGAGGAACTTCCGGAAACCAAGGAGTCACACCGTGCGGCGATCGGCCTTCTGGAGGAAACAGTCTACGAGACTGGAATGTGCAAAGTGGGTCCCGGAGAGCTTCTCTTTCTCTACACGGACGGTCTTTACGAAGCCGAAGGCGATGGCATGGAGGATTTCGGACTTGAAAGGTTGCGGGACGCTCTCGGTTCACTCGCCCAAGAGACTCCGCAGGAATTGCTGGACAGAATTGTCGCGAAAGTCAGTGAGTTCCAGTCATCCTCCGAATTCAAGGATGACGTCTGTCTTCTTGCCATGGAGATTCGGCACTTACTGAAGTGACTCGTATCTCGTTTCTCTCACCTGAGCTTGCGCTCCTCATGCACTCATCGTTTGACTTCGTGTCGTATTCCTGTAAATTGTTACATTGATTGGAGTATTAGCGATCCCGTAGATTTGCAGCAGTTGACGGAATGAGAGAGAGGCGTCCTATGTGGAGCAAAATTCAGGTTCTCAGCGGAGTAGCGCTTGTGTGTTTGCTTGTCGCTGGATGCGGCGGAGTCGGCAAAGAGGCTATAGGTGATGTCAGCGAGCCAGTTGACGTGGATTCCGTGACGCTCACCGTAACCCAGCCTGACGGGACAAGCCGGCAGCTCGACCTCTCGATCAAGTCTACAGTGGTGCAGGCCGGAGCGATCCGCGGGTCGTCTATTCGTTCCCTGGCAACGGGGTACGGATATGGCGGGAAGCTCAAGGTGGTGCCGATTGACCTGGTCTTTGCGGGGCTCGAGACTGGAAGATATCAGATCGACGGGAAGGGCAATGCCCTGCGCAACGAGAGCGGCATAACGATCGCGGAAATACCCGACTATGGAATACCCGCCCTTGAGTCGAAATCAGGTTCCATCGAAGTCGTTCAACTTGGTTCCGGTAGTGGAGACTTTTTGAAGGGAAACTTCGAAGGTGTGTTCACGGATCCCAATACCACGGGCGAATACGTGGTCCAGTGTACCTTCAGCGTTCCTTATTAATCTCGCATTTTTGCGAAACACCTCGATTATCTGAACGCAGGATGGACTGTGTATCCGCTAATTAGGTCCGGTTTCCGGGCAGCTCGCTGAAAATAGTCAGTCTCCTCTAACTTGGCACGCCCCAAGCTCTACATATCCCTCGAATGATTCGAGAGCCACTCAGATAGTCTGTGGAATTGGAGATGGGACAATGATCGAAGTAGCAAAGAGAGTGTTTCTGACAGTCGCAGAGGTCTACTATGCCACAGCCAGCCTGGCGATTCTGATGATGCTCTGCCACGAACTGCTTGGATAGTAAGGCACCGGGACTCAAAATCCGCTGGCCTTCCGAGCTCAGGCACTGAGAAGAAGGTGGGACGCAGTCCGAAAGGGCTGCGTCCTGATTTCGGATGTTCTCCAAAAGACTCGCTCTGTGAGCGGTCTGCCCGTTACTATCGTGCAATGCCTCTGATCGAAGTTGAGATTCCCGAGATAGACGCGGCGCTGCCGTCGACGATCGAAACCCTTATTCGAGAGGCGCAGAACCGGATTGACCTATTTGGTGACGTGCGCCGGGACCGTCCTATTCGCCGGTTCATTCCCAGTGACTTCACGTTGGCCTATGACGCTCTGGCCGTAGTTGCAGCGAAGCGCCTCGCGCCGGGACGTCAATTCTGCGAATGGGGAAGCGGGTTTGGAGTGGTCACTCTTATGGCGGCGATCCTTGGATTCGACGCATGCGGGATAGAGATCGAAGAAGATCTCGTTGTCGAGGCAGAGAAGCTTGCGCGCGACTTTGACCTTCCGGTCGAGTTCCACTGCAGAAGCTACATCCCCGAAGGCTACGACTCCTTCACGGACGACATAGGCAATTCCGAGCAGCTCAGTATGCAGCCGCTGCTTCCATCGGAACAAGTCAGCATGCCGAGGAGTATGCGCGTTGAAGATGATCCGCTCTCACCGGCCCAGTTTGACCTGATTTACGTCTATCCATGGCCGGGTGAAGAAAGCCTCGTCGAGAAACTGTTTGAGGCGACAGCATCCGAAGGCGCCATTCTGCTGAGTAACCATGCGGTGGATGACATGAGAATCCGCAGGCTTGTAACATGCGAGATCTGACGCGAAATGCTCTTTTTGTCAGTTGTTCTGCCTCAAGCCGACTGCCTCCACTTCCCGACTGGATGTGCTGTAACCGGCATATTGGCGGCCCTTAACGCAAGGTGTGCTCCTCACAGGAGGCTATGCCCGAATTTCTTTTCTCTCAGCATGTGTTGCCTTTTTCCCGGTTAGGCAGTAGCTTGCCGAAATGTAGCTCGAGATCGATCGAGTGATTTAGTGTTTGGCTCTCCGTCCTGCCATCTTCTTTTGGCCGGTGGCGATCCTAGTCCGCATGAGGCGGACCCGATCACCGGCTCTCCCGCGACAGAAAACAGAAGGAGTACCATTATGGGTACGAAACTATACGTTGGAAACATGTCCTTTGATACGATGGAGGGAGACCTCCTGCGCCATTTTGAACAGGCGGGAAAAGTCGTGTCATGTGACTTGATCATGGACAAATTCACGAACAAGTCCCGGGGCTTCGGCTTCGTGGAGATGAGTTCGCAGGAGGAAGCCAGCAAGGCGATCTCCATGTTCGATGGTCAGGATCTGGACGGCCGGTCATTGACAGTCAACGAAGCCAAGCCGCGCGAGGACCGCAGAGGCGGCGGCGGTGGCGGCGGCAGTCGTGGCGGCGGCGGTGGCCGCAACCGCTACTAAGATTGTCATGTCTTAGCGGCAAGTTCCGTTGATGGGGCTTGGCCGGTAGAATCTCTAACGGACAAAGCTCATACGGGATGTAGAGCCCTCCACTTAGTGGAGGGCTCTTTTGCGTACTTGATGCGCAGGACGGGACTTCTCACGAGCCTCATGTCCCTGATGTTCCGGCTGAGCGAAGAGGTTCTGTGAAGTCTATGCCTTCGTCTTTTTTCGCACACAAAAAAACTGCCCGGATTTGAATCCGGGCAGTTGTCTTGAAACTATGTTATCAGTCTCGCTCAGTTTTTGCGCAGCACGTGAAAGCCTTTCCTGCGTCCGGCAACCATGAAGCCGATTGCGACAAGCATCAGGCCTGCTGTACTCGGTTCAGGAACTGCTCCGCCGGGACCAGGTCCGCCGCCGCCTTCAACGCCGATAACCTCCAGGTTGTCGAACACGAATGTTCCGCCTCCACTGCCGCCAGTGAAGTTGGAAAGGCGGAATTGAACCGATGCCTGGTCATCCACGGCAGTAGGTACGGAAGTTGAGTATGCGTGAAACGCGCTGTCCTGCGGAAATGTCGGCGACAATAAGGAAACCCAGCCCGCACCGATGTTGTAATCCAGGTCTGCACCTGAAGGACCTGTACCCGTCGCGCGACCATCGAAACGAAGACTCGTCACTTCGTAGCCGGTAAGATTGATGGTCAATATCCAGTTCTGACCATCATTGACACCACTGGCCCATGACGCTGCCTGACCTGCTGCATGAGCATCGCTGTCGTCATCGACGTACGCAGTTCCGCCCGTCCCGTCAGCATCGTAACCCGTTCCGGTAAACATGGTCAGAGTAGGAGTACCCGTGACCACTTCCTTTTGCGGTACTTCCGTATAGCCCGCAGCATCGGGACCGAAGTCCCAGATAGCAAGCGTAGCTCCATACGATGAAGAAATGAGTGTGAGCGCGAATACCAACACTATCAGAGTTCTCATTGGATTCCCCCGAGATGTTTTATTGACTATTTATTAACGTCCTATATGGAGTGAGTTTAGGTCCACGGGCAGAAAAAACCAAGAAATGATTAGAGAAAGATTAGCAAAATGCTGCTTTTTCGTCTGTTTTCACGCCTGCTGGAAGAAACAAACTCGTTGTTTGATTCCGCAGCCCGCTCATTCCGAGAACACTCTCTGCAGGAAGTCGGACATGATTGCTGTTCAGAGAGGGTAACCTCGAATGTGGCATTTTCAACTTCCGCACCCGCATGCTTCCATCCTCCCGTATATACCCAAGTGCCCAGTTGATTATCAGCGGCTGATCGACTACATTCGCGAGCCGGAAATAATTCAGATGGCCTACAGAAAGGAATCCGACATGCGTTCAAAAGTTCTCACGTTTTCACTCACCGTCGTTCTCGTCGCGG
>JAHIZV010000175.1 GCA_018814445.1 Verrucomicrobiota bacterium | reverse complement strand
TTCGACTCGCTCACAAAAGGAAAATGGATGGAAACACTGACGCGCCTGGGTTATGTCGAGGATGTCCTGCAAAATCAATAGGTTGGTTTTGCGGGGTTGGACTACTGTGCCTTGACTTCACTTTTCATGTGTGACCCCTTCTCCGAGGATGTCCCGAGGATGTCTCCGAGGCTGAGGCATCCGAAGACTCTGTCCAACCAACAAGTCCACCGTATTCCGAATCCGCGCCGAGCGCGTCTCCGGAAACGGTGACTTGAGTCGATCTCGGAAATTCGGTTGCCACGAATGCCGTATGGGGATATATTCTTACCAGTAAGATTAACGAAAGGACTGTGAAATGGTATCTGTATCCACAACTAAGCTCTCCTCAAAGGGGCAGGTCGTTATTCCTGAAGATGTGCGCAAACGTTTAGGTCTTCGGGCGGGAGATCAATTCATCGTGTTGGGAAATGATGATGCCGTTATCCTCAAGAGCATAAGTCCGCCCTCCATGGCGGACTTCGACAGCTTGATCGAAACGGCAAGAAAGCAGGCGCGTGCTGCCCGCATGAAGCGCTCTGATGTGTCGAAAGCGATATCAAAGGTGCGGGGCCGTAAGTGAGGCTGGTTGTTGATACAAACGTATTCATCTCCGGGGTCTTCTTCTCGGGGCCACCCTACGAAATCCTTAAAGCCTGGAAGGCGGGAAAGGTCCAGCTCGTGGTATCCCCGGAAATCATGGATGAGTACAGGCGAGTAGGAGATGAGCTCAGCAAACAGTACCGGGGAACGGACGTAGAGCCATTTCTGGAGCTTCTGGGCATCCATGCCATTGTTGTTGAGGCGCCTCCTCTTTCGGAATCCGTCTGCTCGGATCCTGATGACGACAAGTTCCTGGCCTGTGCGATCGCCAGTCGCACAAGAACCGTTTGCAGCGGCGATAAAGCCCTTCTGAGAACGTCAGGTTACAAGGGAATCAAAGTCCTTTCGCCAAGACTGTTTGTTGAGAACTGCTTGAAACGAAAGAGATAACACGAGGCGACAGCCGACGGATAACCCGCTGCTGCGCCAAGACGTTAGCCTTCAAGTTGTAATTGCCGAACTGATACTTAGGCTCTATATTGAGCATTATGAAACTGCGCGTGATTCTGGAGACAAGTGACGAAGGGGGCTATACTGCCCTGGTTCCTTCTCTGCCCGGATGTATCAGTGAGGGCAACACGAAGAAGGAAGCCCTCAAGAATATCAGGGAAGCAATAGAACTCTACCTCGAGCCCGTAGAGGACGATGCGGCCTCTGCCGCAGATTCCGAACAGCTTGAGATCGCTGTATGACCAAGGTTCCCAGCCTCCCCTACACCAAGGTTATCAAAGCTCTTCAACGAGATGGCTGGGTCGTAGTCCGGCAAAAAGGCAGCCACATCCGCCTGCAGAAACGCACCCGCACGGAAACGCTCAAACTGACCGTTCCTGCCCACAAACCCATAAAGCGATCCACCTTGTCCCATATTCTTAAACAAGCTGGAATGAGTACTGCAAAACTGAACCGCTTGATCTAAATGGGGCGAACACAAGACGACAGCGGACGGATAACCCGCTCGCCAGGACGTTCGGAGTCACGAGACATTGCGATACGCGGCACGAAATGGCATAATATCCTTATGGATAGAACGGTAACCAAGATTTCACGGATGTCGAAAAGTCAACAGGAGGACGCCTTTGTGTCTGATACACCAAGCAGCCTCCTTGCACTTGTCTGGCCGTTAACCGAAGAAGCGGCATCTCTGAGTACGCATCACAATGTTAAACGAAGACTACAAAGAGATGTTGCAGTGCTTAGCCGACGAGAACGTTGAGTTTCTCCTCGTCGGGGCGTATGCCCTTGCTGCTCACGGCTATCCGCGCGCAACCATGGATATAGACATCTGGGTGCTCCCTTCCCCTGACAATGCACAGGCCGTTCTGCGGGCTGTCGGAAGGTTCGGATCTCCCTTGCATGACCTCTCTCCCGAAGACCTTGAGAAGGACGATACCGTTTTTCAGATCGGTGTCGCGCCCCGTCGTATCGACATTATCACGGGCGCTTCCGGCCTGTGCTTCAAGGATGCCTACGCGCACTCTGCAGAGGTTATGATCGAAGGTATCACCGTTCGCATTCCTTCTATCGAGGATCTTATTCAGAACAAGAGGGCGTCCGGACGAACCAAGGATAAGGCTGATGCCGAAGCACTGGAAGCGCTGCAGAACTCCGAACACAAGAATCCACCCGACAGGAAATAGCAGAGCGATTTCCTGCAGGAGATCCTGATCGATTCGGTGAAACCGTGGCGCGTAATCACGGCGCCAACGCAAGGGTGTTCTTGAATGTTGATGAGGCTGTCGAGTGGATCGTGTCGCCCAAGAAATGAGGAACACGCGCACAGGCTCTTGATATGATGGTTGAGCGTACTGAAGATATCCTCTTTCCTGCGAAAGTCGCATCGGTTTGAAATGCGGATAGATCTTTCAATTCTGTTACCCCTGTCGCTTATGCTGTTCGCCTGCCATACGTCGCCGGAAGACAGGAATCCTTTTCCCGAAGTTGGAATGGACGGTGACTGGCTTACAGTTGGGGGCGAGAAGTTCCTTGTTGTCGGCGTCGGATATGAGATCGGTTGCCGGCCAGGACGGACGCCATGGGAGAGAGACTTTCGTCCAGACCTGCTTCGCGCCGATTTCGAACGCATCAGGGCGGCTGGATTCAACACGATCAGAACGTGGGGGCCTTCATCTGACGAGGAATTGGCGCTTGCGGCCGAGTATGGACTCTGGGTGACACAGGGAATCTGGTTCGATCCTGGTGCGGACTTCAGTGACTCGACTTTTCAAAGGGAGACGCTCCAGCTTGTCGAGAAGGTCGTCACGCAGTCCGCAAAACATCCGAACATTCTTCTCTACCTCATCGGCAACGAACCGCACGCGGACAGCGTTTACAGGACAGGCGTGGATGACGTGAACGCCTTCTTCCGAAAACTGGTCGAGACCGCGCGCCGTTGTGATCCGAAACGTCTGTTCTCTTATTCGAACTGCGTTATGACCGATTTCATGGTTCCGGACATGTGGGACCTGACGGCGCAGAATGTCTATCCGTACTCGCCGGTCACTATTGAGAAGACGCTGGGCTATCGAGGCTACCTTGAGACCATCAAGAGGAGACTCGCTCTCGATAAGCCTCTCGTGATTACCGAGTTCGGGTTGTCTGTTTCACCTGATGGCGACGGACGGGGTTACGGAGGTAATACACTTGAGGAGCAGAGCAACGGCGTGGTCGCCCTCTGGGACGACATACTCACCGCCGGCTGTGCGGGCGGCTGTGCTTTCATGTGGATCGACGGCTGGTGGAAGAACGGCGAGGAGAAGGCGCACAACGGCCACGCGGAAGAATGGTACGGCCTCCTCGAGGCCGACACCGAGTTCAGCGGCGTTCCGCGTCCGGTCTATTATGCTTTGCAGGAATACAACCGCGCGATTCGTACGGAACCGAGCGACGGAGGAGTCTACAGCGATCAGATTCCCGTCGAAGTCTGGGCGCCCCACGCGCAAGGTGTGGAGGCGCGGGTGGATGACCAATCATGGATGCCGCTGACAAAAACCGGCAGTTGGTGGCGCGGTCGCATCCGAACAGTCGATCTGACCGAAGGGATACATCGCGTCTCTACCCGTCTGGGAGATCGCGGCAGTGAGAAAACCGCCGTCGTAGAAGTGAGGAGGGACGGGATTGCTGGTGATTTCCTTGCCGTGACCTTTCAGAATCTTCCCGGAAACTGGCCTTTCAATCGGCCGCTCGCGGTAACGATCTCCGTGAAAGATATCAACGACATCCCTGTGTCCGATCGCGTTGTCAGCGTATCCCGGTTTTGTCACACGAGCTGGAACGAGTGGTCGGCAGACGTCACAACGGACGCCAACGGTCTCACCTCAATAACCCTTCCTGCGATGAGTACCGAGGGGATCATTTCCATCGCGGCGTCCGTCGACGGTACGCTCCCTGCAAGGAATGGCGATGGTTGGAAACAGGTCTCTGTCCGCCGCTACGGTGACTACCGGCACGTTGAATTGATCAAGTCGGCCGATTTCTGAACAACTCCAGAAACTCCCTGGGAGACAAGACGGTCATGCCGTATCGCAACTTCCTCGGGAAATGCCTGATGTTACCGGTCACCAGACAATCCGCCCGGGCTGAAAGCGCGACTTCGAGAAACGCATTATCATTGGCATCAGACAGAGACTTCCGCGGAATAGCATTTAGAACTGAGATTCACTACTAGCGGCTGGCGGCCCATCCTTCCGTACACAAGGCTTTGATATCAGATCTGAAAGCTTTCTTTTGTGCATGAAAAAGATTAGCCATTAGAGAGGGTTCAATTTCCTTCGACACTCAAGGAGTGACAATGAGTAGACTGCTTATGATAGTCGGGCAGCTTGGCTCGCATTCAACACTATCTCCCTGGCCGACCCCAGCGTCGTCAGCAGGAATGTACTTGGAGAACCGGCCCATGCGGGTTCATCACTGTACAGAAAGGCAGTAACCCGCGAAGGACGGTATATCGTATTCTCATCTCTTGGAGACAACCTGGTCGACAACGACGCCAACCAGGAGGAAGATGTCTTCCTCAGAGATCGATTCACCAGACGCATCACGCGGATAAACACCGGTTTGGCCGGGAGCGAGGCTGAGGGTGGCGCAAGTCATTCCGCCTCTATTTCTGCCAACGCGAGGTTTGTTGCCTTTGTGTCAGGAGCTACGAATCTGGTTCCCAACGACACGAATGCCGCTGACGATGTTTTCATTCATGATCGCGCGAGCAACAGTACACGACGAGTAAGCGTTCATTCGGGTGGCTCTCAGGCAAACGGCGCCAGCGTTTATCCTTCGATATCGAGCAATGCTCGTTACGTCGTATTTGTTTCAGCCGCCACAAATCTCATTGATGGTGACGCCAATGGCCAAGCCGACGTTTTTCTCCATGACGGCCTCAGCAATACGACGGAACGAATAAGTGTTCACTCGAACGGAACCCAGGCAAATGGCGATTGCATACGCCCTTCTATATCGGGCGATGGAAGGTATGCCGTCTTCTCTTCTAAGGCGACGACTCTTGTGGATGATGGACCGAACGGCGCAACCGCAGTCTATCTGAGAGATACCATGCTGAAATCAACCACTTTGATAGACTTGGGAAGTTCATCCTATCCATACATCGAGATATCCGCCAGCGGACGCTATGCTTTTTACAGCTACTTCCTTCAGGGGCGCATCTATGACCGCATTAGCGGCATAAGGGGGTATGCTCCCTTTCAACGTTATTGGAGTGCAGAGAATATCGTCTCCTTTTCCGATGACGATAGGTACTTCGTTTTTGAGACGGAGCAGAGCGTCGTCTACTTGGACTATCGCGGCGAATTCGCAAAACACGATGTCGATGCGGACGGCATGTCCGATATTGGGGTCTTCCGGCCTTTCTCTCCGCACCCCGGACAATGGTATCTCTTTGGCGGCAGTCGAGGGCACTCGGAGTCATTCTTTGGGTATCCCGCACTGTTGCCCGTATCAGGTGATTTTGATGGAGATGGAAAGACTGATATTGCCTGTTACTACCCTCCACTCGGATTGTGGTATTTCTCAGCATCCAGCGGCGGGTTCGGCAGCTCGTCTACAAGTGATCTCCGGATCTTTGCCTGGGCAGGAAGCGTGCTCAGCACAACACCCTTCACCAGCGGTATGCGAATTAGTGACGTTACTTTCGACCCATGGGAAACTTTCTTCTCCTATTGGTTCACATTTCCCATAATGCACGGCAGCGTTTCCCCTTACTGGTTTGGCGACTGGGCAACCACTGATGGATCTTCCCTTACCGCCTATCTGCCCATCCGTGTCATGTCTGGCGGGCTGGTCATTTCGGATGGATACATTTGACGCGAAAGTATAACGGTTTCGACATTCACGAATTTGTCTACAATTCGCGGCCCGGAAAACCGGTAATTGCCGGACTTATTGAGTGACAGCCCGCGTCCGCGGACTCTCGAAGAGCTTTGCCGCAGATTGCCATCTATCCCGTGTCGTTGTAGACTTCACCTTATGGCAAAAGACGAACCCATTCTGACGGCAGGCATTCCGATGAAAGCGGTCGGGCCTGTAAGGATTACCGGCCCGGTTGTAGACGATGAGGTCATGATTCCGCTGGCGACCTTCGAGTCGCCATTGTGGCCGTCGACGGACCGCGGGGCAAAGGTCTCCTGCCAGTGCGGCGGTATTACAGCCGTTGTCATCGACGACCGGATGACGCGATCGATTCTCGTTGAAGCCCGGGGTGTTTCCGACGCGGCAGCCTTTATGGGAGAGCTTAACGCGAGGCGTGACGAGCTCGCCGCCGAGATGCAGTCGACCAGCCGTTTCGCCGAACTCATTGACATCCATACACAGATCGTCGGAAGCCTTGTCTATATCCGCTTTGAAATGAAGACCGGCGATGCCGCCGGACACAACATGGTTACGGCCGCGGCGGACCGCGCGATGCAATGGATTCTCGCGGAATTCCCGAATATGAAATACGTGTCCATCTCGGGCAACTACTGCACGGATAAGAAGGCTTCCGCCGTGAACGGCATTCTCGGACGCGGCAAGTATGTCGTCGCCGAGCTGACCGTCCCCCGCAAGACCTGTTCCCGCTTTCTGAAGACCACGCCCGAGCAGATCGTCGAACTGAATGTGAAGAAGAACCTTCTCGGCACGATGCTTGCCGGGGGCGTCAGGTCCGCGAACGCGCATTTCGCTAACATGCTCCTCGGCTTCTATTTGGCGACAGGACAGGACGCGGCAAACATTGTTGAGGGGTCACAGGGATTTGTTTTTGCCGACATGCGCGATGACGCGCTGTATTTCTCGGTGACTCTTCCGAATATCATCGTCGGGACCGCAGGCAGCGGGAAGGACCTCGCTTTTGTTGAAGAGAATCTGCGAATGCTTGGATGCCTTGAACAACGCGCCGCCGGAGCGAATGCCCGGCGTCTCGCCGTTATCGCCGCGGCCGCGGTTCTTTGCGGAGAGCTTTCGCTTCTGGCTGCGCAGACGAACCCCGGCGAACTGATGGACGCTCATCTGCGGCTCGAACGAAGGAAGCCCCGGAAATGAGAGACCAGATCAACGACAGGAAGCTCGAACACATCCGCCTGATTCAAGGCGACGAGAGCGTCGATCGCGATAAGAATTACTTTGACGCGATCCGCCTGACGCACCGCGCGCTGCCGGAAATGTCGTTTGAGGATGTTGATCCTTCGTTCCCGTTCATGGGCCGCAAGCTGTCTTTTCCGCTGCTGATCTCATCCATGACGGGGGGCGACCACGATCTGGTCAGGACCATCAACAGAAACCTGGCTACGGCTGCCGAAGCAACGGGTGTTGCAATGGCGGTAGGGTCCCAGCGAGTGATGTTCTCCAATGCCGAAGCGAAGAAGAGTTTTGCGTTACGGAAATACGCTCCGACCACGCTCCTGTTCGCGAACCTCGGGGCCGTACAGTTGAACTATGGCTTCAGCGCGGAGGAGTGCAACGCCGCGATAAAGGTCGTCGGTGCGGATGGACTCTACCTTCATCTCAACCCTCTGCAGGAAGTCGTGCAACCTGAAGGGAACACCAACTTCACGAATCTCGCGTATCAGATAGGGGAGCTGACTCAGATGCTCGACAAGCCGATCATCCTGAAAGAGGTCGGTGCGGGAATATCCAAAGAGGATGTGAACCTGGTGGTGGAGCGGGGCGTCAGGTACGTCGACGTCGCGGGTTCGGGCGGCACGTCATGGAGCAGAATCGAAAATCACCGCAAAGAGAAAGCGGAAGACGGGCTGGGCCTCCTGTTCCAGGACTGGGGTATACCCACGCCGTTGGCGCTGCAGGAGCTGAGTACATACTGGGACGACGTCACACTGATCGCCTCTGGAGGTGTGCGGACGGGAATCGACATGGCCAAGGCCGTGATTCTTGGCGCCTCACTGTGCGGAATGGCGCGGCCCTTCCTTAAACCTGCCACGGAATCACCCGAAGCCGTAATAGTGACTATCGAGAGGATCAAACGGGAATTCATGACGGCGATGTTCCTGCTGGGAATGCGTACCGTCGACCGCATGCTCGGTAATACCTCTCTCATTCTCAGATAGGGTCTGGCCCCAGATGAAAGCGATTGCTCCAGGAAAGCTGATCATCAGCGGGGAACATGCGGTAGTTTACGATAAGCCCGCCCTCGTTCTGGCTGTCGATCGACACGCAACGATGACGGTTGAGTCCCGTGAACAACCGGGCATTTCTCTGCACCTTCCCGACTGGGGAGGGGGCCGAGAAGTCACGCCGCATCAACTCACGTCGCTGATGAAACATCTGAGAAGCCGCTATGGTAAGTTCTTTGAGGGCACGCGTGACATAGCGTCGGTCATGCACGATCCCAGTGATTTCTTCGCGTTCGCCGCGGGACTTCTGCTTGAACAATCGGATTATGCCGGCGGGCTTGATATCCGTTTCTCAACGGATCTTCCGGTCGGATGCGGAATGGGTTCTTCTGCAGCCGCAGCCGTAAGTCTTTTAACCGCGCTTGCGGCTGAACTTCACATGGAACTGACACCGGGCCAGATATACGAACTGGCGCTTCAGACGGAGAAGCTTCAACACGGGCGCCCCAGCGGTGTGGATCCATACATCGCCGTTCATGGCGGTTTTGTCCGCTTCAGAACCGGAGAAGCCGACCCCCTTCCTCTTCCTGCGCTCGACATGTGGCTGATCAATACCGGCCCCCCTGAATCTTCCACCGGCGAGTGTGTATCCGCAGTGCGGAAGAAATTCGGCGCATCATCTGTGTGGGATGAATTCGAAGAAGTCACGATGGAGCTTGAAGAGGTGTTCAGGCGCGAATCCCCGATCGAAGTGGTCGAACTGATCCGCGAGAATCACCGTCTGCTCGAAGGCATCGGTGTCGTCCCAATTATGGTTTCAGAATTCATCGCGGATGTGGAAGCCTCTGGAGGCGCGGCCAAAATCTGCGGGGCCGGCGCGGTAAAGGGGGAAACGGCGGGTGTGGTCCTGATATTCTCGGAAGAGCCACCGGATGATCTCTGCTCTGAATACGGATACTCGAGGCTTGCAGTGGAGGGAGAGCCGCATGGCGCCAGAGTCGTGTAGAGCAACTGTTCCGGGAAACCTGATGCTTCTGGGCGAGCATGCCGTGCTGCACGGAAGGCCCTGTCTCGTCTGCGCTGTATCACAGTACATGCGTGTCGGCCTGAACGCGCGGACTG
>JAHIZV010000174.1 GCA_018814445.1 Verrucomicrobiota bacterium | reverse complement strand
TGTTCATGCGAAAATGGCTTCATGTATTTGAAGTGTCACAAGCGGTTCAAGGACGGAAAAGAACACCGCTATTGGAGCATCGTTGAGAGCGTACGAACCCGAAGAGGCGTGATGAAACGTCCGCTTCTTTATCTCGGCGAAATCAATGATGCCCAGCGCGCGCAGTGGTGCTCTGCTCTGGATGTGTTCGATAAATCCGGCGGTTCCGTGAAGCAGATGAGCCTGTTCCCCGAGGATCGGACCCCACCCCCGGAGATTCTCAATCCCATTCAAATTCGCCTCAACAGGATGACTCTTCACCGTCCGCGCCAGTGGGGCGGTTGCTGGCTGGCCATGGAGCTGTGGCGGCAGTTGGGCCTGGATGGGTTCTGGACGCCCCGCCTTCCGGCCAGCAGGAAAGGAACGGTCTGGCTCAACGTACTCAAGACGCTGGTCTGCTACCGCTTGCTCGATCCGGGCAGCGAGTGGCGCTTGCATCGCGACTGGTTCAAAAACAGTGCGTTGGCCGACCTGCTCGGCGAAGACGATTCCGTGGCGGCCAAGAACACGCTCTATCGCTGTCTCGACAAGCTCCTTGAACACAAGGAGCAGCTCTTCTCCTTTCTGAAAACACAATGGAGTCTGCTGTTCAATGCTTCCTATGACGTATTGCTCTACGACCTGACCAGCACCTATTTCGAGTGTGATCCGCCCGAAGAGGCCGACGGCCTGCGCCGTTTCGGTCACAGCAGGGATAAACGCTCCGACTGCGTCCAGGTGGTCATTGCGCTGATCGTCACCCCCGAAGGCTTCCCCGTGGCCTATGAAGTTATGCCGGGAAACACGTCGGACAGAACCACGCTGCCGGACTTCTTGGGTAAGATCGAAAAACAGTATGGCAAAAGGAACCGACTGTGGATCATGGATCGGGGCATCCCGACTGAAGCCGTTCTCGAACAGATGCGCGGGGAAGGAGCGAGCTATCTGGTCGGCACGCCGCGTGGACGACTCAGCAAGCTCGAAAATCAGTTCTTCAGCCAGTCCTGGAAACAGGTACAGGATCAGATCGAAGTCAAACTCACGCGCGATGGCGAAGATCTTTACGTCCTCACCCGTAGCGGCGGGCGGCGTGAGAAGGAACAGGCCATGCGCCGCCGCCGACTCAAGAAGCTTTGGAAACGGCTCCATCAAATCCGCGGTATGAAAAAACTCAAACGCGACGCGCTGCTCCTCAAGCTCGGCGCGGCCAAGCAGGACGCCGGCAACGCGTGGAAACTGGTGGACATCAAGCTTCCTGAACCCCGGCAGTGCGTCACCCCCGAAACCTTTAGCTTCCGACTCAACCGCGCCAAGCTACGTCGGGCTCGGCGGGGAGAAGGAACGTATCTTCTGCGCACGAACCTTACGGCGGGAGATCCGGAAGAACTGTGGAAACAATACATCGTCCTGACCGAAATCGAACAGGCCTTCAAAGAGATCAAACAGGATCTGAGCATCCGCCCGATCTACCACCAGAAAGATGAACGGATCGAAGCGCATATTTTCGTCTCTTTCCTGGCCTACTGTCTACAGGTCACCTTAAAGCAGCGTGCCAAAGTTAAAGCGCCGGGCCTGACTCCGCGCGCGGTCCTCGATAAGTTCAAAACCATGCAGATGATCGACGTGCATCTTCCGACCACGGATGGGAGAGTCTTGATCCTTCCGCGATACACCCAGCCGGAAAAGGATCTGCAACTGCTTCTCCATCAGCTCAAGCTGACGCTACCCGATCAGCCACCGCCGCGAATCGAAGAGCTGAAGAAAAAATGTGGGGCAGACCTTTGAGCCGAAATCGAAGAAATATGACGGTTTTACCCCTGAACAGGGAAAGACGGGCTAAGAAGCGGACGTTTCATCACGCCTCTTCGGGTTCGTACGCTCTCAACGATGCTCCAATAGCGGTGTTCTTTTCCGTCCTTGAACCGCTTGTGACACTTCAAATACATGAAGCCATTTTCGCATGAACAAGCGACCCGTCAACGGGCAGGGTCTGCCCCACAAGCCATTTCAAAAAACGCATCCCTGAGGACAAAGGGCGGAATGCTGGTCACTCCAGCGAAAAAAGGCAGTTTGTCACGCGAACGGGGAAGGACGGGTTAAGTCTGCGCCATTCAGGGACGCCCTCGAATCCACCAGATCAATCTTCACGCAACAGTTTTCGCTATGCCGCAGCGATAGAGTTGTCCTTTTCTCTTTCCCCGAAGATTCGCGGGCTGAGCACTCCGGCGGAATGATTCTGTCAAAATGCTGCGCAGCAGTCCTATATCTTTGCAAGAATGACGACATAGTTCTTGCCGTACTTCCTGGCGCACTTTGGACAGGTCGTATAGAAGAAGTACATCTTCTCCATGGTCTTGTCCTTCTCACTCACGAAGGACTTCATCTCTTCTATCCAGTTGCGCATGTTCTTGTAGGGGCCTTCGAAGACCTTGGAGATAAAGGTGCCGGAGATCGTTGCCATCTCGGCGCCGGGGATTTCTTTCGTCACTTCGATGTAGACGTCAGCACCCCAGAGGGAGTTGTCGTCTGACAGAACAACATCTTTTTCCGTTTGGGCGCCGGCGGCCTCAATCACCGCCATGTTTCGCCGCATGACGGCACCGAAGTTTAAAGGAATGTGAAGAAGACTGGTGACACGATCCTTTACAAACAGTTTGTTCTCCCACGTGAACGTTTTGTCATCCCACGGCTCGGGATTGAATTTCTGACAGCATTGATCGCTCATAATTCCGCCTCCATCCTCCATTTGCCCTGGTCAGAACTGACCTGCCGATGGCGTGGATTATGCGAAGATTCCGGGCTGCGTGCCAAGCAAATCAGGGCCAGGAAAAGGAGATTACAGAATCACCGGAACGCCGTTTTCCTACTCGCGGGGCATCTCAAACACCAGCCCAGCCCACTCCCCGTCGCTGTCGCGCACTTTCTCCCTGATGCCCGTTGCCACATAGCGTTCAGCAATGCCGTCCAACTCAGGCTCTCTTATGCCGCTCAGCACGAGGTACTGCGAGGCGATGCGGGCGAGCGTGTCCGCGAGATCAAAGAGCAGGCCCCCGTACAGATTGGCGCAGACCACATCGAACTTTTGTCGTTCCCATCCCTGTGAAATATCGCACACGTCCCATTCGATTAATTCCGTTGCATTGTTCAGTGCGGCATTCTTCTTTGCCTGTTCGATGCACACGCTGTCGTGGTCGACCGCGAGAACCGGAGATAACCCGAGCAGAGATCCGGCAATGGCAAGAATCCCGCTGCCCGTACCCACATCCAGCAGCGAACCCGTAATGCCTGACGCATCCAGATCATCGAGAGACTCGAGGCAGAACCGGGTCGTGAAGTGGTCGCCCGTGCCGAAACTTAAACCCGGATTCAGCACGATGATGTGCCTGTTCTCCTGCCGGTCCGCCTGCTCCCATTCGGGACAGACGAAAAAGCTCCTGCTGACTTTTCTACCGTGAAAATGGTGCTGCCAGAAACGGCTCCAGTCATGCGGATCGCTTCTGCGTATGGCAACGGCATTCACCGCAGTTACGAAAAGAATCGCTGTCTTTGCAAGTTCGGCCTCCACTTCACTGTGGAAATACCCCTCGATCCAGCATATCTCCGACTCCGGCCGTTCTATTGCCACAGGCTCCGATCCACTCAGCGCCCGAAGGAGGTCGCCGACGGATGTCGCGGCATCCGGGCGGACCTCAAGCGTCAGCACGAACCAGACATTGTCTGCGCTATTCTCCACGGACGACTCCCGGCTCAGATGTCTCGAACACTTTGAGCATTTCCTTCGGCCAGTTCACGGGGCTCCACTTCGGCACGTTCAGACTGCCGGTGAGTTGAAACCGGAGAAGCGACGAAATGGGATATGTCAGGAGCCGGAACGTCTCAGCCAGCACGTTGTCCCCGAGCGGCTTCACCTTGAAAATGAAGTCCAGATCCTGATTGAAATGGCAGTTTCCCACGCCCTCAATATACATCAAACGTCCGGCCACCTCGATGTCCTCGGTCGTAATGGTCCGGTCGGCAATATCAAATGATGCCTTGAAGTTGGAGGGAGATGAAAAGCTGAGGCCGCCGAGGTAGATCTTCTCCAGCAACCGGGAGAGCCCCCCGAACAGCGGGATCTTGAACAGATATCCGTCCTCAATCTTCACCCGCCCCCGTCCGGTAATCGTATCCGTTCTATTAACTTCGAGCAGGCCCTTCACGTTGGCCCATCCGGAGAGTTTCCCTCGATGTGAGTCATCGTCAACCTGCCGGATGTTCCGCGAGAAGTCGCTGAAGTCGACCCCCTTCCATACGGCCAGAACCTCACCGGTCGCGTTCGAGGCGGCATCGTCCCACACGATATCAACTTTCCCTGTGAAGCTGCCGCCGTAAAGACTGCCCTGAATACAGTTGACGGTTACGGTAGTCCCGACGCCGAAACATGTGAACTCGCATTCTTCGGCAAGAAACCATTGCATCCCGAAATCGCGCGCTTTCACGTCAACCCGGAAATCCGTGCCCTCTCTACTCCTGTAGTCGACCGTGCCCGCCGCCTTGATCTCGACCGGCCCCTCGCACCGGAACGGGCGTACGACTTTTTCCAGGACAGGCGTGATCATTCGCGCGAGTGATTTGGGGTCCACGCCGCTGACTGCGTCAAACGTGACACGACCATTGCGGTAATCGATCGCAACCGTGCCCTCGGCTGATCCATCCGACCGCTCTACATGCACGGGCCTCAGACTGAACACGCGGTTGCTGACACTCAACACCGCCCAACAGTTGGAAACATAGCTCCCGTTGTAGACGAAATTCCGCCCGGAGGCCTTGGCCTCCAGGAGAAGGGTCTCGGGATTTCCAATGACACCGCCGAACTTCCAGTCGCCCGAAGGCGGTTCCTGCACGAATTCCATGGACCTGCAGACCTCCTTGATCTGAGGCGGGAGCAGCGATGTCACCGCCACGGGAGCGAAGGAGCTCCGGCCAACGCCTGCGAATTCCTTTGTCGCCAGATTATACTGCGCCGAACCTGTCAGCCTGCCGCTGTTCCTGTCGCGGCCAATCAAGGCATCCACCTTGTCGATCTCGAAATGCTCTCCCGCAAGCGACAGAGATGCAAAGGCCTTGTCTATCCATACCCCCCTGACTTCCGCCGAATCGACCGACAGCCATCCACGCATCGTCCGCCATGATTCGGAGATGGCGGCTGGACCGATCCAGAGCTCGGCCTTCGTCCCGCCCGCGAACAGCAGACCGGACTGCTCAATATGGTTTCGCCACGCGGCCGGTATCAGCCCGGTGAGATAGATCGCCGGCAGAGAACTGAACACATGAGCTTCCAGCTGCTGATCCGCGAGGTCCACCTGGCCGGATACCGACACGATGCTCCCGCCTTTTGCCGCTTCGATCACGGGTACCTGCAGGCGAGTCCCGAGCAGGCGGGCCTCAACCCTCCATTCATCAAATGACAATCCCCTCACCAGCGTGTCGCCGCCGTGGGCATCAAAACTCAGTTCGTTCGCCAGCGTGTTGGTCGTATGGATGATAAAATCAAGTTTCGCTTCTGCCCGACCGCGAATCTCCATGTTATGGATCTGCGTGCTCACCCGCGGGATCCAGTGGACGTTATTCTCGAGTATCCGGGTGACTGTCTCAGGCCGGAGGAGAAGGCGCTTCTTCCCGTCCCCATCGCCACGTTTGTCCCTCACGATAATGCCTTTGCCCGTGACAAGAATTCCGTTCGCGTTCGCGGAAAGGTCGGCCACGCGATAGCCCGCCGACTCGACCGCGATATCGGCCGACACATCTTTCAGCGTCAGATTGTAAGGGCTGGTCTCATCGTAAAGGTAGCCAAGGGTGCTGAGCCTGAACAGGCCGTCGCGAATCCGCATGCCGGTTAATGCCTGCCTCTCGTGAAGCCAGTCGAGCGGGTTCCACAGGAGGATCACCTCTCCGGCGAGGAGGCTGGGGTACCTGTCGCGTGGCGCGCCGTACAGTTCAAGACCCTCGGCAACGATCCCCTTGAGCACATTGAGTCTTATTCGACGGAGCCGGATATCGTACCCGTCTTCCCGGAAGGCAGCTTCCACCCTTTCCGTCACGCCCTGCGGCAGACCAACAAGATCGGCGTAGAGCGCCGCCAGGAGAAAGAGCAGTATGACGATGAGTACAGCGCGGCACGCAAACCGGAAGGGATGACACTTCCGCAGGCAGGCGCCGCACCAGGGCAAGAAACCGCTATTCTCAGTCCCCGAAACCCGGGAATGGTTCGGTCCCTTTTCTGTCTGCTTTTTGTTCAAGTACTCCCTCGTCGGCGACTGGTTTCTCTGTTGTCCATGGCCTCGACAGGCTCTTTACCGTATTGGATGACAATGTGAACACGGTTTCCTGTCCGCGCAGCGTCGCGTACGCACCCCCATCGTCCGTCTCCGCGCCGAGATAAATCGTCCTGCTGATTCCCGATTCACCAGTGAGCCAGAATGTGATCTCTGCGCGCGGAGCATCGAGACCAAACAACTCAAGATCCTTCGTATTGTCCGCTACGAATTCAACGGCGCGCAGTTTGCTGACGATCTGGACCAGACGTTGCAGGGAAGACTGATCTGAATATCCCTTCTGCATGACGAATACTCCGTCGGCACCTCGCTCTACACTCTCCTCTTCCCCTCCTATCGTCCGGGTTACGCGCCTGATATCCTCTTCGCGGAGCGACATGACCGTGCGGCTGCGGAAGTACGATGCGTCCAGCCGGACCGAATCCCCGAGAATCGGCGCGACGGTGTAGACAGTTCCTTCGTCTTCAAGCATGACGAAAAGGTTGGTTGAGCCCGGATCCTCCTCCCCCAGGAGGATCGTGACCGTTTCAGTCTGCGGCCCGGTCTCATCCGTGACCGTGCGCATTTCACTGCGCGAGAAACGGAACGATACCCGGCGAGACGGATGATCCAATCCGAATGCGGCCAGGTCTGCCGGATTATCGTGAAAAACCGAAATGCGCGCCGACATCCATGCCATGACAAACGTTTCAACCCGGTCACCCTCCGCTCGCTCCCGGAGAGGCTCCAGCATCCGCCAGGTTCCATCCTTTTCTCTCTCGATAAGCAGTCTGCTCTCGTCCTCCCGGATGTCCAGTCTGTCCACTTCATACAACGGCCTGTCCAGCAGAGCGCGGTCCCTGATGTCGTCCACTTTGACCTGCAGGCGGCGAAGAAGATCAACGGGAACAGTCATCACCGAATCTTCATCCTCCCGTTTCGCAAAGACGAAAGCCGCGTCCGGACCGGGAGACTCGGCTAATTTAAACGACACTGCTTTGTCTTCAAGATCCGTCCACAGCGACACCGTCACCGCCGGTTCAGCCAACTGGTATGGAGAAAGATCGCTGGCCTCATTCGCGACGAAGTCCGCGATGCGAGCTCTGGCGATCTTTGACAGGAGATCGGCCACCGCCTGGCTGTCGGCGCGCGTTGCCAGGGGTTGCTGGATCATCCACCTGCCCGCCGTGTCGGAGGTCAACTGAAGAAACCCGTCCTGACGACTGATATCAATGCGGCGAATGCTCGATGGTTGTTCATGGACCAGCACATGATCGCGGAGATCGAGGACGGCGCCGGGAAGCACCGACAGGAGGTTCGTCTCCGTGGTCAGGATGTCGGTTCCTGATGCCTCCTTGACGTAGAGCCTGTTGCCCACGAGAGCGTCTCTGCCGATCAGGACGGTCTGCCGAACATGCTCATCCCCGTAGACTATTTGCCCGCGCGGGGCCTCGAGCCCGAAGTCGCGAAGAGTCAACGAACGACCCCGGCGATCTTCCTCAGTGACAATCTCACCGCTCGTGAGGCCGGACATATGAGAAAGCAGGCGGTCGATGACGCCGGCATCGGCGCGCGCACGAAAGGGAGCGGTAAGAAACCAGTGTCCTTCCTGCTTCTGACATTCGATGGACATCTCACCCATCTCAATGGCGAGGTAAGTCACCGTTTCGGGCTGAATCCTGAACGCGCGCGCCGCGCGCTCCTTCCTTTCGTCTGTCGAAACTCCTCGGCGCTCCACCAGCGCAATGAATGCCCCGAGTGCGACGACGAGAAGGAGCAGATAGAACGTGGTCTTACCTTTCACAGGCTACTTCCTCCTCCAGGCCCACACGAAGGCGCCGATCACCGCGATGGCCAGCGGCATACCGGCGACGGCGATCAGGAGCAACGCGGTCAGTTGGTTCCCGCTCAGAATCAGACGCGACTCTTCATAGGTCTTGGGCGCGATCGCCATCAGCTCTTCGCGCTCAAGCAGCCAGTTGAGGCTGTTCATGAAAAAATCAAGATTGCCGCCGCTGAGCGCGCCGTTCGCCGCGAAATCCGAATCACCGACAACGACCATGCGGGTCGGACGGATGCGCACTCCCATGCCCAATGCCGGACCCTTTTCCGCCGCCGCCGCGACGGGAACAGGGCCGGGCCGGTCCCGGGCCGCATCGTATTTAAGCGGACTTTCATCCACGTCCGTCTCCGCCCAGCCGGATTCTGAACTGCTGGCGAGCAACGTGACGCGAGGCTTGTCTACAGAGGTCTTCTCTTCAGCGCCGGAGCCGTTGAGAGGCCGTACGGAACGAGGCAGATAGAAGATGGTCGTGATGCCGGCCAGCGGTTCGCAGATAGGATGACTGCCGTATTCTGATACAAACAGTTCGCGACCCGTGAGGGTCCTCGATGCGTCCACCACAAGATCTCTGCCCAGCACAATCCCCCAATCTTCCAGGAGGGCATCGAGACCGGACTCAAAAACTGCATCAAGCAGGAAAAGGACCCGGCCGTTCCGTTCGAGATACTGCGCGATCAAGTCCGCCTCCGGCTGGGCCAATCGCTTCATCGGGCCGGCGATGATCAGTGCGTCCGCGTCCTGCGGAACGTCCTGCATCTCACCGAAGTTGAGGGTCCGGACGGCAACGTTGTCCCGCTCGATGTGTTTCGCGATACCGGAGTATCCCGAGTATTGATCAAAATCATCAACGGCCTTCTCACCATGTCCCGCGAGGAAATACACGATTGGACGCTTCGCCTGCGTGATGCTCTGAATAGCCGACGAGAATGCCTGCTCGCCTTTGAAGGCGATCTCACGGGGCATCTGACCGTACTGAGCGTAGCTGTAGTCGTAGTCAACAATGTCTTCGGCCGTAACGAACTTGCTCCTTCCGCCCGCGATGAAGATGACGACGTTGGCGGAGCTGACACCGTACTCCGCGATCAGCACTTCGGTACGCGCAAGATCCCGATCGGGATCGACATACTCGACGCGGATCCGGCGGGACGCAGTCTGATACTCCTGCAACAGGTTCTCAACGTCCGAGTAGATGCGCTGCCCACGCTGAAAGAAAACGATGACATCGACGTCGTTCGTCAAGCTCTGCAGAAGGTGGTCGGTTTTTTCGGAGATACTGTAGAAATGGGAACTGCTCCAGTCGCCCCGCAGATAGTAGCGGTATGAAAGGTAATTCACCATGGCGACCAGGAGCGCCGCCAGCGACAGCGCCGCAATGACGTTGAGGCCGATAGCCATACGTCGGCGGCTGCGGCGACGCATTCCTTTTCTGGCTTCGGTACTTGTCTTCATATCTTCCCTACCTCCACCGCCGGAACTCGAGAGCCTTCACAGTCGCATAGAGAACAAAGGCTATGCTGCTGAGGTAGAATACCACGGGCCGCGAATCCACGACTCCTCGCGAGAAGTCAAGCATGTGGCCCAGGGAGGACGTGTAGCGGAACGTGTTCTGCATGAGACTATTCGTGGCGAAATACGGAACAAAGCCGCTGAAGAACGCGACGCATATGACCGCGAAACAGACGACCGCCGCGAGAATCTGGTTACGCGTCAGCGCGGAGGTCAGCACACCGATCGAAATATAGAATGCCCCTACAAGAAACGCGCCCACGTAGGACGACAGCATCGGCCCGAGATCCACGGGGGCGCTCAGCGGACTGAAGGCTTTCAGCACATATGCATACGCCACCGTCGGCATCCACATGATGATGAAGAAACAGAGCGCCCCGAAGTATTTGGCCAGTACGACGGAGACGTCGGTGACCGGGGCGGTCATCAACGTCTCCAACGTCCCTGAACGCTTCTCTTCCGCAATCAGCCGCATGGTGATGACGGGAACGATGATCAGCAGAGCGATCCAGAAGAAAATGCTCTCACCGAAAAGCACCCGCATGAGACTGATGCCCGACGTTCCCTCCGTCAGCACGCTGACGAGAAACCAGAAGCTGAACCCCATGACGATCAGAAAGAACATCATCGTCACGTAGGCGATGGGAGACAGGAAGTACGCAAGGAGTTCCCGCTTCCAGAGAGTCACGAATGTTCTCATCGCACAGCACCCCCCTGCTGTCCGCGGGTCAACGCGACGAAGGCCTCTTCCAGCGTCTTGTGTTCGATGTGGAGCTCACGCAGCCCCCATCCGTTCCGGACGACCAGCTCGAAGACGTTCGAGCGCAAATCCATCTCCCGGGCGCACTCGAGACGGCACAACAGCCACTCGCCATGCTCCGAGAGAGTGACTTCCTGCACGTGAGGCAGAGCGCTGAGTTTCTGAAACACCTCGCTCTTCGGCCCGCGTATATCCGCGACGAGCTGTTGCCCCCCTTTCATCAGCTTCCGCAGATTATCGGGCGAGTCCGCGGCGACGATCCGGCCCGACTCGATGATCAGGACACGGCGGCAGGTGACTTCGACCTCGGACAGAATATGCGTTGAGAGCAGAATAGTGTGTTTCTCCGCCAGTTCTCCGATCAACTCGCGGACCTGGCGAATCTGATTCGGATCCAGTCCGATCGTCGGCTCGTCCAGAATGAGCAGTTCCGGATCATGCACGAGCGCGTCCGCCAGACCCACGCGCTGGCGGTATCCTTTCGACAACTGCCCGATAATGCGTGTCCTGACGGAAAGCAGGCCGCACATTTCCATGACCTCGTTCACCCGCCGACGAACGGTCTTGACTGGCACTCCTTTGAGATTGGCGCGAAAGCGCAGGTATTCCTGCACTCGCATCTCCGCGTAGAGCGGCACATTCTCCGGCAGGTATCCAATGCGCCTGCGGACTTCGAGAGAATCCCTGAACACGTCACGGCCGGCGACGGTAACCTGTCCCCCGCTTGCGGGAAGGTAACCCGCCAGGATCCGCATCGTTGTGGTTTTTCCGGCGCCGTTCGGACCCAGGAAACCGACGATCTCGCCCCGCCCGACATCAAAGGAAACATCATTGACGGCAACCGTTCCGGGAAACCTCTTGGTGAGGTTCCTGACAGCTATCATCACTCCTGTATCCAGCACGTTGTCCGTCACAGTCCTTTTCCTCGTCACTGAGCCTTCAATTCCACCGTCGAGCTCTGCGCGACCACGAACGAATCGCGTTCTTCGATGTTGACCACCACGAGGGACACATCGTCACCCGGCTGGATACGCTCGAGAGCAAGCCCCACATCGTCAATCGACTGGATCTCGAAGTCGTTGATCCTGGTGATGACCAGGCCCGCCCGCAAACCGGCGCTCTCTGCCGGACTTTCTGCAGTGACTTCTCTTATCTTGACTCCGCTGCGGAAATTGAAGCCCGCCTCAGGATCATCCTTTAACTCGCTGAATTCAAGACCAAGCCGGCTCTTTCCCAGCAGTTCCCCCGAGGGTTTCTCGATGGCGACCGCGAGTAGTTCTGCCGAGACGGTCTGTTCGCCGCGGCTGACGATGATAGGGACTTCCGTTCCCTCTTCGGTGTCCAGCAATGCCTTGCTGAAATCGAAAAGGTCGCGCACCTCGATACCGGCAACGGACTTTACAATGTCGCCGACCTGAAGCCCGCCGCGGTCGGCCGGACCCTCGTCCGAAACGGCGGTTATGATAACGGCTTCGCCGTCGTACAGGGCGTCGAAACCGAGCCACAGCTTCTTGAGCAGTCGCGGCGAGAACCAGCGCGCGAGCAAAGCTCTTGCGCGTTTCACCGGTACCGCGAATCCGATATTCTGCCCCTGACGGTAGATGGCGACATTGATTCCTATAAGGTCTCCGTCGGCGTTCAGGAGAGGTCCGCCCGAACTGCCGGGATTGACCGCCGCGTCCGTCTGCAGAATATCCCTGTAGAGCACTTCGCCTTCATAGGTAGCCTCGCGGTTCTTGGCGGAAAGGACGCCGACGGTGACTGTGTGACCAAGCCCGAACGGGTTGCCCAGCACGATGACGGACTCGCCGAGAAGAAGATCGTCGTCTTCAGCAAACGCGATCGCTTCAAGAGGCGCGCCGGCCACATTGATCGTTACCACATCCGGCTTCTTCGCCGCCCGCCCGAAGTGCAGCTCCTGATCCGGATCAATCTTGATCAGTCCCAGATCGTTTATATCGTCCCCGGCGAGGACTCTCGCCTCGAACGCGCGGCCATCCGCCAGCGTAACGCGTATCCGCGAGGCGCGCTCGATGACGTGATAGTTGGTCAGGATGTACCCTCGGGGATCCACGATCACACCGGAACCAAGGGAACTTGCCATCCGATAGCCTCCGGGCATCGGCGGGCCGAAGAAATCCTTGAAGTACTCATCAAGAAGACTGCCGCGCATTTTGCGCATCGGGTCGAGATATCGCACCTTGACCATTTTCTCCGTGCCGATGTTCACAACGCTCGGAAGAGCCTTCTCAACGGCCTTCACAATGGGGGTTCTGCGCTGTTCCGATGATGCATGCGCCGATGCGGCAATGCAAAGCGCTGTCAGTCCAGTAATTAGATGTTGTCTAACAGTCTTCATTTGACGAAGGGATACCGCTGTGGTTCCATGCCCGACTTCTGCATGCCATCCGGCGCCATAATCAATCAAGGAGGTATTATGGGCCTCGCCGGATGATAGTCAAGCGACCCGGAGGCGGGAGCTGATCTGCTACGGAGATGCCATGAGGTCACAGGTATATCTAGTTGCCGCTGAGTCGTTTCCACGAGCTCAACGCTATATCGGGCGAAGTGCCGACACGCGTCTTCTGCGCGAGCATCCCAGGCGGCCAGGATTCCTCCATTCCGAGAGGCACCTGCAGTGCGTCTGGTACGACCCTTCACTCCGCCCGGGGGGCCTGATCACAGGCAACGGTGAAGCCGTCGAGATCCTCAATCCCGGAGTCTGGAATCTTGAGGCGGGCCCGGACTTCCTTGATGCAGCCATTCTTGTGGGCGCTTCCCGCCGTATCGCCGGCGATGCGGAAGTGCACATACATCCCTCGCATTGGGCCGCGCACAAGCATACCGATGATCCTCGTTATCGAAACGTGCGAATTCACGTGACGTATTATGCTGAGTGTTCTTCTGTCGACCACCAGCCGCCGGGCAGTATTCACATCCCGCTCGCGAAGCCGCTTTCGCTGGATCCCCTCTTCGATTTCGAGAGTATCGATGTCACTGCTTTTCCCCACGCATCGGTTTCCCGGTGTCCGCCGTGCGGAGACACCATCCGGACATGGAGCCGCCGGGAAAAAACCGGACTGCTCGATGCCGCCGGCGAAGAGCGCCTGCTTCGGAAATCCGAACGCATGGCGTGGGAAATCAGCGAGAAAGGCGAGGAGCAGGTTCTCTATGAACAGATTATGTCGGCCCTCGGATTCAAGAACAACAAAGGAACGATGCACCTGTTGGCGCGCAGGCTCCCTGTACACACGCTGAGAGCCGCGTGCCGCGGCCACGCGGAAATCGCTTACGCCTTGCTCCTGGGCATCTCGGGCCTGTTGCCGTCTGATATCGATTCACGCTGGGATAGCGAAACCAGCTCCTTCGTCCGGCGTCTCTGGCGGACATGGATGAAGAAAAGCGGACAACTGAATGCCGGCCCACTGCCGAAAAACGCATGGAACTTTTCAGGACTTCGCCCCGCCAATCATCCCATGAGAAGACTGATGGCTGCAGCCTGTCTTTTCGCCACAGACGGCCCGCTGTCCCGCCGCTTTCTGCACATCGTTGAAAGACATCCTTCGGACGCCCCGGCGATGATCTGCTCTCAGATCGAGAGCGTTTCCGACGATTTCTGGACGAACCGCTGGTCACTCGGAGGGAAGGAGACGGAAAAGACGATCAGTTTGATCGGCAGGCCCAGGGCGGCAGCCATAACGACAAATGTGATCATTCCCTTCGTTGCCGCTACCGGCGGCACTCCCCGCTTCGCAAAGGGTTTGCTGGATGCGCTTCCCAGCGAAGAGTCAAACAGCGTCGTCAAGCAGACTGCCTATGCACTGTTCGGAAGAGATCACTCCTCGTCTCTGTATCGCGGCGCGCTGAGAAAACAGGGATTGATGCAGATATTCCACGACTTCTGCCTGCGGAGCAGGACGGACTGCGCCAACTGCCGGCTTCCCTGTCTGCTGTAGCCGGCGAATGGGTTTCGGGTTTGTTGAGTGTTGGCCTTGATGCCGGGCGGACGTGAATGCCGCTGACTTAAGACCACTTTCGGATGCGCCAGGCAAAGAAAAACACAGCCCTGACGGGCTTACCTACGAACAATTGATGAAGTTCGCGTTGTTTGTAGTCAATGCCGTAAGGCATGTCGTGGTCTTAAGTCAACGCCATTCGCGTCCGCCCCCAAAGGGCTCACAGCGGCGACGCCTCGTTCTCCTCACCTTCCCCGCTTTCTTTCCTCCGCTCGAAAGCACCACACGTATCCGTCGCCTCGACCTCTTTCTTATGGCGGCCGCACCACTGTGTGAAAGGATTCACGACGTAGTTCGCGCAATACCGGCACAGACGATCCTTTTCGTCCTTCTCGAAAACCTTCACGTCCTGCGACCTGTCCTCCTCGGTAAACACCTGCACCCCGGCATGCTCTTTGTATGGCACATCCTCTTCCGATGCGAACGTGTGGCCACACGAGGCACAAGCCAGCGTTTCACCGACCTTCTTCAGCCCCTCATACTCAGGCTTGCGGAGAAGCAGACTCTCCGCGCCGCAAGACGGACAGACAATCTCTACTTTCATAACGACCTCTTCCACCCGATCACGCGTCTTCCCAGGAATCATAGTACCGCCTGTTCTCCGGGCAAACTCAAATTCTCTGCCGCTGCACCTGACAGATAACAGATGACATGGGTATGGTTTATCTGCTTACCTAAGTGGCGTGAGCTGTGAGTTCGGCGAAAAATAAACAGTGTTGATATGAACGCGAGCGCATCAGATCATTCCCAAATGGGTTCGTCCGACGCAAAGCGTGTACTGTCCTTCGAGGGCGTGACAAGGCGCCGCGGCCAAGGCTACCTGCTGGTCGTTCTGTCCATGATCATGCTGTTCGGATTCCTTTTTCGCACGGCGAGGAATGTGGTCATCAACGAAGTCCGCAGTCACGCAATGGGAGTGGCTATGGCGACGGCCGCCGGCATTGACCCTGCGGACATCGGCATGGTCTGGGGACCCGAGGACATGGAGCGCATCGCTTTCAAACGGGTTCAACGCTATCTGCAGTTCATTTCAGAGTCGAATCATGACGTCCGCTATATTTACACGATGCGCAGAGCGAAGAATCCGGGAGCACGTGAATCGGATTACGTGTTTGTCATCGACCAACCCGCGATTGACAGTAACGAGAACGGAGTCATCGATCCGGATGAAGACTCCGAACTGCCCGGGAACGCGTACGATGCCGCCGATCTGCCTGAGCTCATAGCCGCCTGGCATCGGCCCGCCGCCGACTTCGACATTACTGCCGACCCTCCCTATCCCGATCTGATTTCGGGCTACGCGCCTATTCGGAACAGCAAAGGTCAGACCGTGGCCATTGTGGGCGTGGACATTACGGCTGCAACCGTCCGGTCGAAGCTCACGGCTATCCGCGTCGCTTTGTTCATAGTCGGCCTCATCACAACGCTTCTGGTCATCACCGTTCTTCAACTTTACTACCAACAGCGGGAGGCTCTCGAACACATCAGGACACTGCGGGACAAACTCGCGGACAGGAACGTACTCCTGCGCGCCGCGAACGATGAACTTGCAGCTCACAATGCACAGTTTGAGCGGGAACTGAAGCTCGCCCAGAACGTCCAACAGGGCTTTCTGCCGACTCACTTTCCCAGGCCTGACCGAATCACTTTTGATAACTTCTACTTGAGTTGTGACATTCTAGGCGGAGACCTTTTTGACGTCTTCAGCGTCGGGCAGGAGCACGTCGGCATGTACATCGCTGATGTCGCGGGCCACGGCGTCAGCGCGGCTATGATTTCCAGCCTGCTCAAAATGGCCTTCCAGAGCGTTCGCGAAAGAACGTCCGCGAAGCCGTCTCCCGTTCAGGCTGACTTGATGAAACCGGAGGCCGTGCTCGAGAAACTCAACGACCTTCTCGCAAGAGAAATCCCTGACTACGAATTTATCACCATGCTGTACGCGGTTCTCGATCTCCGCAGCAATACCTTCACGGCGGCGAGCGCAGGACATCCCCCGCCCTTCCATTATGTGAGCCGCCGAAAAGCGACGGAAATGTGGGATCTTCCGAAAGGAACGGCCCTCGGCCTGACGCTGGACCAGTCATACTGCAGTTCGACAATCAAGGCGGAAGAGGGCGACAAAATATTATTCTATACGGATGGCTTGCCGGAAGCCATGAACAAGGCCAAAGACGAGTTCGGCGAGCAACGTGCGCGGGATATTTTTGCGGAGAACGCCGCCCGTTCGGGACGCGAGATTCTCGCGGCGGTGCGCGCGGAAGTAGACGCCCATCGCGAGGGCTATGAGGTCAGTGACGATTTCTCGATGCTGCTGGCGGAAATCCGCCCGGGACCTTCGCCAGAAGCCAGAGGTTAGAAGGCAGAAGTGGCAGCTCTCCCACACACCCACACTCCGACACTCCCGTACACATTCTTCCCTGGAAGTCCTTCTACACTTTCACGGCAGACTGCTTGCGACGTTTTCTGGCAGCGATCTCGGGGGCTTCTCTAACGCACAGTCCCAGCACGCGCAGAGATCTCAGGAAGTACTTCATACTCTCTTTGCGCAGCTTCACCGCCCCCTCGCCCACATCCTTCCATCCGGGAGTCTCGAGGTCGTCAGGCGGCAGCGCGACCTTGTCCCAATTCTGAAAGAGCCTGCCCCATTCACTTCTGAGTATCTTATTCACTATGGCCCGGTGCGTCGGATACCAGAAGGAATCATGGTAAAGCACGCTGGCAATGTAGGCCCAGGGCGCAAGAAACGTCTTCAACGACCACTCGATCCACTTCTTGAACGGCCCCCAGTAGATCTTGTGCTGCATACGGCTCGCGAAAGTCATCTTCTTGTAGGGACCTACGAAATTCCAATTCTCTTTTCCCGCGGCCTTATCGCCCACGATCTCTATGAAGCGCGGATCGCCGCATCCCAGTCCCGCCTCATGTGCAAGCCGGACGAACTTCAAATCCTTCATCGGGTCAAATCCCATGAGCTTCGCGGCGACGGCGTCGATGGCAACCTGGTCCGCCGAGGCCAGAATCACGTTTTTCACATGGGGAATCATGCAGCGCGGGCCCGGGCCGTCGCCCGCAAACGTGCCGTCCATCACGGCGAATATCCCGCTGTGAATCTTCTTCTGAATCATCAGCAGGTCCACCAGCGTCTCGCTGATCACCGGATGCGTCCAGTGCCGGTGCTCGTTCAGCAGACCGCCGAAAGCATTCTTCATCGCGCCCGTGGTAGTCGTGAACACATGCGTCTTCACGGTAGGAAGATGAATGATATTCTCGCCGATGAACCGCTTTGGAATCATGAATCCTTTCGGATACACATCGTTAAGACACAGGAACTTGTCGGCAATATCCCCGACTGCGTCTCTGACATTGATCCACTCCTCGCCCTCGTACAGATGGACGTTGGCCAGCCCATGCGCGTCGGTGACGTTGACGTGCTTGTTCTCCCGTTCGCCGAGGTGAGAGTCGATAACGACTGTGCGGTTGTGACATCCGTGAATCTTCGACGGATCGTAGCCATCCTTCTTCATTGCCCGGATCACGCCGTCCAACTGCCAGGGCGTGGTGGAACTCGCAGGATAGAAAAAGTGCCAACTGATGTTGATCTTCAGGCCGGTCTCACAATCCTTCGGCAGGGCATCCTGATACCCGGCAAGATTCATAAGCTCGTGGTAGTCCCGCAAGACGGTTCCCGGACTCGTTTTCAGAATGGCGACTTTACTCTTGTTCATATCTGTTACCTGTTCGTGAGAGTTGCGTGTGAGTGCGGCAACTTATACTATGATACTGTCGTACTCAAGCTAGTTGATGAGCCATTTCTCCCGCCTGATCAGGGAACTTCTGGACACCTCTTATCCCATCTGCTATACGAATTTCGGTCGTTTGGTTAACTTCTTAGCATCATTTTTCTGTGGGGATAACTGGATCATGACATCGGGTGAATGGGATTTGTCTGTGGAGACCTTGGACGGGGCCGAGATTGTCTTTCTGAAGGGGGCCATCGACGCGTCAAACATCAACGCCTTTCGCGATACGCTGGAGGAGCTCTGCAGGAAGGGGCATCCCCGCGTTCTGATCGATTGCTCCCAGGTGTCTTATCTCAACAGCACCGCTTTCGGACTGCTCTATCATTGCCACCAGCTCTGCCTCGGCAATAAGGGCTCACTCGCCCTGTTCGCCGTACCGCGCAAGATAGTGGATATCATGAAAATACTCGGGCTTGATACGATATTGAAGATCTATGCCGGACAGGCGGAAGCCCTGCAAAGTCAGACACTCGATACGGAATAGTAACGTGACGAAAGGCGCAGCAAAAACGCATTATGAACTCTTCATGCCGGGAGAGGCGAAATCGCTCGCTTCTGTCCGCTGGATTATTGGGAACCTGGCGGAGAAGCTGGGCCTGACGGAGGAAGCAGCCAATCAGGTCACGCTCGCCGTTGACGAAGCATGCTCCAATGTATTTGAACATTCGTACGGGAAGCTGGTCACCAAGCCGCCCGTTCATATTGAAATCTCCGCGGAGAACGGGCAGATCATCGTCGATATCACGGATCAGGGAAAAGGATTCGACCTCGAATCGCACAGGACACCGAAGTTCCCCGATCACTGGCAGCAGGGCCATGAACGCGGAGCGGGCATCTACCTGATCAAGCAGTGCGTCGACGAGCTTCAGTATGACCATCTGCCCGACAACAGGAACCGGCTCAGACTGATCAAGAAAGTCACGCCGCAGATGCGCGTGCAGACGGCGGCCGACACCGCAGACAGCCATGAAGAATAACCGACAGACGAAGAGCGACACATGGACCCGATGGATGCGCCGGTGTTTTATGTGCGTCGCTTTTGCCGGGTGTATCGCCTTCTCGATTGCTTCAGGATGCGACGACGATAACAACTTCAATCACAACCCGCCCGCCGGCCAGGGCGCCATTATCGTGGATAACAACACCTTCAATGATATCCGCGTGTTCATCGACGGCATTGAGCAGACCCTGACCCGGGAAGATCACTCGCGCGCCTACGACACTGCCCCCGGCCTTCGCCGCGTCGTTCTGGATGAAACCGGCGGTGACAGAGCATGGGGAGGAGATGTCGATGTCCTGGAAGGACGCAACACCATTCTCGATGTGATCACCATTCCCGGCAATCAACTCGAATACGATGTCGCCGTCTATTTCGAGTAGCGCCTCGCGCGCCGATGGCGCGCATAGCTCAAATGGCGTTCTCCTTCTGCCTTTCCCGCTTGCATACCGCGTTTTCGGGACTACCGTAGTCTTATGCCAGTTGATCAGTTCGGACGTAACATCAATTACTTGCGCATCTCTCTGACGGATATGTGCAACCTGCGTTGCGTCTACTGCATGCCGCAGGACATGACATTCAGCCCGACTGCCGATCTTCTGCAGGACGACGAAATTATCCGGCTCGTTCCCCTCTTCACGAAACTCGGATTCAGGAAGATCCGTCTCACCGGCGGCGAACC
>JAHIZV010000173.1 GCA_018814445.1 Verrucomicrobiota bacterium | reverse complement strand
GGCACCCGCCGCGATGCCGACGAGCCGCAGCGCCCACATCGCGATCAAGGCCAGAACAACGTGCAGCGATATAGGTTCGTTTACCTTCGAGGTCTCAGACATTGGTCACGCGGATCCTTCCCCTGAGATACTTGCCAGCACTTCACGCAATTCTGCGGCGCGAGCGGCCCAACTGTCTTTCTTTACGCTGTCTCTCCTGTCCTTCCTGCGTGTTTCTGAATCGTCAGGAACTACTTCCCGCAGAAATCTCTCAATATCCTCGCCATCTTTCACGATACTGACCACGTCGCCAAGCCGATATGCTTCCGGCAACGGGGTGCACATAGAAGGCAGACCGGCGGCCAGATACTCACGCAGTTTCAACGGATTGACGCCTTCCGTGAGCGAGTTGATCTGAAACGGAACCCATGCGGCATCCCATCCGCTTATAGCTTCGGGTAGATCACGGTACGCCACAGGAGGACGAATGCACACATTCGGGAGTGCCATGACATCCTCAGGAACCTGCCTGACCGGACCGATGAACTCCAGCGTCCAGTCCGGACACGTCCTCGACACAGCCCTGACAAGATCGTAGTCCAGCCATTCGGCAAGAAGCCCGAAGAACCCGAGCGTCTTTGTCCGCGCAGGAGTCAACGGCACGCGGGAGTAAAGATCGATATCAACGCCCTGAGGCAGGTAATGCGTCTTCTGCCGCAGCGGCTCCCCGGGTATCAGTTTCTCCGCCGTAATGAACACGGCATCGGCCTCGGACATGAGACGGTTCTCACACAGATGCACCATCTCCGGATCCACGCCCGGAAGTTTCGTATACTCATCCAGTTTAAGATAGACCAGGCCCCTATGCGGAAACATCAGATACAGCGAGGGCACCGGATACGTGACGACTACCCCGGCATCGAAACCTTCAAAGGATGAGATCGCTTTCCGCATCTGCCTTCCGAACCTCATCCTGTTTACGGCCCTGACGAGCTTTGACATATGCCACGGAATCACTTTGGGATTTATCACCGCGACCGGCGCCCCCTTGCCCTCCACACCCCGCTCCGCGGATTGCTGCTGTCTGGACATCCTCATCTTCTGCAGGACACGGCGCACGTCCCGTCTGTTCAGACGAGGACTGCGCATACCCATGGAATTGACCCAGATGACGCGGTCGCTTCCGGCCAGTTCCGAAGCCAGATGCTGGGTCGTGGATACATGCCTCCCCCAGTCGTCCCCGAAAATGATGATATCCATACTGCGTTCTTCCTATGAGACCTGCTAATGCTGTTCCTTGAGATTCAGGACCAACGTGGAACACGAGCAGAGAAGGATGATTTCCGGATAGTTGAACGGCGTCGGCGAGAACGCTCCCCCGATTGCAAACACAAGCGCCTGTACTTTGAAGAGCCAGCCCATGTTGGCTACATCAGGAAACGCTAGCCGGTATTTGATTTCGATCTTCCTGCCGACGATGAAGGAGTACGCCAGACACGCAATGTAGATGATCATGCCGGGGAATCCCATCGCACGGCCCGCCATGAGAATCTCACAGTGGGCCTGCCCTTTTGCGAAGAACACTTCTTCCGGATACATAGTGGGATCAGGATTCATCCCGACTCCGAGGGGATGTGTCTTGATCAGATTCCATGTGTGCTTGTTACGGTAGTATCTTTCGACCGCTGATTCCTCATCCGGAGTCTCCGCCTTCTTCTCATCTCCCATCAGGAAAGACGTAATGGAGAACTTGATGGTCCTGAAGCGCTCAATATTCCCTTCCGATATCGCGCCGATGACCAGATACATTGCAACCACACCGATGAGCGCGACCTTTCTCTCCTGCTTGGCGAGGGTCGGGACACTCACTATTACAAGACCAACGAGCGTGAGGAATCCTGTTCTGCTTCCCGTTTCCAGTGTGATGTAGACACTGGCGACAATGAGAGCGAGGTAAACCCATTTCCATTTCTTTGAGGGGGTCTGCCGGTAGAAGAAAAAGAAGAGGGGTACGTATGCGGACATGAAATAGGCGAAGGCATTGGGATTCTCGATCAGAGACACCGCAGCACCCATGAGCCGGTCGCCGCTGTAGGTCGCGCCTGCGGCAGAGAGTCGAAGTCCTCCTTTAACCCACCAGAGGACGGAAAGGAGAAGCGTGGCCTGTACAGCCCACACGCGTGCCACCGTATCCGCCATCGCCTCGATAAGAATCCCGATCACGCAGGCCTTAACCAGAACATCGACGCTTTGGTTCCACGACGTGTCTGTCATGTACAGGCCGGCGTACTGAGCCACGAGACCCATCGAGAGAATGACCACGACGAACTTCGTACCGGCACCCCAACGCATGATCGGCCTGCCCTCCTGCATCGCTGACGCCAGGTGCAGCAGGACCGCCCCGATCGCGACGATATCCGCAATATGCAGGGGATGCAGGAAGTAGAACCTGTTCTGCGGCTGGACAAAGAGGATGACAATGAACCAGAGCAGAAATCTGAAAGCCCAACGTGACATCTGTTAGGGGAGATGGTTAATGGTTAATGGTTAATGATTAATGGTTAATGGTTAATGGAATGGCTCATGGCTGATGGTTCTTTTGGCCACCTCTTCATATAGTGTTGCGAACTGATCGACGACGACTTTCTGCCCGTGTTCCCTTTCGACGAAGCTCCGGCCATTGGCACCCAGTTCCGAAGCCAGCCGATCGTCGGTGATGATGCAACGGATCGAATTCGCCAGCGCGTTAGCGTCGCCGACAGGAACGATAAAGCCACAGTTCCCCCGCTCGATCAACTCCCGGTTGCCCCCGCAATCGGTCGCGACAACGGGTTTCCCGGCGGCCATGTATTCGAGAATGGAATTTGACAACCCTTCGTTCGAGGCCGGCACGAGAACTCCTATGTCAAAATGCCTGACCACCGAGGGAACATCGGAGCGCTCGCCAAGAAATGTTGTCACCTGACTTATGCCAAGCTCTTCAGCAAGTTGTTCCAACTCACTCCGAAGACTCCCGGAACCCACAATTACCACATGCACCGGACTCTCATCACGCAGTATCGCTGCCGCTCTCAGCAGCGTGGCGACATCTTTCTCCGGTTCAAGGCGTCCGACAATGCCAACTACCGGATTGTCAGAGGAAGGCATTCCGTCGACTTCGAGGGAAGCAAGACGATCGAATTCCGCCACATCAACGATATTTCCTATCCTCGTCACCGATGCGGAGGGCACGCCGCTCGCTTCGACATATGCTCTGATCGAGTCCGCATTCACAACGACATGGGCGGCGTGTCGATCCGCGAAGCGGAGGAGCCGTTTCTTGTACTCCGGCATGACATCGGCCATGTTTCGCCTGCTCGTTATGAAGGGCACACCGGCCCATCTCGCGGCAATGTAGCCGAAGATACACGCATCCATATCCCAGCCATGAACCAGATCGAAGCCCTCGGACCGCATGTATCCTGCCAGGGCTTTGACCCGCCGGAACGTATCCAGACTCAACATACGGGTTATGCCAATCTCATACACCGGACCGCAGGCTTGCTCCACGGACTCGAGAAAGAAGCCCTTTCGCCGGAAGACCGCGACACGGTGCGCGAGTCCCCGGGAGTTCAGACACATACAGACGCGGGCGCACTGACCCTCCGTTCCCCCGCGGATCAGGTCATAGGTGATGTGCAGGACTGAAGGTCCGTTTTGTGACATGGCTTGCGTCATAAGAGTATTCACCCGCAGGACTACTCGCTCAACAGCTTGTCAAGCTCGTCACCGTCAATTTCGATCTCCTGATACTGAATCTCATCCATTCGTTCGAGACTTCGCTCATAGTCCCATTGCTGCAACGCCTTGTATCGATCGACTCCGTCGACCTCGAGTTCCTTAATCCGCTTCTCCTTCCGCTCCCTCAGAGCCTTACTCTCGTCGTAGTCGAAGTCATCAGGTCTGTTATCGCAGCCGGCCATGCCGATGAAACATGCCGTTGCCAGTACCAGCACGATGTACTTCCGGTCGGATTTCATGTGCCTATCCCTCTTTCTCCCCCAGCATACCTTCATACAAAGTGAGCAGTTTGCGCGCGCTTGCTGTCCATCCGTAGTTCTGCACGGCCTCTTGTCTGTTCCTCTCTCCCATCTTCCTCCGCAAATCCTCATTCTGCGCTAACTCAAGAATGGCTTCTGCAAAGCCATCGTTGTCATCTATCGCAGTAACGCGTCCTCCCTCGTCCCCTCCAATAAGCCGCGGCACCCACTCAGTGTTCGTCACGACAAGAGGCAATCCGCTGGCCATCGCTTCAAGAGTCGTAAAACTGAAGGATTCGTAGTCGCTCGCCATGACCTTGATGTCGGCAGACGAATAAACATCAGGCACCTCGTCGAACGGATATTCTCCGAGAAACAGTACACGGTCGCTTATCCCCAATTCCTTCGCTGTCGTTTTTGAAAGCGGCTCGTCATGACCGCTCCCCACAAGGACAAGTCGCATGTTCGGCAGCGTCTTGAGCGCGGAGGCGAACGCCTTAAGCAGAAAAAGATGCCGCTTCACGCCAGCGAAGCGCGCGACATAGAGAACCACGATTTCATCCGCCCCGATTCCATGTTTCTTCCGGAAAGCGGATTCATGCGGCCTGAAAAGACCCGTGTCGACTCCGTTCGGCACGTTGACGCAATCATCTCTGACATCTCCGCGAATCTTGTCGATGGTCGTTCCGCTCGCAATGAGCGCGTCTGCCTGCGCGACGCCGTTGACAGGATCATGATAGATCGGGGACGTCATACGCATGACGACCGGAGCGGCTCCGCCGCCTTTCTTCCAGAAGTTCACGAACCTCGGCAATTCGCACACTTGCACGATATCGAACTGCGCTTCTCGCTTCAAGGCCCATCGGGCCGCCGCATACTCAAAACAAAGAAAATCGAAGGCGCGCAGTCGCCAGCCCCCCTTGAATTTGTCCCACGGCAGCGAGGCGGCATAGGGAGTGCGGAGGGTAAAGCTCCTCTCCCTCTGAATAGGAGTAACAGCCCGGCCGAATACAGGAATTCCGGACAGATAGCTGACCTCGCAGCCAAGCCCCGCAAGGTGCCGGGATATCTCGAGATCGTAGGTCTCCCCGCCCCCTCGCAGCATGCTTGCCATGCGGTTTACAAAAAGAACGCGTAAAGCCATAGATTACCCGGGATTCACTTCAGACACCAATTCCTCGTCCAATTCCACATAACCAACCCAACCCTCGGCGGGTGCAAAATCAGCCCTGTACGGGCTTCCCGAAATTTCCCCGAACGGGATTTCGCGGCCCTCTGCCATCAGTTTCATCTCATCTGCGGAGCACGGAGCCAACGGCCACCTGGGAATGGAAAACAGGTCTCTCAATTGCGGGATCTTCCTGTAATCGAACCCCATGAGCGTCGTGGTTACAACGTCCGTGCAAACTGGATTGAAACCGGCCACGATACTTCCGAACGGCTTCGGCGTAGATTCGAGAGGACCTTCGTTCTCCCCCGCCACGATGCCGTCAATAATTGTGAGTATTGAGCGTTGAGGACGATCATCTAACACGCCGGACCGATTCCCATACCGTGCGATGCGCACGAGGTCGTGAACCATGCGCCAGACAGTGTCATTCCCGTGCCAACCTCCGTCGCCGAGGAAACTGATGCCGAGCATCTTCATCGCCCTCAAACAGACGCGCCACAGAAACACCAGCACCAACCGTGAGAACCTGTTCGGATTCCCCTGGATGGACTCCCCGAGCAGCGCGGCCGCATCCTTCAGCCGGCTGTTCTCCGGATACTCATCTCCCCCGCGGGCCGCACTCCCCTGCCGGTGGTGAGCCAGACATTGTTTCCTTCCCACTGTGCCGACGAAGTTCTTGAGGCCGAGAGTTACACCGGCTTTGCAGTGCGTCTTCAATTTCGGGAGGCTGATGATCAGGTCTGCTTCAAGTACCGAGGCGGCGATCACGTATCGATGCGAGTTTCTGTTGTGGTACTGCTGCGTATCTTCGGCTTTGTACTTCGCAACGCGGAATTTCTCATAATCGTCGCGAAGCGGATCGAGCGCGCTATCCGACCCCATATCGAACGTGACATACCCCAGAGGATCGCCCGCAACTTCTTTCCATTCAGTGATATGCCCGTGTTTACCCCGGACGGCATGAACCTGCCGGAAATCGACCAGCCGCACAGTGGGACGGCCATCGAACTGGTTATAGAACTCGACGACATCCTTCAAACCGTTGCGGGTAACGGCTTGCATGAAGTCCGTTCCCTGGAGCGGTGAGTCGCCCACAATAATGTTCCCCGTTTCTCCGACGGCTATGCGGGCATAGTCCATAACCGCGCGGACAACCGATCCGTGCGTTACAAGGCATTCGAAGTCACCTCCGCGAGGGTGCGCATCGAGGACAAGATTCGGTTTGATCAGCACAGTCTGACCAGGGCTCACTACTTCTCCAAGAGGATTCCAGTCCGGACTTCCAAACCGCCCGCTGTCCAGGCCCAGATCCCGAAAACAGGCCCGAACCATTTCATACGCGTCGTTACGGCCGCCACAAAGGCCCGCGTCAAACGGATACTCCGGATACACTTCCGAGGGATGAAACGGCGCCGAGTCGGGATAGACGGCGTCTGCCTTCTTCACAAGTACCGCTGTGTGTTCCGGTTTCTTCATGGATCAACTTCTGTGGTCAACGCGTCGGGTCAACAGCCTCTCAAGCAGTTCACCAAGATCAGACTGCGTTTTCGCGCGACTATATAACTTGAGACAACGTGCGCGGGCCGCGGCCCCCAGTTTCTTTGCCTCGGCCTCATCCTCCAGGATGCTGTCTATCTCCGCGGCTATCGTTTTGGGGCTTCCCGGGTCCACTATGCGTCCACAACCTTCCAGGACAACCGGCAAATCGGACACCCGCGAAGCAATAATGGGCTTGGCCATGGCCATCGCTTCAAACACCTTCACCGGCATCTGGGACTGCGCGAGGAGACTGTCTATAAGCGGGAGCACAATAAGATCAGCCATGTCAAGATAGTGGGCCATCCTGTCATGCACTTCTTTGTTCACTGACGAATCGGAATCCGTGGGGGCTCCGGCGCAGCGCACAAGATGCGCGTATCTGCTGTCCTTCATCATCCTGTCGAGATGAGGCGTCAACGGGCCGGCAACAAGCAGACGCAAATCGTCGTGGTGTGACAACAGCATGGCGTCGAGTATCTGTTCCACGCCCTTATGCGGGCGGACCACTCCTCCAAAGACGATCAGCCGGTTGCCTTCAACCTTCCATTCCTTCTTCAGTGCCGCCACTTCATCGTCCGGCTGAGGCTGAAAGAAGTCGCAGTCCACTCCGTTGTAGATGACCTGTCCGCCGAAACGGTTCCTGACAAATGATGTCGTTGAAAGAACGTGGTCAGCCTTGGGAATCATTCTCTCAACCAGCGGGTAATACGCATCCTCCAGGGGATGATGCAGATCCTTCACGATTCGCTTGAGCCGCTCTGCCTTGTTCAATTGGTAGAAGAGAGCTCCATCCCACTCGTCAAGATAGACAACCACTTTCGCGCCGCGTCTTCGCCGCTCCCGCAATGCAACGGGAACCGTATCGGCATAGGCCTTGACCGCGATGATCACGTCCCCCTCAAGCGCGCGACCTAACTTGCGGGACTCCCACCAGAAGTCAGGCCAGCGGTACAAATGAGGACACGACACCACCTTGTAATCGAAAGCTCCCTTGTACATAGAGCAGACGCCCTGCCCCATGTCCGGTCCGACGATTTCGACGTCATACGCGTCGGGGATATTCCGGGCAAGCACGAGAGCCGCGCCAAGGGACGGGGCGCTGATGTTGGCTACCAGGAAGCTGACCTTGCTCTTTGCCATTACGACTTCAGAATTTCCTCTGCGGTTTCCTCGCCCGAACGGAAGGAGGCATCGGACCAGATGAACTTCCAGTGTCCGAACAGGCCCATAGGAAAGATGCCCTTCGAACGAAGCCAGGAATGAATGCACTCTACGGCAGTCGCTCTGTTCAAATCGGAGATAACGTAGGCATGCGGCACGACCACGGGTTCCACATGAACCAGATCACGATCCGGATCGAATTTCAGAATCCTTCCTAAATCGGTCACGGCTTTGGATGTGAGGGCTTCTACGTCCCACTCCTCGTCCATTCCGCGAAAGATCTCCGCCTGCATCGCGGTCACACCTTCCGGAACTGACCCGGGCGCCAGATTGCTCGGGACAGAAACCCGGGAGACGTCGATATCGTTGTCGTAGATGTAGAACCAATGATGCGGAACCAGCTCTTTCCTGGCGACCGTCAGGTTCACGCACAGGAGTTTGATGTACCTCAATAATGCACGCGCATCGCGGACCTCGTCCGGCACATCAGTGCACATATCGATGAGATCCGGGAGCGGAATCGAGCTGGCCAACCGGGTGAATCCTGCCTTGTCTCCGTTATCAAAACGCACCATCTTCCCGTCCGGGTCCACCTCAACCGCCCGGACTCCGCATGTTATGTCTATATCCGCATAGAGCGACTCGAAGAACCTGTAGAAGCCTCCCTGGGCCGGATAGTGGAAGCAGGCAAACACGGATTGCGTTTCGTCCTGCGGCGCGATGGCGCCGGCAACGATCCTCTGGACCTGCGAAGGCAGAAGGCGACCCGCCAGCCAGTCGGTCGCCAATTCTTCCATCGGAACCCGCCAGTACTTCGCCGTGTACTCTGCGTAGAAGTTGTCCGTCAGATAATCCCCGTATTGATATCTGCACCACTCCAGATAGTTCCGGGGCTCTTTCCCTTTGTGTTCGATCTGCGCAGAAACGAAATCTGTGAGCGCGTTAGTTCTCGCGTCGTTGGGAAGCTCGTTTAAATGGTTCTGCACGGGATAGGTGACCCAGTGTCCATGCCAGAAATTTGAGACGCGGCTCTGCGGAATCTGAATCACTTCACCTGCGGCCTTGCGGATCATATCCAGCCATTCCTGATCTCTCGAGTGGCAGATGTGCGCGCCCTCGTCAAAGAAGACCCCGTCGATGCCATGAGAGTAGGAATGCCCCCCGGGATGCGCGCCCGCTTCGAACACCCGTGCGGTGCCAAGGCGGCGAGCGCATCCGAGACCGGCAAGACCCGCCCCAAGAACTACAACATCGTTCATGAACTCTCCATCTCTTCGCGACACGTCAATCGAATGCCTTCGCGCCAGCCCGTCTTCGGTTTCCACCCCAGTGATTCGCAGGCTAGCCGGTTGTCGGCAACCTGCAGATCCGGTTCGCCGGGCCTTCGACTTCTAGTGCCGAAAGAAAACAGTCTTTCGCCGTCCATCTCGCAGGCGACAGCCTCAAGAACATCACGCACTTTTACGCCCTCTCCAGAACCGATATTGAGAACGGCGTCACCTTCTCTCGCCGACGTTGCCGCGCGAACGACCGCATCGACTACGTCGTCGATATAGACAAAGTCGCGTTCCTGCAGTCCATCCGAAAAATCGGCGCACTCCCGTGCCGCCGCCTGCTTGACGGCGTACGGGATCACAAGATTACCGCGCTGGGCCGGCCCGTAGATTATGAACGGACGCATCCACGTCAGCGGAATGCCCGTGTTCTGCGACCAGGAAAGCGCCATCTCACGCGCACTGGCTTTTGCCCATCCATAGGGAGAGAGCGGCAACTGAGCCGCGTCATGTTCGGCAAGCACACCGGACCTGCACCCATACTCTTCTGCGGATCCGAATGCGACGACTCTTGTCAGCCCGGCGTCTATCCCTTCGTCAAGAAGCCCTGCAAGAATCGGGAGAT
>JAHIZV010000172.1 GCA_018814445.1 Verrucomicrobiota bacterium | reverse complement strand
TACATCTCGGTGGATCCGGCGCGGGACGGACTGAACCACTATGCATATGTAAGGAATAATCCACTGCGCTTTGTGGATCCGCTGGGATTGGCGCCCATGTGGCAACAACGTATGTTTGAGCTTGGTCCGCAGGCGGCTCAGTATGGACTGAGCGACACCGTTCCCTATGCTCTTGCAGAGCTACCTGAAGTGTTGGTGGGTTCCGACGGTATGTATCCCCCCACCAAGGGTGCCGTAGCGAGAATTATGGATTTGGGAATGATTCTTCCTCAAGCAAGAGAGCCTGTCAACGCGGCGGCGGTCACGGCAGGGATTGGTCTTTGCCTCCGGCTTCTCGAAGCTCACAAGAAGTGGGATTTGTACAACCGATTGAGGAGGGAGGGAGTCATTACGAAAGACGCAACATGTGACGCAAATCCTGATACCATATTGAATGCCTTTGGGGCCGTCACGGAAGACGGGTTGGTCATGTACGCTCCGATACACAGAAGCCAAGACGGCACTTATGAAATCAAATCCCCCGCTATGATTGCGAACCACGAGATAATCCATGCCATGCAAAGGGAGGAAGGAAGAATAAAGTCGAATCCCAGCCTAATGGATACTGCGGCTCTCGAAGTGGAGGCGTACTGGAGGTCCGACGACTGCACGGATTACAGCAGTTGTGCGACAAAAGCCTATGGATCATTAGATGAAGAACAATTGCTGGATTACGCCAGAAAGATGGGTTACACAGCAGCAGATATCATCGGCACTATCGCCGAAGAGGCAAAAACGCGGCGCATACTGGGTATGCCCCAACTCCGGACGCGGATGCCGGAGCTTGGTTTCCCTGAGTGGCCGCCCTATATGAAGCTGGATGCAGAACAGATGGAGGAGCTTTTTAGGCGACTACCTGCTTTGGAGTAGCTACAGCCAAATCCAACACAATGTCATTTTATCTACAAGAGTATCGGTATGCGTGAAGATCTGATCCGATGGATATTGGGGATGGCTTTCTTGTTGTTTTTCTCTGTTGGCGGTGTGGCCCGTGCTGATCTTGTCGATGTGTATGTCGAAACGTGGACGGGTGACATGGCCGATTGGACGGACAGAGATGCTGGCGAAATGGCGGCACAGTGGTCGTCCTTTGGTCAGCCCGACGGGTCATTGATGTCCTTCTTTCCCGTGCAGGGATTTCCCTTTCCGGAAACTGATGCCGTTCGTGCCAGTGTGTCGTCTTCGGGCGGCGCGTTGAGCGGCGACTACTGGCGGGGAAGCTTCACGCCGTACAGTTGGGGGTTTGACTTTTACGCGGAGGATACTCTCCCTTCCGCTCTACAGATTCGCTTTTCAGGGAACGGCTCTACTTTCTTTACGAGTGTGATCGGGCAGGTGCCCGCTGTGGGTGGGTGGGCCACCGTAGGCGTTTCTTTGTCTTCACCCGGAGACTGGGTCGGAGGGGATGCTATGGCCTTCTCAAACGCGCTGGAGGCTGTGGATTGGATTGATGTGCAGATCACGCGGTCAGGATCAGACCAGCAGACATACTACTTGGACAACTTCGCCCGGGTGGATAGTCACATTCCCGAACCTGAAACCTTTATCCTTCTTCTCGTGGGCGCTTTTCTTGTCAGGAGAGAAGCGATGCGGCGTCAAAAGGCGGTCAGTTGATGAGGGGGCTCCGGGACCAGTGGCATGCGCGTTTTGGAGGCATCTTCGGAGTGTATCTCCTTGCTGTTACCATAGGCGATTGCGCAGATTTACACACCGAGCAATTCAACGGAGGGCAGCACGGCTGGTTTAACTTCGGTGCGGGCATGAATCTGTCTGCCGTAAGCAATACTCTTCGCGGCAGGTTCTCTGCTCAGGGGGGACTGTCGTTTCCGGAAACGGATTCCTTCGCGGCAACCAATACCAGCTCATCAGGGGCGTTTGTGGGAGATTATCCGGCGGCAGGTGGGTTGCTCATAGGTTTCTCCTTCCTGGCGGACGATGTACTCCCTTCGAGTCTCTTTCTCCGGTGGCACAGTGGAGGCCACACGTTCATCCACGGCTTGTCCTCCTCGTTGGCCAACACCGGCTCATGGCATGCGTTTCGCGTATCACTGCGCAGTCGTGAAGAAGGAGTCTGGATGGGAGGGGTGGAAAGTCAGTTTCAGACGGGACTTCATAACGTTGGGTGGGTGGATGTCAGAGTGACGCGAAACGGGGCGATGGAGCAGGACTATTTCATAGATGATTTCTTCATCGATGAACTGCCAAAGGTGACCGCCATCGCGGTTGATGGCGACGGAAACGGGCGTTTGGAGATATCCGCATTGCGCACAAATACACAGTACGATATCCAGCGCTCAGGCACGTTGAATGCGGAATGGACCAATGCCGCATCTGTGGCGGCAACAAATCGAACCATACTCTGGGACTTCAGTGTGTCGACGCAGAACGCGAACAGCAGTTATCGACTGCAAATGTCCTCTACCACTCTACTGCCGTGACAGCGTGACAGAAGAAGATTGCGCAAGGCGCCGCCTGTCAGCAGATCGTGGCCTTGAAATACTCGCGCCGCATGCGGGCGATGTTTTCGATGGAGATCGACTTCGGACAGGCCGCTTCGCATTCGGCGTGATTTGAGCAGTTTCCGAAACCCTCTTCATCCATTTGCTCGATCATGCGCAGTGCGCGTCTCTTTCGCTCGGACTGTCCCTGTGGGAGCAGTGCGAATTGGGATATCTTGGCTGAGGTGAACAGTGATGCCGATGCGTTCGGGCAGGCGGCTACACAGGCGCCGCAGCCGATGCATGTCGCAGCGTCCATCGCCTTCTCCGCGATATCCTTGGGCACGGGAATAGCGTTGGCATCGGGCGCTGATCCTGCGTTCACCGACACATACCCGCCAGCCGCGATGATCCGGTCGAAAGCGCTGCGGTCGACCACCAGATCCTTGATGATTGGAAACCCCTTGGCTCGGAACGGTTCGATCGTGATCGTGGATCCGTTCTTATAGTTTCTCATACGCAGTTCACAGGTCGTGCAGGCGAGCTTTTCGCCGTGGGCACGCCCGTCGATGGCCAGACCGCACATACCGCAGATGCCTTCACGGCAGTCACTGTCGAACTCGATGGGGATTTCGCCCTTCTTGATCAGGTTCTCGTTCAGGAGATCCAGCATTTCGAGGACGGACATCGTGGGCGGAACGTCCGCTACATCATACTCGACTAGACGACCTTTGTCGTCCGGGCCAGCCTGTCTCCATACACGCACTGTGAAGTTCGTATTGTCGCTCATCATAAAGCTCCCTACTTGTAGCTGCGCTGAGCCAGTTTGACGTTTTCAAATGTAAGTTCTTCTTTGTGAAGGTTCGGCGTGGAAGGATCGCCGCCGTATTCCCATGCGGCCACGTAGCTGTATTCCTCGTCGTTGCGCAAGGCTTCGCCCTCTTCGGTCTGGTACTCCTCACGAAAATGACCGCCGCAGGATTCATTGCGGTTCAGCGCATCCAGGGCCATCAGTTCGCCCAGTTCGAGGAAGTCGGCCACGCGGCCCGCCATCTCCAGGTTCTTGTTGAAGTCGTCGCCGGATCCCGCGACGTTCACGTTCTTCCGGAACTCGGCACGAAGTTTCCTGATCTTTTCGATCGCCTGCTTCAGGCCCTCTTCCGTACGGCCCATTCCGACATGGTTCCACATGATTCGACCGAGTTCCCAATGGAACTCCTTCACGGTCTTCCTTCCCTTGATCGAGAGCAGTTTCTCCACGCCCTGACGCACGCGTTCCGCTGCTTCAGAAAAGGCGGCGTGATCCGTGCCTACAGCCGGCAGTTCAGTGCTGGCGATGTAGTGACCGATCGTGTAGGGGATCACAAAGTAACCGTCGGCAAGGCCCTGCATCAGCGCGCTCGCGCCCAGGCGGTTCGCCCCGTGATCAGAGAAGTTCGCTTCGCCGGCAACGTGCAGACCGGGAATGGTGCTCATGAGATTGTAGTCCACCCATAAGCCGCCCATCGTGTAGTGAGGTGCGGGATAGATCTTCATGGGTACTTCGTACGGATCTTCCGCCATAATCTCTTCATACATGGCAAAGAGGTTGCCATATCGTTCCTTCACGACATCCTTGCCCAGACGCTGAATGGCGTCTGCGAAGTCAAGGTACACAGCAAATCCGGTCGGACCGACGCCGTATCCCTCGTCACAGACTTTCTTCGCCGCGCGTGCCGCGATATCACGCGGCACAAGGTTGCCGAAGGCCGGATATCGCCGCTCGAGATAGTAGTCCCGCTCATCCTCGGGAATCCCGTTCGGCGGACGCTTGTCGCCTTTCTGTTTCGGTACCCAGACCCGGCCGTCATTGCGGAGGCTCTCGCTCATCAGCGTGAGCTTCGACTGTTCCTCGCCGAGCTGAGGTATGGCCGTGGGATGGATCTGCGTGTAGCAGGGGTTGGCAAAGAAGGCTCAGCGTTTATGACATCGCCAGGCTGCGGTCGCGTTGCAGTTGACGGCATTGGTCGACAGGAAGAAGACCGTCGAGTATCCGCCGGTGGCCAGGATGACTGCGTCAGCGGCATACTTCTCGACTTCTCCGGTGACAAGGTTGCGGCAGACAATACCCCGTGCTTTGCCGTCGATGACTACGAGGTCGAGCATTTCGCGCCGCGGAAACAGCTTCACCGTTCCCGCGTCGACTTGTCGCATCAGCGAGCTGTAGGCGCCGAGCAGCAGTTGCTGTCCGGTTTGTCCCCGGGCGTAGAAAGTGCGGGATACCTGCGCGCCTCCAAAGGAGCGGTTAGCAAGTGTGCCGCCGTATTCGCGGCCGAAGGGAACGCCCTGGGCCGCGCACTGATCGATGATGCTGTTGCTGACCTCCGCCAGCCTGTAGACATTGGCCTCTCTCGCGCGGAAGTCTCCGCCCTTAACCGTGTCGTGAAACAGCCGCCAGACACTGTCGCCGTCGTTCTGGTAATTCTTCGCGGCGTTGATGCCTCCCTGGGCGGCGACGCTGTGGGCCCGTCTGGGACTATCCTGAATGCAGAAATTGAGAACGTTGTATCCGAGTTCGCCGAGTGACGCAGCGGCCGCGCCCCCCGCGAGCCCTGTACCCACGACGATGACCGTGTGCTTCCGCTTGTTGGCAGGTGCGACCAGCTTGATCTTCTTCTTGTGCTCGGACCAGGTCGTCTCGATCGGGCCGGAGGGGGCGTTGGCATTTAGATTAACGGAACTCATAGTGCACCTCCTGCCGACGAAAAATCGGGATACATGTTAAACGGGTCAAAATAGATGAGCATGGGGATCATAATGAAGCCGACTGCCAGCAGCAGAGCTACGACGAGCGCCGTGGTGAAGAGCGCGGGAGTTACCGACGCCCGGTTCAGCCCGAGAGATTGAAATGCACTCCAGAAGCCGTGCCTCAAATGCATTCCCAGGAGTACCATTACAGCCGTGTAGCCGAACGCCATCGGAGCCTTGCTGAACTCTTCAACGACCAGTCTGTAAAGGTCTCGCATTTCCGTTCCGTGAACTTCGGTTGTGTAGACTGTTCCATATTTGAAGTGCTTTATGTGGTAGACGATGAACAGCAGAATGACCGCCCCGGAGACAATCATAGTCTTCGAAGCGAGCGTCATCTTGCTCGGGCCGCCGGCGCCCTTATCAGAGGCATACGCCACAGGACGGCTGCGCTTCTTACTCCACCACACACTTACAGCGCTGGCGATGTGGAAGAGAAATACGAGAATAAGGCCGGCTTCTGCGATGTAGATGAACGAGCCGTGAAGAAGGTGCTCCAGAAAATGGGCATATCCGTTAAAGGCGTCCGACCCGACCAGAAGAGTCAGATTCCCGACCAGGTGGATGGCCACGAAAAGAAAAAGACCCAGCCCCGTTGCGCCGTTGATGATCTTTGTTCCAACTGATGACCACGCCCGCTTGCGTAAGGTACTCATGGGTTTCATTTCTCCATAATGCTTCAGTGACTAACGCACTATAAGTGCTTATCGGAACGCGATCAACCGCATCAAGGAAAAAGTGTTAAAAAATTGTCGAAATAACTCTGAATGGGTCGAAATATCCTGCGTGAGCGCACGAGGTCGCGGTGAAACGCGACCCTTTCTGGAGGGACGGATTCCACCCCGTCCGGGGTTGTCCAAGTCGGGCGCTGCCGGATCTCAGAGCGTCGGGCCTGTCGACTTTGAGAGCAGGGCCTCGAGCTCCTCTTCCGGCATGATGTCTTTTTCGATGACGAGTTGCTTGAGGGTCTTCTTCGTCTTGAGTGACTCTTTGACGAGATCGGAAACTTTGTCGTAGCCGAGGTAGGGATTCAGTACGGTCGCCAGTCCGGCGCTGATGAGGAAGTTCGTTTCGCAGACTTCCCTGTTGGCCGTGATTCCCGCGATACACTTTTCGCCAAGCATACGGCAGCATCGCTGCAGGATGCGCAATGACTTGATGATATTGCTGCCGATCACGGGCATGTGCGTGTTCAATTCGAGCTGGCCGGCCGCCACGCTCGCGGCAACCGCCGCATCGTTTCCTATGACCTGCATGCACGCCATGTTCGCGGCTTCGCATATGCTGGGGTTGATTTTTCCGGGCATGATGGACGAGCCCGGCTCAACCGGGGGAAGCACGATTTCTCTGAGGCCGGTGTTCGGACCGGAAGCGAGCAGACGCAGATCATTCCCTATTTTGAGCAGATCACCGGCCGTCAGCCTGAGCATGGCCGAGTGGTGCCCGAGATCGGTCAGGAACTGTGTGATCTCGATGCCGTTCTCCGCGACGCGGTATCCGGTGCCGAACGCAGCGTTGAGGTGTTTGATGATCGTCTTGCGGAACTCTTTCTTCGTGTTGAGACCCGTGCCGATGGCATTGCCGCCGATACCCAGTTCGGAAATACGCGATTGAGAATCGCGGACGCGTTGAACGTCTTTCTCAAGAGCCCGCGCCATGGCGCCGAACTTCTGGCCGAGCGTGATCGGCACGGCGTCCTGGAGATGCGTGCGCCCGCTCTTGCGGACGTGTGCAAACTCCGCTTCCTTTGCCCGGAGGTGGCCGATAAGTTCTTCTAGAGACGCCAGCATAAGGTCGGATAATTCAAACGCGGCGACTTTAATCGCGGAAGGGAAGACGTTGTTGGTCGATTGTCCTTTGTTGACGTCATCGTTGGGGTGGATCAGCGAGCGGTCGCCCTTCTTTCCTCCGAGTTCTTCGCAGGCGAGATTGGCGATGACCTCGTTCGTATTCATGTTCGATGACGTGCCTGATCCGGCCTGAAAAACGTCTACAGGAAACTGATCGTCGACTTCCCCGTTGACGACGCGTTTGCAGGCATTGACGATCGCGTCTTTCTTCTCATCCGGCAGAAGCTGTAACTCATTGTTCGCCAGCGCGCATGCCCACTTGAGTTTGGCCATAGCGTGGTTCAGTTCAACGGGCAGAGGTTCGCCTGCTACGTCGAAATTCGCAATGGAGCGGCAGGTGTGAACGCCGTAGTAGGCATCTGCCGGAACTTCCATCTCGCCCAGGGAGTCTTTCTCAATTCTCATTTTCATCGATGCACCTTGGTTAGCATTTGCCAGGTCCTTTTTCCATGCCCCCATACTCCCAAACTCGCACACTTCTTCAAGCTTGCGCTTGTCGCTGCAGTCTGAGCAGGCGCATATAGAGTTCGCGGCTAACCCAGGCATCGGTCGCGGCGTAGTCGATCTGTGCCTGTGTCAGTTCTTCGCTCTCCCAGTTTGAGAGCTGGGCGCGTTTGGAAATGCGGAAACTGAGGAGAACGGCCGAGAGCCCGCGGAGTCCGTGGTTCTGAATGCCGGCAGCTTCAGAGAGTTTCGAAATATCGATAAACCCGCGTCCCTCAAAGTGTTCGAGCTGCTGGAGTTCGACGACGTCTCTGCCTGCAGCAACGCCGGCCTTGACGATGTCCGCATTCGCGAGTACGCCGCGCAGCTTTGGCGGAAAGCCGGTTTTGCGCAACTGGAAGATGAATACCTCCCGCGCTGTCGCGAGCTGAATCAGCGCGGGCATGTGAACGACGCCCTTCTTGAACACCGGCTTGGTCTCCGTATCGAAGCCCAGAATCTTCTCCTCGCTGAGGACTGATATGGCTGAGGATACGTCCTTCTCCGACGAAATCACATGAGCCTTGCCGGTGTACTTGCGAACGGGCAGTTCGTTGATCTCCTCCTTCGTCATGCGACGGGTGAAGCCGGGTCTGTCGACGTCCGTGGTCATCCGTTTCAAGATCTGCGCGGTGGGCCCCTTCGCCTGCTGTCCCGTCGTCCGCCCCGCGATGAGGCGCCGGCGGATGGCGGTCGCGGCTGACGTCGAATAGCTCTTACCGGGGGAGGGGGAGGTTTGACAAGGTTATCGTCGGGATGAATACAGGGAAGGTCCCTTCCTATATATGCCTCGATATCGGGTATGTGGAAGGAGTCGGTCTCGCAGGCGAAACTCACTGCCGTTCCGGACGCGCCGGCGCGTCCGGTTCTTCCGATGCGGTGAACATAGGCGTCAGGATTGTCGGGCAGGTTGTAGTTGATGACGTGGCTGATGCCTTCAATGTGAAGTCCGCGTCCGGCGGCATCCGTGGCGACAAGCACGCGCAGTTCCCCGCTCTTGAACTTCTCGATCGTCGTCAACCGCTTGTTCTGCGCTACAGCCCCGGAAAATACAGCGCAGTCGATGCCGTGCGACTGGAGTCGTTCCGCCAGGTCCTGTGTCACATCGCGGCGGTTCGTAAATACAAGCATAGGCTGGGGGGGAGACTGGTTCTGAAGGATATTGTAGAGAAGAGCGAATTTCTCATCTTTCGTGGTGATGTAGATCAGTTGTTCCACGGATTCGACGGCCACCGTGTCGGGCGCGACTTCGATCGTCACGGCGTCGTGCATCCACTGCGCTGCGAGCCGGGTGACCTCAGGCGTCAACGTTGCGCTGAACAACATGGTCTGTCGATGAGTCTTCGGCGGCGTGCTGTGAACGATGGTGCGGACATCCGGGATGAAACCCATGTCGAGCATGCGGTCCGCTTCATCGATTACAAGCATCTCCACATGCCGTAGATTGATGTCGCGATTTCGTCTGAAGTCGAGAAGTCTGCCCGGGGTTGCACAGACGACATCCACTCTCTTTCCGTGAAGCTGATTCTTCTGTTTCGCATAGTCCATACCACCGAATACCGGCATCACCTCGGCATTGCAGTACTTTCCGATCTCGTCAGCTTCCTTTGCGATCTGGATGACGAGCTCCCGGGTGGGCGCGAGGATCAGGATGCGCGGAGTTCCCGGTTTAGGCTCTTCCTTTGGGGGGTTCTTGAGCATGTGCGCGAAGCCGGCGATAAGAAATGCGGCAGTCTTTCCTGTTCCTGTCTGCGCTTTGCCTCCTGCATCCGATCCCTTCAGAACATGCGGAAGAATCTGAGCCTGGATAGGCGTGCAGTATTGAAATTTCAAGTCGCTGACAGCCCGCATTATCTCCGGCGGGAGATCCAGATCGTGAAAACGAGTCTTACCTTCTTCAGGAGCAACGGAAAACTCGGTGATGTCCCAAGACGTTGGATCCTGCTTCTTCTGCTCCGTGGGTTCAGATCGTTCCTCGTTTCGCCGCTGTCTCCCTCGACCTCCGCGACGTCGCGGCCGTCTGCGCTTCTGCTGTCCGTCGTCCTGATGCGAATATGTGTGTTCGCGGGGTTCGGCGCCTGTTCCGGCAGATTCCCCTTGAGGTGGCCTGTCTGTCTTACTCGAGGCGGTTTTACCACCGCCGGGGCGATAGACCTCGGGTTTACGCTCAGGCTGCTGCTGCTGGGCTTTCGCGCTGTCGGGGCGGGTTTGTGAGGGTTTGGATTCTTCGACCCGCAGGCCCGTTCTTTCCGGTTTCTCGCGCTTCTGCTTGCCCAGTTTCCGGGCGATACTCTTGATGACTCGTTTGACCAAATGAAGGCTCCCTACGTGATTGGCAGAGATTATCCACAACCATCGGCATAATACAATGATGCAGTCTGGCGGCTGTCGCGAGTTACTGTCAGGAAGCTGGACGCAGGACATACTCAAGTGCATCTGCGGCCAGATGTCGTCCTTACTTGCTTGAAATCCGGCCTAAGGAGTCCACAATATAGCGCAGTGGACTGGGAGAACCGTTTATACAGGAGGAAGATCATGAAGTATCTAGGAATGGTTGTTGCGCTTCTCGTCGTATTGGCAGGTTGTCAGCAGGCCGCTGACACGGGCGGATCCACAGGCATGAAGGATGTCGAGTCCAGCATGCTGAAAGCCGTCGGCTATGACGCGGGATCACAGACACTCACAGTGAAGTTCACGTCGAGTGACGAAGTCTACACGTATCAGGGCGTGCCGAAGGATGTCTATGACAGTATCATGAGTTCAGATTCGATGGGCACCTACTTCACGGAGAACGTGAAAGGTAAATTCGAGTACACAAAAAGCGGCGGCGAATAGGGAGCCGCTTGAAACAGTCCAGTCTTGGTGAAGGAGCGCGTTAATCCGCGCTCCTTTTTCTGTGCACTGTTCCGATGTCCTCTCTCCATCACCACCGGAGAAGAGGAAGAGATCAGTTAACGTTCACGACAAGTTCTTCGCCGAAGTCTCCGACGTCGAGAAGGCGGGCCCTCAGGTGCCAGATTCCAGATTCGGCCGGCGTCCATTCAGCTGACGCGCTTTCTCCAAATCGCAGATCAGGAATTCTTATGCTCAGTGGGGCGCGGCCTTCGCTGGAAGCGTAAATCCAGACACTCTGACGCAAACCCGGTTCGGATCCGACCCAAGTCGCGGAACCGGTATTTATGATTTCGAGCTCAATCTTCTGGTCCTGCATGACTTCTATCGGGTCATGCGGGCCGTAGGATAGAATCCTGTTCCTCGAACGCACCGAACCCCATTCCGCGTTGAGTGATTTCAAAGGGCAGGGCATCTTCGGTTCGCCGCCTGACAGGGATGCGGGAATGAGAAGAGTTGACCTGACATGGTGTTCCTCCGGTTGAATCCGCATGTTGCCGCCCGCACTTTCCAGAGACCATTTCTTCCAGAGGTTTGCCAGGTCGGCATCTTTGGTGTGGCGTCGGACGGCTATGGTCTCGCTCGCAGGAAGCGTTCCCGGGCGCCTGCTTCTGAGATCATGGGCAAACTGTTTCACGGCTTCGGCTGCTGGCCGCAGACGGCCGTCGAAGTCACATAGCCCAAGGTCTGTCCCAAAGTGAAGTTCCTGTTTCCCCAGGAGCCTTGAGACGACAAGCCCGGCGGCGTGACTGTTTGTCGTTTCCTCGACGACGGCATTGACTAGAGCCCGCTGGTACTGAGCGTCGGCGTACTGGGGATCAGCGTCGGGCCAGGATCCTCGTGACATCCAGACGACAGGTTTGCCCCCGCTCATGCCCCGGTCATACTCTGTCATAAAACTGCCGGGGCCGGGTTCCGGGCCATCATGCGGCAATTCGAAGCTGCGTGGGGTGAAGAAATCGACATGTGCCATGCCCGAGGCGGGGTCAGCGGGACAGCGTCCTGCGCCGAAGGGATCAACCGGTGTCGCATAGTCCGATCCTGCCGCGAGAAGATGTTCAACGCCTTCGTTCCGAAGAAATCTCCTGATGGCGCCAAAGCGGCGACTTGTCCAGTCGGCGAGAAATGCTTTGTAGGCCGTAACCATGGCGCTGTCCGCTTTCGCGATCTCGGCATCCCCCGGTCCGGTTATGTTGCCTTTGTTTCGCGGAAGTGTGCCGACCACTGATTCCGCGTGCTCAATTGTGCCGTACTGTTCCTTAAGCCAGGTTCTCCAGTCTTCGTCAAAAGTCCGGCGGCTCGACTCATCTCCGTAATCCAATGATGAGGCTATTTCTATGGCTAGAACACCTGGTGTGCTGTTGAAGGAGAAAGCGCGGATAAGAGCCGCTGCCTTTTCCGGGTCAAAGTCTGTCGGACTCAAACCGGGCATGTGGACAACAAGGCCCATGTCCCGGATCCAGGCTTCCTCCGCGAAGAACCTGAGTTGCGGAGCCTGACCGGGATCGCGATAGTCGACCCACAATGCATTCACGCGGATATTCTTCAGGCACGCCAAATCCCGTCGGACTATTTCGGGGTCGAACGAGTCCCCGGTAAGCCAGTCGGGCTCTACTTCGGGTCGAGCCGGGAATGGACGGCTGGCAGGTTGATACCGGGTTCCCAGGAGAAAGATCGACCGGTTCCACAGATGAAATCCCTGACCTACAACCATCAGGCGGCTCTCGGGCGACATCTTCCGTTCGCCGATGACCTTGATCGTCTGCTCGATCAGGTCGCTGATATCCGCGTCCTTTGTATCTCCCTCAAGCGTTACCCTTACGACATAGTTGGAGGTGTCTGAGCCCGCCGCCGGCGCGATGCCCAGGTTCAACGATGTCTTGACCAGGGAGTTGAGTTCTGAGGAAGGCAGGGTCGTCAGGGCTCTTCGCACGATGCGATCCCCGTCCATCAGGAAGGCCGTCATGCGGGAGTGTTCCAGGTCGGTTTTGCGTGACAGGCTGCCTGCTTCAACGCGCAGTACTTCTCCGGGCCGGAAGACAAACCGGTCACATCCCGCGTACAGAAGAAAGGCCTCGCGCTGAAGTCGGTCTACAGTCTGGCGCAGTATGGTGTGCAGCGGTTTCAGGTAGTCCCGCGCTGCTGGCGTCGCAACCCACCCCCACGTGCGGGTCCCGGCCGGCTCCCCGTCTTCGATGAAGATCGAGGCCGGCCAGCCGCAGGTCCGGCCCTCTTCGTCTTCAACAGCGAAAAGAGGAATCCATCGTGATCGCCCTTCACGGCGGGCGCCGATCCCGCGGGGACCCGGAACCGGACTTTGGAACCGCTTGCCGCTGACAGAAAGAGACTCAGACCTGCCCAACCCGCGCAGTCGCTCTCCTGAGCAGTTGTACTGCAGGTCAGAATGCGTGATTCTGCTCCATTGCGGCCAGCCGAAGATGGTAGTCTCAGACCTCTCATCGTTTACAAAACGCGGCTCCGAAACACCGTACGAGTGCTTTCCGCGGGATTGAGGGGCCAGCACCGAGTTCAGGCCAACACGAATCGAGGCCAGGTTGGACAAGTCGAGGCGGCGGTCAGAGCCGACCTTCGTCCGCTTGGAGAAAGAGAGGCGGAACTTCTTCTCATGGATCACATGCAGTTGCCATTTGTCCGAGGCTCTGATGACATAGAACCACTCCGTGCCGTCTTTCTCGACGAGTTCCAGCACGATGGACGGGGTGTCGGCATCGCCCCGCGCAAACAGAGCGATGCTGTTTTCAGTGATGCCCATATTCGCGACGGAGTCGATATCGGCGCTGACTCTATCCGTCTTCCGGAAGTCCTTAACGTCGACATCGATTCCGGTCCAAAGGAGCGTCCGGTCACGCGCGATGCGAATCTTCCCCTCAGCTGTCCGTTCGTCAGATGAGTGCTCCCATATCTGGATGGCCTTGAGAGCCGGCAGCTCGCGAGCGGTCGCCGCAAGCTGCTCGAAGAAAACATTCTCCGTCACGAATTCACCATCGTTCCGCGATACCTTCGCGCCGAATGGGTCCAGGCCCCACATCACCAGGGAGCCGCCCTCATTCAGAAAATCTTCCAGGGGATCCCAGGCCTCGACAGGTATTGAAGAGGCCTCCGGAATTACGAGTACCTTCTGTTCGCGAAGGCAGGCTGCCAGGGCCTGATCCATGTCCTTGTACTTGAAGTTCTCTGCCTCGGGGAGTATCCGCCTCAACAGCTTAAGGCTCACATCGGCAGTGGGGGATTTCAGGGCGGGTTCGAGGACAAGGGTTGCCCGACTGAGGTTGTCGTAAGTGGATGTTCCGGTGCGATGGCCGCATGCCTGAAGGAGTAAGCAAGCGGAGGCAACAAGGACTGTCGTGGCGAGAAGACGAAGCGGACCGCGCGTACTAAGTGCTTTCGAGCATTTCCCGCGCGTGCGTAAGGGTGACCTTAGTGAAGTCCTTTCCTCCAAGCATACGTGCAAGTTCTTCAACCCGCGCTTCATTGTCCAACCGATCCACATTCGAGAATGTGCGACCTTCCTTCACATATTTCGTCACCGCGAGGTGCTGCTCGCCAAAACGTGCGACCTGGGGGAGATGCGTGATGCAGATCACCTGATGATGTTCCGCCACCTTCGCCAGCTTGCTGCCGACGGCATGCCCCATCTCTCCCCCCACGTTAGCATCTATTTCATCAAAAACGAGCACAGGAATGCGGTCATGATCCGCAATAACTGCCTTGGTCGCCAGCATCACTCTTGAGATTTCTCCGCTGGAGGCGATGGCCCGCAGGGCGCGGGCCGGCTCTCCCACGTTGGGAGCGAAGCTGAACTCGACTTCATCGATGCCCGTGGGACCGGGCTCGACCTCGCTCATCAGGATTTCGAAACTCCCGTGGGGAAAGCCGAGTTGCTTCAGTTCATCCGTTACCTTCTGTGCCAGTTCCGTGGAGGCAAGGGCTCGTTTCCTGCGCAGACCGGTGCCGCACTTCAGCAGATCCTTCTCGATGGTCGCCCTCTCTTTTTCGAGTTCATCAAGCTGTTCTCCGCGCGTCTCGAGGTCACGGAGACGGGCTTTGGACTTGTTGAGAGTCTCAAGGACATCCGCCACATCGGGGCCGTGCTTTCTCTTCATCTTCTGGTAAGTCGCCAGGCGCTGATCCAGCCATTCCAGGCGAGAAGGGTCAGCGTCAACACGGTCGGCGGAACTGCTGATAGACCTGCTTAACTCCTGGATCGAGCCGGCGCCGGCGCGCAGTTCCTCCTGCCAGCTCTGCGCGTCCGGCATCAAGCGAGCCAGTTCATCCATGTATCGCTGTGCTTCCGCGAGAGCATCGAACACACAGGGCTCAGCTTCAGTGAGGATGTTTATGATGTTTCCCGAAAGCTCGAGTATCTGATGAGAATGGCCGACGAGCTGATGCTCTTCCCGGATTTCCTCTTCTTCACCCTCTTTCAGAGCCGCTTCTTCGATTTCCTTCACGCGATACGACAGGATATCTACTTGCTCAGCGACATCACCGTCATCAGCCTGAAGCTCGTTGATGCGCGCCTCTGTCGCCTTGAGCTTCTCATAGATCTCCGCATAGGCATCACGTTCTTTGTGGACATGACCGAACGCGTCCAGGATATCAAGTTGGGTACTCAGGTGAAAAAGCGACTGATGGTCATGGGGGCCGTGCATATCTACAAGGTATTCGCCGATGCGTTTGAGAACCTGGAGAGTGACTGGACTGTCGTTGACGAGCGTCTGGTTGCTTCCCGAAGCCCGGACGATGCGGCGAATCAGAAGCTGTTGATCCTGACACGGCTCGATGCCGAATCCCTCAAGGATCGTGTCGACTTCCGAAGTGTCTTCGAGTTCGAAGACGGCCTCTGCCCCGCAGGCGTCTTCTCCCGAGCGAATCATCGTCTTGTCGGCCCGTTCGCCGAGCAGTATCCCCAGTGCTCCCATGAGGATCGATTTTCCCGCGCCCGTCTCGCCCGTGATCATATTCAGGCCGGGGCCGAAATCGACCCGCAGGGCTTCGACAAGCGCAATGTTTTTGACTCGGAGTGTTCTCAGCATGTGCGGGCAGTTTTCCTTGGGACGATGGAATAGCAGTTCCAAAGGCAAGTATCAACAGGCAACTTATCAGGAAAACCTCAAAAAATCGGTGAAAACTTCGCTGATACGGCCTGAAAGATAGGCCCAGATTCCCTTTGCTAAACCTACTCAATGTTAGTATATTGTCAGTGAGTATGTGTCATGAATAATGCGCCTGCAGAAGCGTCATGGGGGACGTTTCTGTTAAGGGATCGTTCTCCTGCGGACGCCATTAGTCTTGGAGATGCCGCCGTTCTTCGACGGGCGTTGTCGGCCTATCCTATCCACAAAAAGGTATGTAATTCCTCTGTCCGCCTAAAGGATTTCGTAAGTAATCAAGTAAAGGAAACCATGATGATAAGTAACATCGGAGGAACGAAGATGAAATTGCGTAAACACAAATTCATTGCAGTACTGGGAGCAGGCATTCTGGCCGGATTCGTGGCCGCGTCACCGGGAGCCGTGCTGACGATCGACAACTCGAATTTTGACACTGTACCCGGCGGTGGCTGGGGTGGCGGCAATGCCGCGCCCGAGTGGTCAAACCGAAGTGCAGGTAACAACGAAGCATCGGATACTTTTGATCACACAAGCGGTAGCGGAGGTGCGTTGAAGATCTGGGCGGGTGACGGCATCTACGTGGCACACCAGGATTCCTCGGTGGAAAATTCCGGAGCGATCCCCGGAACGGCTGATACATGGTCGTTAAGCTACTGGGCCTTCACACCGACAGGGGATCAATACACTTGGAGCACAGGTGGAAATCTCCACATCGAGTGGTTCGATGCCGGTTGGACTGGCGAGGTCGCTCCTCGCGACGTGATGTACTTCCCGGGTGGGCTGACGCCCGATACCTGGACAGAGGTAACCGGCAGTGGAAGTGTTCCTGCTGGCGCAGCGAACTGGCGGTTCGTCTTCGAGCAGGCTGGTGGCGGCACGGGTGGAGGATCAATCTACCTGGATGACGTGGTCGTGCAATACGAGGCCGATGGCGGTGGAGGCGGGGACGCTGTTCCTGAGCCTTCGACAGCAGGGCTGCTCGTAATCGGAGCCATAATCGGCAAGATGGTCTGTCGTCGCAAAGCCAAAGCGTAGTTCCTGACACAGACAAATTGCGCCCCCGGCAATCCGGCCATCGGGTGTCCGGCATCTGAATTGACAAACTTATGCCTCTTCCCTAGCCTATGCCCCTTCTTACCTATGGCTTCTGTCAAATGGCGGGGTAGCTCAGTTGGTTAGAGCAGTGGCTTCATAAGCCATGTGTCGCGGGTTCGAGTCCCGCCCTCGCTACCACCCTTTCACACCCGACCGCAGTTTGACGAGAACCTGAATTTCTCCATAATGGCCAGTATATGGCAATGGATACCACTTTCTGGGTGACTGTTCTGCGGCTCCTGTCTTCCGCACTTGCGGGAATACTTCTCTGCTCCTGCTCCGTCCACGTCGCCGAGAAGGCGGAGAAGAAGAAGGAAAAGGAACCCGTCAGCCGGAAAATCATTGCCGGTTATGAAAATCTCCCCCTCCTGCACACGAGCGGTACAACCTTTGAAGATGACAACGAAATGCCCGTTGTGTTCAAAGGCTGCAACCTGGGCAACTGGCTGCTGATAGAAACGTGGATGTTGGATATGAGAGGCATCGGGGACCAGTACGAGTTTGAGCAGATTCTCATGCAACGTTTCGGTGCGAAAGAAACCCGCCGTCTCATGGACGTCTACCGGGCGAGCTGGATCACGGATCGCGACTGGGAGATTATCAAGACGTTCGGTTTCAATGTCGTCCGTCTTCCCTTTCACTACAGTCTGATCGAGGATGACGCTGCGCCGATGCAACTGCGCGCCGACGCATTCAAGTGGCTGGATTATGCGGTGGATACAGCAGAGCGCCACGGTCTCTACATCATCCTTGATCTGCATGGCGCACCGGGCGGACAAAGCGTGGATCATACCACCGGACGCAAAGGACAGAACCGACTGTGGACCGATAAGGACTGCCAGGACCGGACCGTCTGGTTGTGGGAGCAGATCGCACGACGATACCGCGGTCGTTCGTGTGTCGCCGCGTATGATTTGATTAACGAACCATATGGCGACTATCGAACAGATGTTCATGACGAAGTGTTGTGTGCTCTTGTTGATAGAATCTACAAGGCTGTCCGTTCCATTGACCCGGATCACATTATCGTTATCCCGGGCGCAAGGAGTGGCCTGACGCTCTACGGCAATCCCGCTGACCGGGGGTGGCGCAACTTCGCTTTTACTGAGCATTATTATCCCGGTCTATTCGGCGAGGAGCCCAACAAGGAATCGCACGGACGATTTGTCTGTCAGTTTCTGCCGTGGCGGAAAGCCTGTCTGGATGAAGTCAATGCTCCGCTGTTAGCAGGCGAGTTCAACTCGGTGTATGGCCACGTGGGCGGACCCGATCTGATGCGCTACTACTTCGATCGGTACGGAGAGTATGGCTGGGCTGCCACGATGTGGTGCTATAAGCGAGTCACGAAGAACGTGTCTACGCACGAGAACTCGTGGTCGATGGTGCTCAATGCAGGGCCTATGCCCCCGGCCAATTTGCGCACCTCATCGAAAGCAGACATCGAGAGTTTGTTCAGATGGTATGGGCAGACGGACTATCTCGTCCATGAGTCTCTTCGTGCCGCCCTGACGTCCTCTGTGCCCGGACAGGTCGACCTTGCGACTTTTCCTCCCGTCTATTCGCGTGCCCCCGCCGGGGACGCGCTGCCGGGATGGAGTCTTCACGATGTCGGAGGTGCATTGCCGGGCGGTATGGTTGCGCATGGAGAACAGGCCGTGGATGTATACGGGGCGGGTGCCGATATCTGGAGTGATTATGATCAGTTTGGTTATGTGTGCAGGAAAGTCTCAGGTGAGTTTCAGATGCGCGCGGAGATCACGAGTCTGGACGATACACATCCCTTCGCGAAAGCGGGATTGATGATTCGCAACAGTCTGGCGCCGGACGCGGCGTGCTTCCTTCTGCACGTCTTTCCCAACGGCAAAGTTGTTGCCGCCTGGCGGGACAAGAAGGGCGCCGGAATGCTCTCGAAAGAGTTTGTCGAGGAGCAGTTTCCTGTGTCGCTCGCCATAAGGCGGGAGGAGGGAAGCATTGTGCTGGGGTGGAAGGGCGGGGACGGTGAAGCGCACGTCTTCAAGCGGGCAGCAGCGACACAACTCTCCGGTGAAGCATACGTGGGATTCGCCCTCCTGAGTCACGACAATCGCTGGCTCACGAAAGCGACATTTGCAGATATCTCATTGCATGAGTGATCTGTTCCTCGGGTTTCCGCGAAAGAAGGCGGGTCGAGCTACGTCTGCTTGTCGAGCAGGATGATGTCAATGTCATCGAAGCGAGAAAGCCTGCGGTCGTTTGTGAAGAAGGCATCGCAGTTATTTTGCAGCGCGGAGGCGAGTTGAATGGCGTCGGGCGTCCGGAATCCATATTGAGCCCTTATATCTGCCGTGGAGTCAGCGACTGACTCGTCGAGGGGAATCAGCGGCGCGGAGAGAATCTCATCAAACAGGACGCGGTAGAGCCTTTCGACGTCAGGCCTTTGCTCCCGCTTCGGAACGACCAGCACTTCGCTGAGAGTCATAGTGGACGTCACCAACTCAACGCCGCTCTTGATCCATGACTCAAGAAGTGTTCGTGTATCGGCTCGCCTCGGACCGCTTGTTTCACACAGGTATATCCACGGGGATGTGTCAACGAATACGCGCATTACGAATCCCACTGGCTGCGCTCTTCGTCCTGCCAGTGATCGGGATCAGAGCTGCGGGGGGAGGAGGTGTACATGCCGGACGCTTCTCTGACAGCACCCAATCGTCGCGCCTGCGTGGTCTCGGCCCGTTCAATGGGACAAAGCATGGCAACAGGTTTTCCCGCGCGCTCAATGACGATCTGTTCTGATGTCAGACGCACCTCATCAAGAAGTTCACCCATATGTCGTCTCAATTCCATGGCGCTCACTGTTTTCATGGTCGTAATTATATCAATTGATATAATTGTGTCAATGATTGGCGGTCAGACCGGAGTGCAAGTCAGGAACTTCTCGGATGAACCCGATTGGGGTGTCCCGCGCGCAAGCCGTCCGAATTCCGGACACTCCAGTCACCGTCTCCAAAATCCTACTCATGATCACGATTACGAGTGTGAATGGCGTGTCCCGATGTTGATCTCAGGAGTGTTCACAAAGTAGAAGGTCCCACCCGCTTTCCTGACTTGCGCCCGAAAGCTTGTGGTCGGGGCCGCTGACTCCGGGCGTGTGCTCACTGAAAGCGGCTGCGGCCCGATCAGTCGTCAAACTCATCTTCATCCTCATCCTCATCAAACTCGTCGTCATCATCCGGGACCTCAGATTCTTCGGGGGCCTGCTCCTTTGGTTTTCCGCCGAGCATGACGACGACTTCTTCCTGGATATGCTCGAGTTCAGCGAGTTTAAGTTCCGGGTCTGGAATCATGAATGTTTCGCCGGTTTCCTTGTGCTCGTAGACGCGGACCTTCATGCCGTCTTCGCGCGTCTGAACGTCGCGCTCGGCGAGGATTCGTTTCCGCTCAAGCATTACGGCGAGAATGTAGATGGTATTGAGGTTGGCATGATCCTCGGTCTCGATGAGCTTACGCAGAAGGCTCTCCGCGTTCTCTTTCCTGACGGCTTCGGCCTGGGGAGGCGGGGGGAGGAGGAATACGGTACGCCAGTAACTGATGATGTCGTTGCGCGGAAGACCGGACCAACAGGTATCGCAATAGTCCGCCCGAGCGTATCCGTCTTCACCGGATGACAGCGTCGAGTAGATGCCCTGCTTGTCTTCGAAGGCTGTCCCACACTTAGCGCACGCAACATCCCGGCCCTTCACATCCCATTCTTGTTCATTTGCCATAGTCTAGATCCTGATCTCCGTTTCTTCCATACCCCCACACAAGGGTGGCATTACGGGCGGGCCCACTTGCTTCCCGGATACCTCTTCTTCAACTCATCCAACGCCGCATCCCGGCTTTCCGGTTTATTGATCTTCGCGAAACATTCGGCAGCTCGCGCGAGACATTCGGGTGTGAGTTCCGGATCGTCAAAAAGGATACCTACGCTCATAAAGTACCGGGCGGCTTCTTCCCATGCTTCTTCCTCAAGTGCGACGAGCCCGAGATTGTAGTAGCTCCTGGCGCGGATGTCGGCGAGGTCGGGTTCGGAAGCTGTTTCGCCGGCTGTTGTGAGGGCGGCGACGGACTTCTCATAATCGTGGCTTTTCCGGTAGATAACTCCGAGTTCCAGGGCGGCGGCGGAACCTTCCCGTGTGTTGGCATCCGCCTTCATGGCCGACTCAAAGGCCGCGACAGCTTTGTCCTTCAACCCCAGCTGCGCTTGCGCCAGGCCCTGCAGATACCAGCCAATCTGTTTCCAGGCTTCGCTGTCTCCCTGTTTGACCAGCACCGAAGCAGCCTTGCAGGCGCCCTCAAGCCGGCCCTGCTCCAGGCGATGACGCGCAAGCCACTCGAGCAGGGATGGAGGAATATCGCTTTTGATCTTCGACTCGAGAAGTTCCTCAACCAGATCCGCCGCTTCGTCGGGCTTTCCCTGTTTCTGCAGCGTCGCCGCCAGCCTGAATCGCGTGCGGTCAGCCAGGTCAGCGGCCGGGGACGCCGCTAAAGCCTGCTTGAACTGAGCCGTCGCCGCATCAAAGTATTCCTTCTCATCGGCAATGATGCCCAGCCAGTAGTGTGCTTGTGCCGCGTAAGACGTTTCCGGAAAATCGGCAAGCAGCTTGTTGAGCGTCTCGGGGCCCTTTCGAGTGTGGCCGAGGCGGATCTCGGCCAGCCCCTTTTGAAACAGGGCTTCCTCGACCAGCTCGTGTTCAGGAAAGCGCTCGATGAGTTCCCCCCAATCCTTCACGGCCTCGGAGTAGTCGCCCGCGCGGGTCATGCAGAAACCGGACGCGAAAAGCCCTCGTCCCGCCAGATCATGTTCGGGGTACTTGGCGGCAAGTTCTCTGAATGTTTCCGAGGCGGCGGCAAAATCCTCACGCTTCTGTAGAATCGAGCCGATGCGGAATATGGAATTCGGCGCCTGTTCGCTGTCGGGGAAAGACTTGATGATCATCCGGTAGTATTGGATGGCCTTATCGTGATCCTCGGACACCGAATAGGATTCCGCAAGGAGCCATTGCAGGTCCTCGTCCAGACCCTCGGGAGCGTCCAGATCCTTGCTCAGCCTGATAACATCTTCATGCCTGCCCTGTTTGAACGCGATCAGCGCACTTTCATAATGTGCCGCCGGAGCGAACCGATCATCCGGATACTCCCGGAGAAGCCGCTCATAGATTGCCTGCGCCTCGTCGTACCGCATCAGTTGTCTCAGACAGTTGGCCTCAAGGTACAACCACTCAGCGAGAGCATCATCAGGGATGGTTCCCCGATTGTCCTCAATCAACTCGGCCGCATCAGCATATTTGCCAACATGGTGCAGAGACCATGCGGTCTGCAGGGCCGCTTCCTTCGCGCGCATGTCGGCGGGATGTTCCTTTAGAAGTCTGCCGTAAGCTTCCGCGCTCTTCTCGTAGTCCGCCTTCGTAAACGCCAGTTCGCCCATCTTGAAAAGAGCCTCGGCGGCGACGCGGTCGGAAGCAGGATGCTCGGACGCCCTCTCAAGGAGCTCGAGCTTCTCCTTGTCGGAGTGGCTGCCGTCCATCATCTCGACGAGCTCGAGGCAGGCATAGGACATGTAGGGCGACTTCGGATAATCGGCCAGCAGTTTACGAAAAGCCTTTTCAGCGACTTTGCCGTCATCAGCGCGCCTGGCGGAATAGCCGAGATAGTAGAGCGCCGATGCCGCCACTTCGTCATCCGGCTTCTCGTCCAGAAGGGCCGCGAACAAACCGGACGCCTCCACATATCTTCCTCCGGTGACGAAGACCTCTGCCCGTCTCAGTTCAGCCTTCTGGCGGTATGCACTCCCGGGATGTTCTTTGGCAAGCCGCAGGTACATCCTGCGGGCTACATCGGGCTGTCCGAGCCGCCGATACGATTCTCCCAGCCTGTAAAGCGCCACATCCGTCTTCTCGTAGCCGGCATCCGAGCGCAGGAGCTTGAGATACTCACTGATCGCCATGTCGTAGAGTCCGCGGGAGTAAAGCCCGTCTGCGAACTGCATCTGGTCATCTGACGGGATCGCGAAGGCGTGCAGGGAAGTAAGCAGCAGGCATGCAGTGATAGCGGCAGCCGAAACCTGAGACCTGAGACCTGAGACCTGAGGGTGGGGCATGGGGGCTCCTACTCTTCCGGCACGCCCGTTGCGAAGGAGATATTCCAGATATCTGCCTGACGGCACAGGTCGAGTACTTTGATCACATGCTCGTATGCCGTCGCCTTGTCGGCGCGAAGAAGCACGGGCTGACCGGGGAATACGCCCGCGAGCCGCTTAAGCATGGTATCCATGCTGTCGTCATCCAGGTTGCGGCCGTTCACAATAGCCGAGCCGTCAGCTAGAATATTGATGATGATCTCGCCCGGGAGCCGCTGGGGCGTCTGTCCTGTTTTGGCGGTGGGAAGTGTGATGTCGATTTCTGTTTCCCACTGCGAGAAGATCTGGCTGGTGACGAAGAAGCACAGGAGTAGAAAAACCACGTCAATCATCGGTGCGATCTGAAACCCGACCGATTCCTGTTTGGACTGCTTGCGGAAGTTCATGATTACTTCTTGTGGATCAGTAGTGTCAGAAGGTCCGCGGAGGCGGACTCGAGATTCGACAGCAGTTTCGAAGTGCGGCCCCGGAAATAGGCGTAGAAGATCATTGCGGGAATACCCACAATCAGGCCTGCGGCCGTCGTGATAAGGGCCTGTGAAACGCCCGCCGCAAGAAGCATGGGCTTGGCTTTGGCTATGTCCAGGGCGACCGTGTTGAAGGCTTTGAGCATGCCCATTACGGTGCCGAGCAGACCTACCATCGGCGCAATGACGGCGATATCCAGCAGATACTGAGTCTGGTTCTGAATGACGACCGCCTGACGGTTACCCTCACCTTCGATAATCTCTTTAAGCATTGCGGGATCCGGCTCTCCGGTTCTCTTGGTATATTCGAGTGCAGCGGTGGCAATAATCGACAGGGGAGAGCGGCTCCCGGCGCATGCCGTCAGCGATTCCTCGATCCGGCCTGCCACCAGCTTCTCCTTCAGATCCCGCAGAAGCGCAGTCGGCGTAATCTGCTGCTGGCGAAGCACGAGCAGAAAATAGACGACAAACGCAAGACCAAGTATAGACATGCCGCCGAGGACGTACATAAGCCATCCGCCCGTCTCAATGATTTCCGTGAGGCTCATGCTTTGTTTGATTGCCTGTTCATCCGCAGGCTGGCCAACAGCGGATGTGACCCCGCCAAGCATAACCGCGGCTGCGAATGTGCAGACCAGCGTTTTCCGGAATATCGATCTCATAGTTCTTCTCCTAGATGTGTCGTCCCAAAAGGTCTTTGTGCTCGATGAAATACATCGTCCCCGAGGTTACCGTTATCAATGCCACCGCGCAGCCCAGCGCATAGGAGATAGTCTGAAATGCGATGTCGTAGGCCTCGATCAAGTTCGGCTTCATCACGGGGAGGATATCATGCTGGATGGCCAGTCCAAGAAGGATTGCGACGATGGCAATGATCTGCCAGACCGTCTTGTGTTTGCCCCACTTGCCGGCGGGAATAATGATGTTTTTGGATACGGCCAGCAGGCGGAGGCCGGTAACAAGGAACTCGCGGGCGATGATGATGACCACGATCCACGCGGGTACGAGCCGGAGTTCCACGAAGCTGACAAAGGCGGCACAGACCATCACTTTGTCGGTCAGGGGATCCATCAGCCGCCCGAAAGAAGTGACGCCGTATATATTGCGCGCGAGATACCCGTCCAGAAAATCAGTGATGGCCGCGATGACAAAAACGAAAAGCGCCACACTTTTCGCGTAGGGCATGGAAATCGATAGCAGCGCCATGAGAACGGCGGCCGCACCAAGTCGACTCAGAGTTAGAATATTGGGCAGTCTCACTCGGATAACACGTGGAAAATACCTTCGAACCGAATCTGCTTTTTACATCATTAAAGGGGGGCAAGGCAACGATGGAATGGACGCCACCCATCACTTCCCCGTCATGGGGGCCTAACCTGCATATTTCATCAAACTGCGCCGCGGAGCCGTCGGCTTTTCGCGAGTACGCTCGTTCATCGCTTCAATGACGACGCGAAGCGTCTAATGATTGGGTGGGTGAAGGGCGGATAATGACGGTCACGAAGTGACCCGATAACGGCTCCCTATTCCCCCGGAAGAAGGTCGTCTTTCAGATACGGTTCCGGCGGCTCCTCGATAAGAGCGACGGGAGAGTCAGAGCGACTCTCGTGAACGGTGCTGACAATGACTTCACTGCTTTCGTCCGCCTTCTTGCCGCAGGCTCTGATGCCGGTGAAGGCGATCAGCAAAGCCGCGACGGCCAGCACCCACGGAACAACTTTCCGGATTTTCTGCGAGGAGAAATGGAGTTTGGGCAGAGTGATCTTCGGCAGCTTGAAACTCGGCAGTGATATCTTAGGAAGTCTGATCTTCGGAAGAGCTATGGAGCGTCTGGGCCTGGGGTCGCCGTCCTCGTCGGGAGGGGCGGGTTTAAGGAAGCTCGTTTTTGCTTTGCCCCGTTTCTTCTGCTTCTTCGGTTCCTCCTGCGAGGCCTCGGCCTGCTTCTGCTTCGTGTGCTGTTCGACGTACTCGCGGACGAGCGGCTCCGGATCCAAATCAAGATATTCAGCGTACAGCTTGATGAATCCCTTGGCATACGCGACAGCGGGAATACCGCTGAAATCGTCCCGCTCCATGGCTTCGATCATCTGCACCTTGATGCGGGTGTCCGCCGCCGCTTTTGACGGGTTGATCTTCTTGCGAAGCCTGGCAGACTTAAGCTTTTCGCCGATGGATTCGATTAAGAGCTGCTGTTCGTTAGCTGTCATCGGCCTCATTCTCCGGAATTTCACCGTCTAAATCTATAAGAATCTCCCTCGGATCGGAACCTCGCGGCGGGCCGACAATGCCGCGTTCCTCCATCAAGTCCATCAGACGCGCGGCACGTGTGTACCCGATGCGGAGGCGGCGCTGAAGAGAGGATGTCGACGCCCGGCGGGTCTGGCGGATGACCTCTATGGCAGACTCCAGCATATCGTCGTCCGCCGCGCCGCTGTCCTCCATGGATGGCGTCTTGCTCTCCATGCGCTCTTTAATCGCGATCTCGTACTGCGGCTCGCCCTGCTGTTTAACATGCGCGACGATTCTGGTGATCTCCTGGTCCGTCGTGAGCGTGCCTTGCGCGCGGATAAGTTTGCTGCTTCCCGGCGGAAGGAAGAGCATGTCTCCTTTTCCCAGCAGTTTATCTGCTCCACTCGCGTCGAGAATCGTGCGGCTGTCGACTTTCTGCGCGACCTGGAACCCGATGCGCGCGGGGAAGTTTGCTTTGATGGTTCCCGTGATGACATTCACGGAAGGCCGCTGTGTGGCAAGAATCATGTGGATGCCGACGGCACGCGAGAGCTGCGCGAGGCGCGCGATCGCATTCTCGACCTCCGCCTGCGCGACCATCATCAGGTCTGCCAGCTCGTCGACGACGATGACGATATAGGGCAGCCTTTCCGGGATACGGTTCTTTGCCTCCTCCTCTTCGTCTATGTCTTCAGAGAACATGTCAGTCTGCGTCACAACGGGGCGGGAATTGAAGGCGCGGATGTTGCGTACGCCGACTTTAGCGAAGATCTTGTAGCGCCACTCCATCTCGTTGATCGCCCATCGCAGTCCGAGAGACACTTTCTTGGGGTCCGTGATGACGGGAACGACGAGATGAGGCATGTGGTTGTAACCGGAGAACTCGACAATTTTTGGGTCGATCAGCATGAGGCGCATTTCATCCGGAGTGCGCGACATGAGCAGCCCCGCGAGAATCGAATTCATGCAGACTGTCTTTCCGGAGCCCGTGGCCCCGGCGATGAGCAGGTGAGGCATCTCGGAAAGGTCCGAGACGATGACTTTTCCGCCGACGTCTTTGCCGAGAGCAAGCGGAAGCGCAATCTTGTTCGTGTCCCACGCCGTGCTGCTTTCAACTATTTCCCGAAGCACCACGATGCTGGCCTTCGAGTTGGGCACCTCGATCCCGACGACTCCCTTGCCGGGAATCGGGGCCTGGATTCGGACTGTTTCCGCCTTCATGGCTAGGGCGATGTTGTTGCTCAGGTTGACGATTTTCTCAACTCGAACGCCCGCGGCCGGCAGCACCTCGTATCTTGTGACGACAGGGCCCTGTTCCACGTTGGTGACTTCCGCGTCGATTCCGAACTCGGCCAGCGTCTCCTCAAGCACCAGAGAAGCGGCCTTGAGGTCATTCTTGTCCATGCTGGCTTTTGTCACGACCTGGCGGTCAAGCAGGTCTATGGACGGCAGTCTGTAATCGCCCCCCGTGGACGGCAGGTTGAGAGGTGCGATTTCCTCCTGCGTAGTCTTTGGAGTTCTCGAGAGGAGTTTCTTTCTGGCGGGCGTTTCCGGTTCCGGCTCTTCCTCTTCCTTCTTCCCCGCGCGTTCCGCTTTCGCGGCGGCTTTCTCCTCCTTCTTCCGCGCCGCCATCTCCTCGATCTGGGCGCGGCGCTCGGCGGCCCTCTGCGCTTTCTCCTGCTGCTTCATTTCCTTCTCCAGCGCGCGCCGCTTCTTCGCCGTATCCCGTTCTTCCTTTTCAAGCTGAGCCTTTTCGTCTCGCCGGGCGTCGAGAAATGCCGAGATCCTGCTTCGGAGCAGATCGAACAACTCCTTCAACTGATATAGAAACAAGACGGGCCGGACCTCAAAGAGCAGGATTATCCCGATAAGCAGTGTGGCGCTGGCCAGGATGGCCGTGCCGACTTCCCCGAGCAGACTGATCAGTATGCGCTGTGCTATGAAGTAGCCGAGAATGCCGCCAGGCGTAGCGATATTCAACTTGTCCACAGCGCTCTGCCACAGTTCAGCCTGCAGTTCGGCCAGGCTTACGATGGAGAAGATAATCAGGAGAATCCACACCGCCTTGGTCCACACGCGGCCCTCGCGCTTGAGCATCATCGTGATGCCGTGCGCGACCATCCCGACCGGAACCAGGTAGGCGCCGATCCCGAATGCCATGAGCAGGACAAAAGCTGTCCACGAACCGGTCGGTCCTATGAAGTTGTGCGGCGGATCGTTCGGAGGAGACTGCAGGGCGGAAACGTCGCCCGGATCATATGAAAGCATACCGAAGAGAACCAGTACGCCCGCCGCGAGCAATAGTATCCCCCAGACCTCCTGCCATCCAGTTCCAGCGCGTTCCTTCTTAACTGCCATGCACAGAGAATAGCAGGATAGTCGGTGGGTGCAAGTGTGGGAGAATGCGCGAACGGGAGAAAGGGAGAATGGGAGAGAGGGGGAGCGGGGAACGCTCAACGTCCGACAATCAACATTCAACTTCCAATTGCGGTCACACCGAGGCCGGATATACTGTGCTCGAACATCCGCCTTCGCCAAGACTACGGTGGACAAGTCGAACAACCATGAACCATCAACCATCAACCATTGAGATTTGGCTGATTGCCGCGCGGCCCAAGACATTGTGGGCCGGAGTGGCGCCGGTACTTGTCGGTACGGGCATGGCTTATGCCGATGGAGGGTTTCACTGGCTCGCTGCACTCGGCGCACTGACTTTCGCGCTGCTGATTCAGATAGGCACGAATTTCTGCAACGACTACGCTGACTTCAAAAAGGGCGCCGATACGGAGGAGCGGGAAGGTCCGCTTCGCGTTACTCAGGCAGGCCTCGTCAGTTCCAGAGCAATCCTGTCCGCAACTGCCATTGTCTTCACTCTCGCCGCACTCATCGGTGTATGCCTTGTGGCGCGCGTTGGATGGCCCTTTTTGGTCCTCTTAGTCCTTTGCGTCCTTTCCGGGATCGCTTACACCGCCGGGCCTTTTCCGCTTGGCTACAACGGGCTCGGAGATGTCTTCGTACTGATCTTCTTCGGGCCGATCGCTGTATTCGGGACGTATCTCGTGCAGACGCGCGCCTTTGACTTCAGCGTGATTATAGCCGGCTTGTCACCGGGCCTGCTTTCCGTCGCGATTCTCGTGGTGAATAACCTGCGCGATGCCGACAATGACGCAAAGTCCGGTAAGAGAACGCTTGTCGTAAGATTCGGAAAGACCTTTGCAAGGATTCAATATGTCCTTTGCATCCTCATCGCGGCTCTCATTCCCGTAGCGCTTGTTGCAGGATCGGGCTCGCATTTCTGGTCTCTTGCATCCCTCCTGGTTCTACCCGCGTCGATCCCCGCCATCCGCAAGGTGTTCGCCGTATCGGGTGTCGCTCTGAACCCGGTGCTCGCCCAGACTGCCAGGCTTCTTCTGCTTCACAGCACGCTTTTTTCCGTGGGTTGGGCTATTCTTTGACAGAATCATGTGCTGAGTAATCTCATTATCTGTCTGCTGCTGACGTGTTGCGATGATCACCGAGCTTGAAGAGACGAGTTTTACTGACGGGTTCATGGTTGCCTTGCTGGAAGCGTGGCGTGCCAATGACGGCAGAGTGTCGTTTCAGGCGAAGTTATTCGACGGCGGCAGGCGTGTGCATCACGTGCGCTTCAGGGCGGGAGTGGATGACATTGAGCCAGCCATGTCAGCGTTGCTCAAGTTGCTGTATCGCGTTGTGGCGGAGCCCGGCGTTTGTACCGTGTTTGGGTCCGGGCACACTGAGATACTCCGTCGACTGCGTCCGGAACTCCTCACGCATCTGCGCAGGCTTGACCTGCGCACCATGGCTGTTGCGTTGGATCCGGGACTGAAGGCGCGAAGCAAGACGGCCGAACTGGCCGCGGCCTACGGGTTGGAACACTCGACTGACGAGCCCATTCTGTATTCGACTACTGTCGAAGAGTTGATGTGGGCGGTGATCAGACGCGCGGGTCAACGGGGAATGAGTTGGCGTGATTTGTTTGATGTCGTGCAGTCGTCGCGCTCGGCGCCCGATTACTCTCGCTGCGAGTTTGATGCCGCCACACTGTCGGCCCTGCCTCCTGTGCCGGCGGTCTACTTGATGAAAGGTCGGCACGGTGAGGTGTTGTATGTCGGGAAGGCCGCGAACCTCAACCGACGAATAGGCGACTACTACAACGCAAAGAGTGACTTGCCGGAAAAAGTAAAATCCCTGCGAAGCACGGTCACTTCGCTGGACTATTGTTCCGTCGGCTCGGAGCTTGAGGCACTTCTCCTGGAGCAGCGCCTCATTACTGAACACGCGCCGCCGGTCAATGTGCAGAAACAGGTTGCAGAGGGTCGAAGCCGCTATGGCAGGCCGTTGTTTCCGGTTCTCGTCGTTGAACGATCAACAAGGGCTGATGCAGTGGAGTTGTTCTTCATGAGTGAAGATCAGAGGCTCGTACAGATGCGCATGACCCCGTCGCGTCCGGCCAGGGCCTCTATCCGTCGGCTGACGGCCGCCTTCGCGGGTTCGGACAAGCTGCGCAAAACTCGGTCTATGACCGCGTGGGGGAGGGGGGAGGCGGAGATAGGGTGGCGCTATTTCATGCGCGCGAAAGACCACTTGCACTGGACTGAAATCAATACCAGCCTTTCAGATGACCGCATTATCGAGATCGGGCGAATCATTCTTAGAGAAGAACCGATGACGGGAGAGTTCAGGTCCTGAGAGGGATCTTTTGGTGCCGAAGGCACGAGCTGCTGTGACAAGAACTTCCAATGCTTGGAAGTTTTTTGCAGGCGTTTTCCAAGGCTTGGAACTTTTGCCCGTCCGGCGGCGGATGTAGAATCATTGCGTGATCAACCCGGCGATCCAACTCCACGTCTCGCGCGAGGCTGCTGCCATGATTCCGTGCTCAAGTTCCGTAAGTACTGCCACAACGGGCGCTGGCTTGAGCCGACGGCGGTCATGGAATCGAGAGAAAAACGCCTGCTCCGAATGCCGCTGACTTAAGACCACGACATGCCTTACGGCATTGACTACAAACAATGCGAACTTCATCCATTGTTTGTAGTTAAGCCCGTCAGGGCTGTGCCTTTCTTTGCCTGGCGCATCCGAAAGTGGTCTTAAGTCAG
>JAHIZV010000171.1 GCA_018814445.1 Verrucomicrobiota bacterium | reverse complement strand
TATCAGAGAAAAACAAAGATATTGCGCTCGGAAAGACGAGACTCGGTGGCTGTCCCGATCTGCCGGCGACGCTTGCGTGGCCCAGCGACAGGTACATAAAAGCGTGGAAGAAAGAGATTCCAGACCGAAAACGGTACCCGTATACCATCAGGCGCTACAAGTTCGTTGCCCAGATCAACCTCGCTGAAATCGCCTCGTGTGATTGCATGAGTCTCCTTCCAAATACAGGTATGCTGTATTTCTTCACCGATGTCGACGAGAAGCAGACCATTATCACTCGCAGGCATCTGGACGATGCCGTGGAGTCAGAGGAATATACCGGTAAGGTTCTATACTATGATGGAGACCTCAGCTCTCTGCAAAGAAGAAATCCTCCCAGTGAGGACCACGTCGTGTTTCAACTATGTGAGGTCGCTCCAACGACTACGCTCACGATCCCTTCGGCTTCATCGATACCGATGCGAAATCTAGTGCTCGGCCCAGCAGACGTAGAGATGTACGAGGAGTTGGTGGAGCGGGTGTGTTCCTCACCTGTGACGCAGATGCTCGGTTTTGCAGGTTACGTGCAGGACTTTGTTGACATGCGGATCGCATGTGAGGCCAAAGCCACCGGCGTCGATATCAACCGGGGGGATCCGACACTCGAGAAAGGCGCCAGTCATTGGATTTTGTTGCTCCAAGTCGATTCTTACCCTGATCGAGAAGCGCAACACCAGATGATATGGGGTGACTATGGCAGGCTCTACTTCTGGATACGAGACGATGACCTTAGAGACCGTAACTTCGCAGCCTGCCAACTCTTTTTTCAAGGTCATTGAACCACCGAGCCCGCTCCAAGAATCGGAGCGGATAGATGCTCTGTGATCACAGACTACACTGCACCCGCGTTGGGAGACGGGTGGCCCTATGGGCTTGCGCGAGTCGCGAGGTACGCCCGCGCCCGGCACCGGTTCTCCTGGACCTCGAAACCCGCCCAGCTCTGGTACTGCTCCATTTCTCCGAGGTTGTTGAGCGCGATGAGGGCCTGGTAGAGCGCCTCACCGTCGCCGTCGAGCTGTGCGGCGAGCACCCGATCGAACAGGTCGTGATACTTCGGGTCGCTGAGCTTTCCGAGCGCCCAGACCGCGGGACCAACGCCCGGTTCTGAGAGATAGTCGTTGATGATTCGCGCCAGCGCTGCGCCGAGCTCGGTCACCGGTTCACGGTCACCAGCGCGCATCGCATCGTCGATGATCTCCGCCGCGGCGACCGCGGCGTCGCTCCAGGCATCGCTGCCCACGGGGGTGGAATCGATGATGGTGATAAGCTCGCTATGCATCGCCCGCGCCACCCCGACTGTCAACGTTTGCCCGGAGATTCTCGCAAATTGACCTATCGCGATATTCCGGGAGGTTACGAGCCAGATTCGTCAGGTTCAGACGAATCCAGCCAATCCACGCCTGCACCCTATCGTGGTGGCGCTTTTCGAACCCACTCGCGGCGCCGGAGCAGATCGAAGAGTGAATGTGGAGTAAAACCAGGATCTTTGCCCGGTGCAGCCCAACTTTGGGCTCCAAACGACAGAACTTCTCGGCGAATCACCGTGATGTCAAAAAAATCCCGGGGCTCATCTCGACCAAGCGATTGACGTACAAGCGACACAGAGGGTGCAATGGAAAAACCGCCTCCCGAGCTGGCACTTGGGTTTTGCCGCTCGAATCTCGGTAGGCGAAGAGTGGTACTGTCACTGGGCCAAGTGTGGTTGTCTGTGTCAGCCAGTAGTCCTCATCAAGACGGAGGCGAAGAGGTTCAGTGTTGGGAGCGTTGGAAATGGTGGTTTCCCAACATGCCTTGGCAAGCAGTGCCGTCTGAATCTTCTGCCCCACCCCCAGAATTACTTCCCAAACTGCTATTTCCAGGTTCCGACCTCTTTGGGCCGGTCCTTCGAACAGGTCATCAAGCCCTTTTTGGAATGCTCTGACAAGGGACTCCTTGACGGCCTGCGGTTGAGATGCGATCTGGGTGGCGGTAGTCACGGGGGCAGCTCCTCCGGGCGTGGTGTCCGGGCAACAGGATTATTTGCACTGCCTCCGTACTACCCTTCGCCCCCAACGTCGATCCCC
>JAHIZV010000170.1 GCA_018814445.1 Verrucomicrobiota bacterium | reverse complement strand
TATCGAGCCGATAAACCGATCAAGACAACCCCCAGTTCTCCACTACACGGCCTTTGAAAAAATGAGAGCTGCTATACTTGGCTTTCCTGCTTCTGCGTCAGAAATATTGGCTCATTTACCCGCTCAACTGTCGAACTTGGGCTAGGTGGTCAGTGTGAACTTTTCGCCCACCGCAATAAAGGAAATTGCCAGTAGACGGTTCGCGGTGCTCAGTTCGGGTCCTGATCATTCATCAGGATAATCGCGCTCTTGGCGGGGACGCGGACGGTTGCGTGAATGGGACCCGTGATGGGGTGCGTATGCTGAAGGCCATTGACGTCTATCTGTTCACCGTCGCCTATCATGGTCCACTTCCCTTTCGGAAACGACATGGACATGCGTGTCTGCGTGGCGCCGCAATTGAGCAGGACAATAAAGCCAGACCCGCTGTGAATCTTCGGAGAGTTTACGATGTAGCCCAGCGTCTGCTCATTCTGAGGTTCCAGCCACTGGTAGTAGTTCTTCGGAGGCTTGGTGGTCACCCGGAACGCCGCGCCTTGCGGGCTGTTCCGAAGTGTGATTAACCCCTTGTAGTACTCGAACGCATTTTTCGCGAGGGGTTTATCCCTTTCGTCCCAGCGAAGCGCGTTAACCGGATCGCCCTTGTCGTAGCTGTTATGAATCCCGTATTTGCTTCTCAGGAACTCCTGCCCCTCCGCGATCATCGGGATACCCATGGACGTGAATAGAATCGTGGCGGCAAGCTTCGTCGCGTCCGCCTCCCATTTCTGCAGGTGGTGGCCGTTCCTGTCGGGACGCGTCGAAAACTCGTCGACCAGGGCCATGTCGTCATGGCTTTCGACATAATTCACCGGCTGCAGCGGATTTGCGGCCCATGTGTCAACGGAGCCTGTAATTTGCTTCTTAAGCCAGTCCCTGTTGCGTCCGCCGGTAGCGAAATCCTTTGCCGCGTAGCGGAAGTCGTTGTTCCATGCCGACCAACCGGTCCCGGTCAACTGGTACTTATGCTCACCGCGAAAACTCCACGGTTCTGAGATGAGCATGACATCAGGATTTATCGCGCGCGCCGCGTCGCGAATCTGCATCATCGTGTCCAGATCGATGAGCTCGGCGAGATCGAAACGAAAACCATCGATGTGAAACTCCTTCATCAGGTAAACGATGTTGTCGATGATCATTCGGCGCATCATGGGCGCTTCAGTTCTTACGTCGTTTCCGCAACCGCTGAAATTCATATAGGAGTAGTCCGGGTTCAGCCGGAAGTAGTACTTCTTATCGATCAGACTCCAGTGATTGGGCCAGCCGACATGGTTATACACCACGTCCATGATCACACCGAGGTTCCGCTTGTGGAGTTCGTTAACGAGATTCTTGAATTCGTAGTGTGACGATCCCTTGAGCGGCTGCAGGCCGTACGATGCTTCCGGTGAGAAGTAGTAGGCGGTGCTGTATCCCCAGTTGTGATCATCGATTCCGTTGTTGAATTCACCGAGAGGAAGAAACTCTATCGTGTTTATGCCCAGTTCCGTCAGATGATCCAGCCCGGTTCCTGTTCCTTCCGTCGCCAGGATTCCTTCATAGGTTCCCCTGAGTTGGTCAGACACACCTGAGGACGGATCCATCGTGAGGTCGCGCACATGTGCTTCGTAAATAACGACTTCTTCCGGAGGTCTCGTGACATAGGCCTGATCAGTCCACCCGTGGAACCAGCGGTTTGTCACGTCGTCATCGATTACGAGACAGTTGTTTTCAGCATGCGCCGCGGCCTTGGCGTACGGATCACCTACATGGGCCTGCGGGTAGAAGTTCTCCCCCTCTCCCTGCGGTCCATCGACGTTGAAATCATAGTACTTCCCTATATCGAGACCCAGGAGGGACATTTCCCATACGCCGTCTCGGTCGCGCCACATCTCGTAACGCTCAACCGGTTTGACCCTCTCCCGTCTTCCGTTAATCTCCACCTCGTAGTACGGCCCGTCATAGATATTCAGCCACACCATCGAGGCCCGCGGTGCGAAGAGCCGATATGTCGTGGCCCCCTCTTCTTTGTCCAGAATGACGCCCAGTTCCTTATCACTGTATAGTTGGTCAAGATAGTGTCCGGGATTCACGTAACTGTGCAGGGGCCGTCTCCAGACTCCTTCAACAGCCACGTCGTAGGCAACACTTGGATCCAGCGGCTCCTTTGTAACGATTTGAAGAGCTACACTGCCGCTGGCTTTAGGATCAATCTTCAGATTCGTGTTTCCCTGTCCGTCATCAACCGCGTTAGGCGCGCCGGGCGGCGGGTTCTGCCACTGATCGTCGACGATGAACTTATACAGAAGCTCGCTTTCCCCGGCGGATGGCCGCAACCCCAGCGCCTGTGTCGTCAACTCCCATATGCCGTCGTTATCGTCATCGCGAAGCCGCCAGCGCGGCCGTGCATCCGAAGCCCCCCATCCATTGAAACTCCCCGCAACGACGACTTCCGATTTTTGATCCAGGTCCAGACCGTACAGATCCTCGCTGAAGTAAAACGTAATCCGTCCGCCGGTGAGAATATGGCCCTGAAGAAAGCGTTGGACGGACGGAGCGTCGAAATCCAGTTTCTCGATGGCGAGATCCGGTGTGAACGTGACATTTACCTTCTCAGCAACGGATTTTGGAATGGGCTTGCGAAAAGCAACGTTTACCACATTCGCGCCATCATGTGTCGCACTGACAATCAGATCCGGCGGCCGTTCGAGCGTGCCGCGTTCATTGATGAAGAGCTTCCGGTTGTCCCCTTCTTCCCAGACGCCGTTCACAATGAACTTATACTTGTACCAGCCTTCGGGAAGATGCAGGTCCCTGGTGTCGATATACCACGCATTATCCTTCGGCTTCAGCGCGTGCCGGCCGCTCCACTCAGACCATGACCCGCATATTTCCACGTTCTTCGCGGCGCTATCCTTATAGAGGAGCCACGGGGTCTCCGTTTCGCCAGGCACGAAATAATCACCGGGCCTCAGGGCGGGCCCGTTCACGTCCTGCGCCTGAACCGTGGCGCAGAATAACAGCGATATGCCGAGAAGTATGCCGAGTAGTCTTTTCATAGATTGCCTATTGAAACACACGGCATGGGATTGATGCAAGACACCGCCTAATGAAGTCCCATAATGCCGCAAATGCGGCCTGTATCTGTCAGATCCGTCAGGACATAGTCCGCACCGGCGGCAAGCAGATCCGGCTCTGAATATGTGCCTGTAGCCACGGCGATGGACTTCGCTCCGATCGCTCTTGCGGCGTGAATATCGGACGGCGTATCCCCGATAAGATAGGAGGCGCGGGGTTCCCCGTTCAACTTCAGCAGAGCCCTCTGGCGTGCCAGAATGGCGATTTCAGCTCGATCCGCATGCTCATGACCGAACGCGCCAAGCACGAAATGGTTGTGGAGGCCGAATCGTTCGAGCTTGATGCGCGCGCATTCCTCGATGTTCCCGGTGACCAGCCCGAGAATGACATCTTCGCGCGCTCCCAGCGTATGCAGCAATTCCCTCACGCCGGGATAGATGATCGGCTCTTTCTCCTGTGCCGTCTGCTCTAAATGGGAAGCGAGTTCCCGCCAGAACTGCTCCTCTTTGTCCCTGGTGAGCTTCACACCTTGCTGTTTCAGTATCGATTCCAGAACGATCAGGTCGGTAGCACCTGAAAAGGAGATGTTCTCCAGACCTTCATCCGTCCCGAAGACGCTTTTCAGCGCCCGCGCAAATGCCTCCCGCCCGGCGCCGCACATGTTGACCAGTGTTCCATCAATGTCGAAAAGAACGAGGGTTTCCGGTTGCGGGTTCATGATTCGATGTTCGATGTTCGGTTAAACCATATCTGCGTCGTCTGCGTTCTCAATTGAGAGTTTCGACTTGTTCGTTGAATGTGGCCTTTTTCTCTCTCTTAAAGCGGATCCAGTATCCACCGTTTGTTGTACCAGAAATACTGTTCCGGGTTCTCGCGGATGATCTGGTCATACATATCCATGATCTGCTGGGTCATTCGACGCCAGTCCTCTTTCTTATCCAAATCGAGATCGGGATATATCGGATCAAGCACATGCCACTGGTGCCGCCCCCATCCCTTGCGCGTAATATATCCGGGAATAACCGGAACATTCGCCTGCCGCGCAAACATCGCCATTCCGGCCGCGATGTTGGCCTCCTTTCCGAAGAATCGTATCGAGAGTGATTCCTGGCGTGACCGCACATCCGGAAGAATCGCCAGGACTTTGCCCTTTTTCAGATTCCTGATTACATTTTTCAGAGCGGAGGAATCGCTCAGCACCGTTTCTACTCCGGTAACGCCTCTCATCCTGTTCAGGTACTCGTCCGCAAGGGGATTCTTCTGCCGGCGCGCTATGAAGAAAATGGGTATGTCAAAAAGATGCAGCGCCACCCCCGCCAGATCCCAGTTGCCCATATGCATGGTGCCCAGAATCGCTCCACGGCCGTCCTTGATCGCATCGTTGATCACAGACAGGCCCTCGGTATCCGACACCTTCTCGATCCAATCCCGATTGATCCTCGGCATCCTCATGAGCTCAATCACGTTGAAACAGAGGTTTCGCCAGGATATCCATGCAATATGGCGGATTTGCTTCGCAGGCAGGTCGCCTAGTACTTCACGAAGACGTTCACAGGCAATCTCACGCCGGAACCGGGCCACATAGTGCGCGAGCCAGGCAACCGTCCAGCCCACCGCCAAGGCGGCATGATATGGAAGGAAACCGACTGTGTCGGCTACCAGACGTAGAAGTCCGTACTCTATGACGTGTTTTGCGCGGTATTTCACAGCGGGTTCCCGCGGAGAACCTTATCTCGGGAATCCGAATACCTACGACATCCTCATAGGCATGAGGACATAAAGAAAAGGTACATCCGCCTTAATGACACCGGGACTCAGCTCGTCTGTCATCTCGATGTGGATCTCATCGCTCTGCAGGCATTTGAGAGGATCCATCATGAACTCCGGATTAAAGGCCACGGACACATCCTTGCCGGAGAACTTCACAGGGATCGTTTCCTTGGATTCACCCACATCAGGCGTTTCTGTGACGATCTGCAGTTTATTGCTCGTGAACAGGAGTTTCACCGAGTTCGATTGATCATTGGTGAGAAGCGCCGCACGCTTGAGCGCGGTAAACAGAATCTCCCTCTCAATAGTCACCCTTTCCTCGCACTGGGCAGGTATGACCTGTCGGAAATTCGGGAATGTCCCCTCGATCAGTTTGGAAATGATCAGAATATCGTCGAATTCGAACGCGACCTGATTCTCAGTGGCCTGAATCGTCAACTCGCCCTCATCGCCGAGGGTTCTAATCAGTTCATTGACGGTCTTCGAAGGAACAACCAGATCCCCCTCCGATTTCTTCGGGAATTCGACTTCCTGCTCCACCAGCGCCAGTCTGCGGCCATCCGTGGCCACAACGATGAGTTTCTCGCCCTGGAAGCTGAGCAGAACGCCATTGAGAATGTAACGGGTTTCATCCGTGGATGCTGCGTATCCCGTCTTCTGGAGCATTTCCTTGAACACGCCCTGCTCCATTTTGTAGGACTTCCCTCCCTCGAACTTCGGCGGCGGGGGAAACTCATCTTCCGAAATACCAACGAGTTTGAAAAAACTTGGCCCGCATTTGATTGAGGCGATATCCTTCTCATCGGTATCCACCTCGATTTCGGCACTGGGCAGTTCACGAACGATGCTCAGCAAACGTCTCGCCGGCAACGTTGTACCACCGGCTTTATCAACCTTTGCGTCGATGGACGTGCGGACGCTGACTTCCAGGTCTGTCGCGGAGAGCGTCAGTTTCTTTCCGTCCGACTGAAAAAGGACGTTTGAAAGAATAGGAAGAGTCGTTCTGGGATTAACGATAGCCTGCACTTTCTGCAAGGCTTCGAGGATCAGCTCCTTGTTGACCGTGAACTTCATCTGATGACCTCCGACAGTTATCTACAACTCATAATAGAAAGAGGAGAATATACTCGTAGATATTCTTATTATTATGTCCTGTGAACAAGTTCAATATCATCGTTTTAGGCCCATACATCAATGTCTTTATGCCCGGAAAGATGTGTGCAGAACCTGTTCTGAAAAGGAGTGCAACCACCTCTGTCTATTAATAAGTCCGGGCCCTGTTAAGTACTCCGTATCTGTCAACAGCTACTAACAGGCATTAACAGGGCCGCTGTTAACAGGACGAGCCGCGAATGCCGCTCTATTCGTCCATTTACAGAAATAGTCTTACTTGTGGCCGATACGATGGCGGAGCGCGGAAACGGCCTGACGGATCTTTGGATCACTGTTCATCTTGTCCGTAACCAGTCGGCAGGCATGAATTACCGTGGCATGATTCCGCCCGAAGGCATTGCCGATAGTCGGGAGGGAGTTTTCGGTCAGATCCCGGCAGAGAAACATCGCGATCTGGCGGGGAAAAGCGACCGACTGAGGCCGGCGCCGACTCGTCATATCACCCAGCCTGAGATCGTAGTGATCGGCGACAATGCGCTGAATCGCTTCAATACTGAGCGATTGCTCCTGTTCCTGGTCGAGCGTGTCGCGAAGGAGCTTCTCAATCTTCTCGATCCCCAGCTCACGGCCTGTCAGAGATGCGTACGACGCCACTCGGATAAGAGCCCCCTCCAGGCGGCGGATATTCGAACGGATATTCTCGGCAATGAAGAGAATGATTTCGTCCGGAAGATCGAGATTCATCTGACTTTGTTTGTTCCTGAGAATAGCGATCCTGGTTTCGATGTCCGGTGACTCGAGTTCGGTAACAAGGCCCCACTCGAAACGCGACACGAGACGATGCTCCAGGCCGGGGATTTCACTGGCCGGGCGGTCACTGGTCAGGACGATCTGTTTATGATTCTCAAACAGCGCGTTGAACGTATGGAAGAATTCCTCCTGCATACGCTCTTTACCCGCGAGGAAATGAATATCGTCAATCAGCAGTACGTCGATGTTCCGGTACTTCTTTCGGAATTGCGTGAGTCCCTTCTTCTGAAGCGCATCGATGTAGTCGTTCGTAAAAGCCTCGCAGGAGAGATACCGGATGTTCGACTGAGTTTTATCCCACGCATGGTTCCCGATGGCCTGCATAAGATGGGTCTTGCCGAGACCCACACCGCCGTAGATGAACAGCGGGTTGTAAGCCTTGGCCGGAGACTGGGCGACAGCCATCGACGCGGCATGCGCGAAATTGTTTGAAGGGCCGACAATGTAACTGTGGAACGTGTACTTGGTGTTAAGGAAAGGCTTCTTCGATGTTTTCGCCGGCGTACGTTTCTCTGTCGCGGGAGAACCCTTTTTTACGGAGGACGCCTCGGCCGCACGGGAATGGAAGGAAGCAGCGGCGGCGCGGTCCACGACAAGCTTAATGCCTAGTTCCGCGCCGCACACGGCTGCGATAGCGTTACTTATAAGGGGGAGATAGTTCTCCTCGAGCCACGATTGATAGAAGTCGTTGGCCACACCGAGCAATAGCGTGTTATCAGAAATCTCCTTAGCTACGATTACGGCAATCCACCGATCATAAACATCTTTAGAGAGAGCCTCGCGAAGATGAGCGCATGCCTGTTTCCATACGCGAACAGCATCTTGTTCCACAGTAACCCCCCTAGAAAGGTTTTAAACTCAAATCACAACAAGCGACATCGAGCAGATCGCCTGCAAAAGGGGCAGTCAGTTTCTCCTTGATCGCATCCATCCGTTTCCGGACGACACTATGTCAGCAAAGCAGTCAGTTTGGGACCCCGCCGGCATCCGAAGCACCGGCGTCATTACTTCACAACTCTCCCGTCACCTGTTCTCCAGCCTGCCTATACACACTGACAAAAACCAACCACATAAATTCTTATCAACAAGTTATTAACATGCGCCCTGATCCGTCCTGCGTACCTACTCGAATTGCAAGCTAGTAGAGACGCATGAGGTCAACAAGGGAAAATCTAGGCAGAAGTTAGAAAAAGATGAGGCATACCGAGGATAGTATGCGTGGATTTGAGGAGACACAATATACGGGTTACGCGATATGGTTTAGTGATGTAGAAAAGACTCGAAACCGACGATAAAAAGTTAGAAAAAGACTTGCATTGGGATGATCTGACAATCTTTCCCCTGCCTGTCAAAGGAATCAAAATATGAAGAAGTTAACAACGCCGAAACTGATGCTGGGCGGAACGGCAGACCACTCGGATGTGAGATACGCATCGGGTTTTACGGCCCCGGATCCGTTTCTGTTCCTACAGCACGGCATCCGCCGGGTACTAGTTGTTTCGATGCTGGAATACGGACGCGCCGCGCAGTCGACGAGCCGTGTGAAGATCCTGACTCCGGCGGATCTTCACCTTCGTTCCAGGCAGCGAAGAAGACTGGGAGGTTGGGCCTCGGGACTGCTTCGCAAGTTCGACATAAAGCGCGTGGAGGTCTCTCCGTTCTTCCCCGTGGGAATCGTCCGGGCACTCGAAAAGGAGAACGTCCGCGTGGACGTTTCCAAGGCATCTTCGATGTACCCGCAGAGACAGAAGAAGTCAGAAAAGGAAACCGCCTGCATAAAGGAATCCCAGCGAGCAGCCGTCGCCGCTATGTCCGCGGCGGTGGACTGTATCAGGAACTCGCGCATCGGCCGCGACGGTTTTCTTTACGACGGCCGAGAGAAACTTACGTCCGAACGGGTGCGCAGAGTCATCGAAGACGTTCTCCTCGACAGGGACTGTACGGCAAACGACACGATCGTCGCGGGAGGAGTTCAGGGAACAGATCCGCACGAGCGCGGACATGGTCCGTTGCGTGCCTGTGAATCGATCGTGATAGATATTTTTCCGAAGAGCAGACAGCACGGCTATTGGGGCGACATCACGAGGACGGTGGTACGCGGCGAGGCGTCACGCGAACTGAAGAAAATGTACAACGCCGTCAAAGGAGCTCATCGCGCGGCCCTGTCGGAAGTGAGAGCCGGCGTCTCCTGCAGAACGGTTCACAACGCGGCGGCGGACTTTCTCAGCAAGCGCGGTTACGAAACGGGTCTGATCGATGGATCTCCGCAGGGCTTCATTCACAGCACGGGACATGGCGTGGGTCTCGACATACATGAAGCACCTTCGGTGAGTTGGCTGGATGAACGCCTCCACGCGGGAAACGTGATTACAATCGAGCCGGGACTCTACTACCGGAAAACGGGAGCGGTGAGAATTGAAGACACCGTAGTCGTGACGCGTGACGGGTTCACTTTTCTCGCGCGCTGTCCTAAGAAGTTCGAACTGTGATTAATGAAGACGATCGTCGCACTGTTGAAGACCAGGCTGCTGTGGACCGCCATTGTCTCCGTCCTAGTGGTTCTCGGGTGGCTCAGATACTTTGAGTGGATAAATCTATTTCACCCGAGCGGGAGCGACGAGGGAAGCCCGGCGGATCAAGGTCTGCAATTCAGCGACGTTGAATTCATGACCAACGACGGGAAACGCCTTCACGGATGGTGGGTACCACATGAGAACGCCCTTGGAACGGTGCTTTTCTGCCATGGAAACGCCGGAAACATCTCAACAAGAACGGCGATTATACGCGACTTACAGGCCTTTGGGGTCAATGTATTCGCCTTTGATTACAGGGGTTATGGAAGGAGTCAGGGCATTCCCACGGAGAAAGGCACATACCTGGACGCGGAAGCCGCGTACGAGGTGGTCAGATCCCGGTATGCCGATGCGGAAGACCCGCCGGTGGCGGTTTACGGGCGATCCCTGGGCGGTGCGGTAGCCGTCGAACTGGCCCTCCGGAAGCCTGTTCGAGCACTGATTCTAGAAAGCGCCTTCACTTCCACCGTAGACATCGGAAAGGAGCTTTATCCCCTCCTTCCGGTCGACTGGTTCTGCCGCTACCGATATGATTCGGCGAAGAAGCTTCCCGAAATAGCGGTACCCAAACTCATTGCACACAGCCCCGACGACGAGGTTATTCCGTACCGGCACGGCGAGCGTCTGTTCGAGGCGGCCGCCCCGCCAAAAAGGTTCGTCCGCCTGAGCGGGACTCACGATGAGCTGGCCTGGGTATCAAGCCCCCAGTATCGGTGCGAATTGGCGGCCTTCCTCTCAGAACACCTCTTGTGATGTCCAAAGACAAAAAAGCACCCCCCTTGCAATAATCTCAAGGATCAGTCCGTTGTACTAGCGGATCGGTGAGTGGAGTCAGATCGGGAGAGGAGTTAGAGAAATGAAGAAGTGGTACACGCTAACCGCAGCAGTCGCAATCTTCGCAGTCGCCGCAATGGTCTGGGCGGAGCCCGGCCGCGATGGAAACAGAGGTTCGGAGCGCGGACAACATGGAAGGCCTTCGATTGCGAACATGCTCGATAATCCGCAGTTGGTCGAGAAACTCGGTTTGACCGACGAACAGCTGACGGCGCTGAAAGACGGCGCCTACCAGAAAGAAAAGGAATGCATTCCGCTGCAGGCGGAACAGCGTACGGTCAGACTGGAAATGCGCAAACTGATGGATCAGGACTCGCCCAGTGAAGAGGCCGTTCTCGCCCTTGTGGAAAAAGAGGGCTCTATCAACACCGAACTGAAGAAGCTGGAAACGAAATACCGCCTCCAGGTCCGCGCGATTGTCGGACCGGAGAAAGTACAACAACTTCACAAGCAGTTTCGTAAGGCGATGAAGCAGCGTCAAGGTGAAGGTAAAGGCGAGGGCAAAGGTGACGGCGACAAGCGTCACGGCGAATGGAAGAAACAGAAAGACCGCGGCGAGCGTGGTCCTGAAGGAAAACAACCGCCCTGGATGGACGATGACGGCCCTGAAGACGAGCCGGAAGTCGAAAACGAGATGTAAACCGCCGATAAACACCGTATGATGAAGAAGGGCCGGGATTCCTCCCGGCCCTTCGTCCATCAGGACACCCGCGTTTCAAATACGGTCACGATCGTGACGCTATCTGAAACAAAATCTCTGCCTTCCGGTAGATGGGCTATGAGGTGCGGATGATGTCGGCGCCGACGGAGCGCAGTCTTTCGTCAAGCCGTTCATAGCCGCGGTCGATCACCTGGGCGTTTTCGATAACACTGCGCCCTTTCGCGCACAGGGCGGCAAGCACAAGCGCCATGCCTGCGCGGATATCGGGAGAAGCGATAGGCGCTCCGTGGAGGCGGGATGGACCGCTCACCAGTACGCGATGAGGATCGCACTGAACGATTTGCGCCCCCATGCTGATGAGCTGATCAACGAAGTACATGCGGCTCTCAAACATCTTCTCAAAGAACAGTGTTGTTCCTTCCGCCTGCGTGGCCAGAACTATGGCCATGCTCATTAGATCTGAAGGGAACAGCGGCCAGGGGCCGTCTTCGATCTTCGGCGTCGCCGGACCGTAGTCCGCTTTGACGCGCAGGGCCTTTGTTCCTGTCGTCAGCGAAGAACCGGAGGCTCGCCATGAGACACCCAGTTTCTTCCATGTTCGCGCGACCACGCGCATCGACAATTCGTCGCAGACGGGGCCTATCGTGAGCGAGCCGCCGGTTGCGGCGGCGGCCGCGATGAAACTGCCGATTTCAATATGGTCGGGCTGTACCGTGTGGGTAGCTCCGCGCAGGCGGCGAACGCCGTGAACCGTCAGCCGGTTCGTTCCCAGTCCTTCGATCCTTGCTCCCATTTTGATGAGCAGGTTTCCGAGATCCTGTACATGAGGTTCGCACGCCACGTTGTAGAGCTGTGTGCGGCCCCGCGCGAGAACCGCCGCCATGAGAATATTCTCTGTCGCCGTGACGCTTGCCTCGTCGAACAGTATATCCGCGCCCCTCAGTTCGCCGCGGGCGAATGTGTACGATCGTCCTGCCCGAACGTTGATGCCAAGGGCCCGCAGGCCGTCAAAATGCGTGTCGAGGCGACGCCGGCCGATGATGTCTCCGCCGGGAGGATGGACGACGGCCTTGCCATGTCGTGCCGCCAGAGGTCCGGCAAGGAGTATTGAGCTTCGAACCTTGCGGCAGAGAACCGGGTCCAGTTCAGTCTTACTGAGGCCTTTCGCGCAGAGGGTGACGGTGTGACCCCGCTGCTTTACATCGACCCCCAGTCCCTCAAGAAGACTCAGCATCACATGTACATCTTCTATCGCCGGAACATTCCGGAATGTCAGCGTTTCATCCGTCAGCACCGAAGCGGCGAGCATGGGGAGAACAGCGTTCTTGTTTCCCAGCGGCCGGATCTCGCCGGAAAGAGGATGTCCACCATTTACGATGAAGCGGCTCATAGGAAAAGCATGGAGCTGAGATGACAACTCGCTGTCATCATTCCACGGTTACGCTTTTGGCAAGGTTTCTGGGTTTGTCGATATCCGTGCCTCTCGCCTGCGCGGCATAGTATGCCAGAAGCTGCAGAGCGACGACGTTGACCAGCGGCGAGAATTCGTCACGCATTTCAGGGACACGGATGATGTCTTCCGCCACGCCAGCCACACCTTCATCTCCGTCCGTGGCGATGGCGATAATCCGTCCGTGGCGCGCTTCGACCTCTTTCATATTCGAGATCATCTTCTCGTACACTTCATCTTCCGTCTTCGTGCAGATGCAGATGACGGGGAGGTATTCATTGATGAGCGCGATAGGGCCGTGCTTCATTTCGCCAGCGGCATAACCTTCAGCATGCTGATAGGATATCTCCTTATTCTTCAGCGCGCCTTCGAGCGCGGTCGGGAAATTAAACTTGCGACCAAGGTAGAGAGAACTCGGACCGTCATGATGCTTGTTCGCTATGGTTTTGATCTCGTCTTTGCGGTCGACAACGTAATGGATCGCATCCGGAATCGCGGACAGGCTCTGCAGAAGATCTTCAGCCTCGCCTTGAGTCATTTCCTCGCGCAAGCGCGCGGCAAAGATGCCGATGAGAGCGAAAGCCATGAGCTGCGCTGTATACGCTTTCGTTGAGGCCACGCCTATTTCGGGCCCGGCCTCCGTGAAGAACACGCCGTCACTTTCCCGGGCTATCGAACTGCCGGGGACGTTGCAGATGGAAAGCACTTTGCATCCGCGCTCCTTCGCCATCCGGATAGAGGCGAGCGTGTCGGCCGTTTCTCCTGACTGGGAAACCGCGATGATCAGCGTGTCGCGGCCGAACTTCGGGTCGCGGTACCGGAACTCGCTGGCCAGGTCCGTTTCGACGGCGATGCTGGTAAGGTGTTCGAGGAGGAGCTTCCCGTACATTCCGGCGTGATAGGCCGTTCCGCAGGAGACGATAATCATGCGGTTGAGAATGTGAAACAGGTCCGGGCTGAGGCCGAGATCATTCATGCTCACCGACTTGTCATCGATCACATGCTTCGCCAGGAGGCCGCGCAGTACGCGCGGCTGTTCGTGAATCTCTTTGAGCATGAAGGTTTCGAAGCCGGCCTTTTCAGCGGCTTCGGCCTTTATTGTGATCTCCTTGATTTCAGGCTTTACGGACTCGCCTTTGAGATTGGTGATCGAGATCCCTTCCTGCGTAAGCTTCGCGATCTCTCCATCATTCAGATAAATAACCTGCGACACCTGGTTGATGATCGCGGGTACGTCACTGGCGATGAAGTTCTCATTCTTGCCGACGCCGATAATCAGCGGACTTCCCAGGCGGGCCGCGTAGATAGCCTCAGGTTCGGTATCCACTGTGACGCCGATGGCGTAGGCGCCCCGGGCCTGGTTAAGAGCAAGCCGCATCGCCTCCTCGATGGAAGTGGCTCCCTTCTTAAGTTCGCGAGCGATGAGGTGAGGAATGACTTCCGTGTCGGTGTCCGACTGGAACGTGAAGCCGTCGGCGGTCAACGCTTCGCGCAGTTCGTGATAGTTCTCAATGATTCCGTTGTGCACGACGGCGATATGGCCGCCATCGCTGGTGTGCGGATGCGAGTTAATCTGAGATGGTTCGCCGTGTGTGGCCCATCGGGTGTGACCGATGCCGGGACGTCCGGAAACAGGATCGTTCTGAAGCTGATCTTCAAGCGCGGTCAGACGACCGACGCATTTTCTGATGCTGAGTTTGCCGTTGTCAAATACGGCAATGCCGGCGGAATCGTAACCGCGGTATTCGAGTCTGCTGAGCCCGTCGAGAAGAAGAGGGACCGCATCTCGCTGTCCGATATAACCGACAATTCCGCACATAACTCAGGATCCTTTCCCCAGAAGTCCTATTTATAAAAAGTGACGGCCCTTTGAGCTAGATCAAAGAGCCGTCATTAATAGCTTCTTTCGGCAAGCCTGCCAACTGCGAAGGACGCGGCTGACTACTGATTGCTGCCGGTTATGTCTCCGCCCTTCGGCGCGATGAAACCGTTGATGGCGCCCGGCGGATTGAAGTTGTTTGTCGTTGCGGTGTTTGCGTCGATCGAGAAAGCGCTTCCCCCGTAAGCAACTACCACAGCGGCCTTGTCCTGATAGGGCTTGGCGTTCTCAAGCAGTCCGCCTGTCGCAGCCATGGTGTCGAGGGTAGTTCCTGGTATGTTGACATTCTGCGTAAACAGAACTGGAGCGCCAAATTTCACGCCGCTGCCGACATCCAGCGTGATACACCAGATATTTCTCAGGGTTGCTGTATCGGTCAGGAATTCCTGCTCACTGCCCGCAGGCCGCATACCAGGAGCTACGAAGAACGCGTAGTTGAGCTCGAAAGCATCGTTCGTCACGAGTGTGGCGAAGTAGGCATTGGCATCCGACCAGGCATCAGCAGTGGTAGGCCAATCGATTGTTGCTCCGGCCGACTGCAGACCCAGGGGATTGTCCAGTTCTTCGAAGAAGAGCAGACGGTAAAGATTGTACCCATTGTTGATCGTCTGTGTGACGCGTCCACGGAGGAGCGCCTTGCTGACGACCGGGGTGAGGATTGCGGCAAGGGTTGCGATGATCGCAATAACAACCAGAAGCTCGATGAGAGTGAAACCCCTGATTTTGATCCGCCGAATAAGCCTGCTCATGCTGAATCTCCTAGTTTTTCGATAAAGAGATGCTCCACACTCTGCTCTGTGGATACAGAACTTCCGTCTGCACACGGAATAACCTACCCTACATTTGTGTCTTTAGTCAACAGTGTGGCAGCATGGGGCATGGGGCATGGAGAAAGAGAGAAGGAATGCTGAAAGACAATTACCCCGAAACCCGAAACCTGAAACCCGAGCGGATGCGCCGGAGGTAGATGCGCAGCAAACGCGAAATGCCGAGAACGGACCAATTCGATTATGACCTGCCTCCTGAGCTGATTGCACAGGAGCCTGCCGAGAAGCGCGATGCGTCTCGAATGCTTGTGCTCGACCGGGCCACGGGAGAACTGCAGCACCGGTCAGCCGTAAACCTGCCCGAGTATCTTCGAGCGGGCGACCTGTTGATTCTCAATGACACAAGGGTGATTCCCGCCAGAATCTTCGGGCGCAAGGAAGCCACAGGCGGAAAAGTTGAGTTCCTGATACTCGAGGAGAAGTCCCGGAACATGTGGGAGGTGCTGATGCGGTCATCCCGCCGTCCCGCGGTCGGATCCCGCGTTCTTCTGGCTGACGGCAAAGCGATCGCCACGGTTATCGAGGACGGAGAGGAAGGCCGCGCCGTCGTGCAGATAGCCTCGGACACGCCCCTGCTTGAACTTCTCGATGTATACGGAATTACCCCCCTGCCCCCGTACATCCACAGGAGCGGACAGCAGGACAAGCAGGAAGACCGCTCGAGATATCAGACGGTCTACGCGCGCGAGCCGGGCGCCGTCGCGGCACCGACCGCCGGACTTCATTTCACGGAATCTATGTTTACCGCGCTGGAAGCCAAGGGTGTCGCAACGGCGAAATTGACCCTGCATGTCGGGATCGGCACCTTCAAGCCCGTGACCAGTGAGCGCGTGGAGGACCATCAGATGGAAAGCGAGCGATATGTCATTTCGGACGGGACAGCGGATGCGATCCGGCAAACAAAGGAGCGCGGGGGACGGGTCATTGCTGTCGGCAGTACATCGGTGCGCACGCTCGAAGCGTCGGCAGGGGAAGCAGGAGAGGTCACTGCGGGTTCAGGCAGGACGAATCTGTTCATCTATCCGCCCTATGAATTCAGAATAGTCGACGCCGTTCTGACAAATTTCCACCTCCCGAAGTCGACTCTGATTATGATGATGAGCGCGTTTGCGGGCAGGGAACTCATCATGTCGGCCTATGAAGAGGCTGTGCGGGAGCGCTACCGTTTCTTCAGTTATGGGGATTGCATGCTGATTCTTTAGCAACCCTCTTAATCGTACTCGTAATCCTAATCCTAATCGGGAAGATTACGATTATGCGTACGGTTAGGATTAGGATCGGAGAAACAAATACACGAGCATGAGAGTTCTCCTCACCATGTGGAAGTATCCGCGGATGATCGTGTGGTTCATGGTGTCCGTTGTCTTCATGTTTCTGGTGCGAGTCCCGTTCATCCACGCGCAGATCATTCCGTACTACTTGGATTTCAATCCGGGCATCGTACTTGTTCCGCTCGTCAGCGTATTCTGGGGTCCGGCGGGCGTATGGGGAACCGTTGCGGCAAGTCTGCTCGGCGACTGGCTCCTCGGTCAGTGGGGTCCATTGACGGCTTACCGCACGATCGGACTGTTTCTCTTCGCGCTCAGCGCGCAGAGGCTGTGGACCGCGTTTCCAAGAACGATCGGGGACTACACGGGACATGAACCGGGATGGAGTCCGACGATGCGTTTTGTGCTGATCTCATGGCCCGGCTGTCTCATTGCGGCGGCATGGGCCGGACTCGGCTCAGAACTGCTCCGACTCTATCCTTTCCCCTATTTCACTGTTCTGGTCGCCCTCAACAACCTGCTTTTCGTAACAGTCCTTGGCGTCTCCATGTACCGCATTACCGCACGCGAAACCGTTCCTTACTTCGGGACATGGAGAGATGTGATGAAAATATCGCCTCACGAGGATGATCTGGCCGCGAGGCATGTGCTCTACATTGTGGCGGGCTCTCTGGGGTCCATTCTAATCGGGATACTGGCAGCCGGAATGATCTACAGCATCTGGCCCCCGCAGCCCTACATCCTGGGAACGCGCTGTGGAATATGGGTGCCGGTGCTGGTGATTCCCTTTCTCGCCTTGCATCTTGTCGGAATCACGCGGCGTCTTTAGCCTGCAATCATCAGCGAGCCGCTTGTGTAGAAAATGCCCGCGACGGTTGCCGTCATCAGGCATGCAAGTGTAGCGGCAACGAGCGCGCGGATCGCTATGCTCGCAAGTGTTCCGGCTCTGCCCGGAGCCAGCGCGGAAACTCCGCCAACGAATATTGCTACCGCTGCTATGTGGGCAAATCCGCAGAGGGCGTAGCTGGCGATCACCGGGCTTCTCTCATTAATGAAAGCGCCTTCCCCTATCAGACTGCTCAGGTGCTGGTAGGCCGGCACCTCCGTGAGAATCGCTCGTTCTCCAAGCAGTCGGGCGACTTCCAGCGCGTCCGCCGCGGGTATGCCCAGCAGCAGAGCGAACGGATAGAAGGCGTAGCTCAACAGATCCTCCAGACGGAGCGAAAGAGCCAGGTCAAATCTCGCGTTGACGAATGCTCCAACGGCATCGAGACCCATGTTCACCAGCGCGACCAATCCGAGGAAAGCCAGCAGCATCACCACAATGCCGATGAAGAGTTGTCCTCCCGCCGTTGCTCCCTTCATAACAGCCTCGATCAAGCTCGACTCCTTCTCGCAGTGAGGCTCGACTGCCGAGTCGAGCGTTTCCGGCGCCTCCTGTTCGGGAACAAGAAGTTTCGACATGACAATGGCCGCGGGGGCAGAGAGCAATGAGGCGGAAATAAGATGCGCGGCAATGTTCGGGAAGTTTGCTTTGAGAAGGATAACATAGAGACCCAGAACAGTTGATGCGATGGTTGCAAGGCCGGCGGTGATCACAGTGCACAGTTCTGATCGTGTCATCCTGTTGAGATAAGGAAGAACGGTGGTTGCCGATTCTATACCCACGAAGATATTGCTCGAGGCGCATAGAGATTCGGCTCCGCTCACCCGCAATGCCCAACTGAAGAAACGTGAGAACAGCTTCACTATCCAGGGCATAACGCGCAGGTAATACAGCGCCCCCATGAGCGCGGCGAAGAAAACGACAGTCGGCAATCCTTGAAAGATGAGGATAAATCCCAGCGATCCGTCCTGTCCGGGAGGAATGGCCAGCGGGCCGAAGAGGAAGTGGATGCCCTCGTAAGCGGCTTCGAGAATCTTCACGACCAGGGCGCTGAGTTTCAGGAAGATTCGTGAGAACGCGGGAACGCGGAAGATCAGCAGGCCGAAGGCGAGTTGGATGCCTGCACCCGCGAGCACAGTCCGGAGCTTAACGGCCCGTTTCTTCTCAGATATCAACCACCCGAAGCACAGAAGAATGACAAGACCTGCCAAGCTGATGAAATTGTAGCGATCCATATTTCGCCCTCCGGATTAAAAGCTTAAGGACCCCACGTAAAACCGCCAAGCAGCAAAGAGAGGAAAATCGGGACCGGAAAAGACCCGTCGTTAAGGAATATTTGTGCAGTTTGAGAGTACGCGATGTCTGAGAAGATATAGAGTTGAACTGTGCCCGTGAGGGGGGCAGTCTTGCTTGCATCAGCATGGACACTAAAGACATAGAACAGGCACAGTTCCCACTGGCGGAGGAGGATGATTCTGTCCTCATCGAACGGTCCAGGAATGAGGACCTGGACGCATACGACGAACTGATGCGCCGCTACCACAGCAGGATCTACGGCCTGATCTATAACATGACGTCCAACAAGGAGGACGCGGAGGATCTCCTGCAGGAAGTCTTCGTGAAGGCGTACAGCGCCCTCGACCGCTTCCAGGGCAAGTCGTCATTCTACACCTGGCTCTACCGGATCGCGGTCAACCGAACGATCAATTTCCTGAAGAAAAGGCGCAAACGCACCGCCTTGAGCCTTGATGACGTCGATATGGCGATCGAACGCGACCCCGCCTACGTCGAGCTCTCCTCCCGGGAGACCCCTTTGCGCGGAACCAGCCTGTCCGAATTGCAGGAAAAATTGAACAATGCTCTTCAAACCCTGTCTGAGAAACATAGGACGGTGGTGGTCCTGCATGATATTCAAGGTGTGCCACATGATGAGATAGCGGAGATCGTCGGCGCATCGGCGGGGACAGTCAGATCGAGACTTTTCTACGCGAGGCAGAGACTGCAGGCAGAATTGGCTGAGTTCGCACCATGAAAACAGAACAAATCCTCAAAGAAGCCCTCAAGTACGAAGGCACACAGCTTCCCGCCGCAATCAGGGAGCATTTCGAAAAGCATCCGGATGACCTTAAGGCGTATGAGCGTCTCCAGGCCGTACGGCAGCTTCTGGCATTGAAGAGATACGAACAACCCGAGGAGAAGTTGGAGGAGCGATCCCGAAGAGACGTTCGCCGGGCGATTCTCGCCGGAAAACACAGCGAAGACGATGTGCCGTCACTTCTGCCGCTAAACCTCGTTCCAATCCTTCGGTATGGACTGGCCACGGCGTTCGTAGGCCTGCTGGCATTCCATGTCGTTTCCGTTTTTCAGCCGGGCACGCAGCCGTCCGCTTTTTCGGCGCCGGCGGCGGGTCTCACGGCCGAGCTCTCGCCGGGTTCGGCGATGACGAATCTTGCCGCAGCCGAATACCGCGATCCCGCAGAGCCCCTGGTTCGCGTTCCTTCAAACCGCCGACCGGGCGGCATCCAGTATGGAACGATGCCTTCTGATCTGGTGGACTATTGATTTCGGATTTGGGAATGCGGATGGAAGACGCAGACGGGCCGCTCTCAGAAGCCAGTCTGCAATCCGCAATCACGGCACCGGGAACTTAGCGGTCAGCGCCATCACCTCTTCGCGCACTTTCTTGATGACTTTCGCGTCATCCGGATCGGAAAGAATGGTTTTCATCCAGTGGGCGATTTTCACCATTTCTTCCTGACCCATTCCGCGCGTGGTGACGGCGGGCGTTCCGACGCGGATACCGGACGTGACAAAGGGGCTTTTCGTGTCATTTGGAATGGCGTTCTTATTGACCGTTATCCGCGCCTTATCCAACGCGTTTGCCGCGTCTTTTCCGGTCACTGAAATAGGCGTAAGATCAACGAGCATCAGATGGTTGTCCGTTCCGCCGGAAACGATACGAAGTTTCAGCGACTCGAGCGTTGAAGCGAGCGTCTGCGCGTTCGCCACCACCTGCTGGGCGTAGTCCTTGAATTCAGGCTGAAGGGCTTCCTGAAAACAGACGGCCTTCGCCGCAATGACGTGCATGAGAGGACCTCCCTGGATTCCCGGAAAGACCTGCCGGTTGATGTCCGCGGCGAAGCGCTCCTGGCAGAGGATCAGGCCTCCCCGGGGGCCGCGCAGGGTCTTGTGAGTTGTCGTTGTCACAAACTCGGCATACGGCACGGGATTGGGATGGCAGCCGCCGGCGACGAGCCCGGCTATGTGAGCCATGTCGACCATGAGATACGCGCCGACGCTGTCGGCGATCTGCCGCAGGCGCTTGAAGTCGATAATACGCGAATACGCGCTCGCTCCCGCGCAGATGAGCTTGGGCTTATGTTCTGACGCCAAATCTTCCATCTTGTCGTAGTCGATCCGCTCGGTTTCCTTGTCCACGCCGTAAGGGATGACGTTGAAGAAGCGTCCGGAGAAATTCACTTTATGGCCATGCGTCAGATGCCCGCCGTGATCGAGGCTCATGGCGAGAATCGTGTCGCCCGGTTCAAGCACGGAAAAGTAAACGGCCATGTTGGCGCCGCTTCCGCTGTGAGGCTGTACGTTGGCGTGTTCGGCGCCGAACAGTTCTTTTGCCCGGTCGATGGCGAGACGCTCCGCCTCGTCCACGTGTTCGCAGCCGTGGTACCAGCGCTTGCCGGGATAGCCTTCGGCGTACTTGTTTGTCATAACAGAACCTTGCGCCTGACGGACGGCGGTACTGGCGTAGTTCTCCGAAGCGATGAGTTCGACATTCTGCTTCTGCCGCCGCTCTTCGTTGCGAAGAGCCGCATAGATCTCAGGATCCGTCTCGTACACGGCGACTGGATCTGTTATGCGGGACGCGCAGGAATTGATCTTGTTGACGCGGCGCTCATGGCGCCCGGCCTCGAATTCGGTATCCAGCCAGGTCTCCATGATGGCCACCGGATCGTCCTGCAGAACGGCTTCGGAGCCGAGGACAAGGATATTGGCGTTGTTATGCGATCGCGACATCTTAGCCATGTGAACGGTCGTACACAGAGCGGCGCGCACGCGGGGAAACTTGTTCGCGGTAATACTCATGCCGATGCCCGTGGTGCAGATCAGTATGCCTCGCTCCGCTTCGCCTTCGGAAATGCGCTCGGATACCGTGCAGGCAAAATCAGGGTAATCGACGGAATCAAGGCTCTCCGTGCCCACGTCATCCACAACGATGCCGCGGTCCATAAGGGCCTTCTTGAGCATTTCCTTTATCTCGAAGCCTCCGTGATCGGAGCCAATTGCTACTTTCATATCCCGCAACCTTTCCAGGCGATCAATAATGAGTTTATCCGATTTTGCCAAGTGTATGATTAAATCCGAAATAGCGCTGTCGATGTCGTCCCGCGCCGTTCGGTAGACGCCGATGGACTGTCCAATCGGGTCGGGAACATCCGCGCCAATACCCGATGTGCCGAAAGACTTCAACAAGAATGTTTTCTCTGCGGACCCGCTGTAGCTTGAAAGCACGATATCGGCGTGACTTCCGGTCATGACGACAATCATATCCGCCTTGTTCACCAACTCCTGTGTAAGCGGCTGGCTGCGATGGCGCTTCGCGTCAATGCCGATGTCCGCCAGGGCCTGAACAGCTTCCGGGCTGGCCGGCTGTCCTCTCCCCGCGGCAACGCCCGCTGACGTCACGCTCCAGTTGGCGCCGGAGCCCAGTCGATGCCGCATGATATATTCCGCCATCGGACTTCGGCAGATGTTGCCGGTGCATACGAAAAGGATATGTCTCTTCTGTTTGCTCATGCGTCAGTTCCTGAAGACCGCCCGTATGTCTGAATCCGTAAGGGCGCCCTCGCGCAGGATATGCAGTTCATCACGATCGACACGCACGACGGTGCTGGGCGTTTTGTGCCGCGCGGGTCCGGAATCAATATACACCGATACCGAGTCGCCAAGCGAGGCCATGGCTTCTTCCACCGTCGTGGCATCCGGTTCACCGCTCCTGTTCGCACTGCTGGCCGCAAGCGGCCGACCGTGCGCCCTGATTACAGCAAGGGCAACAGGATGATCAGGCATACGAAAGCCCCTGAATCCGCCGCCGGAAGGAAGAATCAGGGTTAGAGGTCCCGGCCAGAACGCTTCCGCAAGCAGCTTCGCCGAATTGCTCAGTTGGATACCTGTGTGTTCAATCATGTCCGTATTTGAAATGAGAGACGCGACGGGCTTTCCCTCTTCACGGTCCTTGACGTCATAGAGCCTTTTCAAGGCTGCAGGATTATCGGCATCGGCGGCCAGGCCGTAGACGGTTTCCGTGGGGATTACGATCAGCTCACCGCGCGCCAGAGCGGAAACCGCATCGGCGACAGCCGCAGGATCCGGATCGGTCACGGTGATGACCATCTTACGAGTCGCTGTCAACGGTCCTGATATTCAAGGCTTTAAGGCCAAGAAGAACGTCGACAGCACGCCGCATTGCCGCATCGCCCTTCACACGATTTTTCAACGCGCGGTTCTGACGCTTCTCGTCATCGTCCACGTTCTTTTTCTTAGGCGCAGTGATGGTGGGCTCGTACTCCTCCTCCTGCCCTGCGTCGAGCTGCACACGAACGTCAGGTTTGATGCCCGAATCACCGCGGTACGTGGTTCCGTCCGCAACAACTAGTTTCTTTGTCGCAAGATAGAGAATGTCGCCGGAAGAGAGAGTAATCGGCTCACGGATACACATGTCTCCGGCCGACTCCCTGCCGATCAGCATCGCTCCGCTCACACTGCGCCGCAACGCCGCCGCGAGGACTTCCGCCGCCCCCGCCGTGTTTCCGTCCACAAGCACCATCGTGGGCATTGAAATGCGTTCACCCGCTTCCGCCTTCTGAAGGGCGATTTCCTGGTCGTCCTTGTCGCGGAAAGTGAACAGTATGGAGCCGCTTTCGCCGAAAAGACCGGCCACGTCCCGCACGGCGTCCAGATCGGTGCCTGCGGATCCGCGCAGATCGAGGATCAGCCCGTATCTGCCGGCCTCGGACCACCCGCGGATCGTGGATACGATGTCTTTCCCGGAATTTCTGGACAGACCGCTGACCTGCAGATAGCAAAGTCCCGCGGGCAGATCTTCAGCAAGAGCGATTGAGGGTATGGCGCCCTTGATACGGGCGACGGTGACTTCGTTCGTTTCGTATGCGTCACGCTGGATGGACAGGCGGACCGGCGCCGGATTCGTGCTCTTTATCATGCTGATGAATTCGTTCACGCGCAGTTCACGCGCATCGACGCCATCGACTTCCCGGATGAGGTCGCCAGCCTGCAGGTTTGTGACCGCGCCCTCATGCTCTTTCATTATTCCGACAACGTACGGAAGACCATTTGTTCTGCTGAGTTTGACCCCGAGCGTGTATGCTTCGCCGTTGAGGGAATTCATCAAGCCCTCGTATTCCGCCTTCGACAGGATGCGGCCGCGCGGATCGACGGCCTTTACCAGGGCGGACACGAGTGACGGGGTGATCTGGTTCATGTCGAAAGACATGCCGTGCTCGCGCAGGGCGGAGGATACATCGCTGATGGCGGCCGAGAGAATATCGGCATCGGATTGCTCCGCTTCGGCCGCAAACGAGAAGGCGGTCAGTAACGCCAGTGCAAGAGAACCTATCCGCATTACAGATACCGAAATACGCTTCTTAGTCATGATCTCTCCCCAATTCCTTTTGTATATCAAGATCGGCCTTGCCGACCTTCTTCTTCATCGCACGTTTGTAGTTCACGAATTTCCGTTTCAGTGAAGCGTCGCTCAAGGCGAGAATCTGAACGGCCAGCAATGCGGCGTTGATCGCACCTGCCCTGCCGATAGCAACGGTCGCAACAGGAACGCCGGGCGGCATCTGTACGGTGGAAAGCAATGAGTCCAGTCCGTCCATCGCACCGCCCGTCATGGGAACGCCGATGACCGGAAGCGTCGTATGAGCCGCGACCACTCCAGCGAGGTGCGCGGCCATGCCCGCCGCGGCGATGACAACCTGGAATCCTTTGCCGGACGCGCTACCGGCATACTCGGCCGCCTCGTCCGGCGTCCGATGAGCCGACATAACGTGGACGTCATAGCCGACGCCGAAATCGTCGAGCACTTCTACGGATGACTTCAGAACGGGCCAGTCGGAGGCGCTGCCCATCAGGATTGCGACACTCGGCTTCTTGCGTTTGCTCATGATAACACCTTCAGTGCTTTGGCCCCGATGTCCTTGCGATAATGGGCTCCGTCGAATTGAATGATCGAGACAGCTTTGTACGCCGTGTCGATCGCTTGCGCAAGGTCAGAGCCTGTTGCAGTTACCCCGAGGACGCGCCCGCCGGATGTGACGACGGAATCTTCTTCGGTCTTTGTCCCTGCATGGAAGACGGTGACATGGTCGATTGCGCCGGCCTTATCCAGCCCTTTGATGAGTTTACCTTTCTCGTAAGCTCCGGGATACCCGCCGGACGCCATGACGACACAGACGCACGGATCATCCTTCCAGCGGATCAGGTCGTCAGTGAGCGTCCCGTCAATGCAGGCCTCGAGCACGGGAATGATGTCTCCCTCCCAGCGGGGAAGAATCGCTTCACACTCGGGATCTCCGAAACGAACGTTGAACTCCAGCACCTTCGGACCATCCGCCGTCATCATCAGTCCGGCGTAAAGAACTCCCTTGAATTCAATCCCGCGCTTCTTCAGTTCGCTGACCGTCGCCTCGAAAATGTTCGATCGAATGAAAGGCCACATGTCCTCTCCGACAATCGGCGCGGGTGAATAGGCTCCCATGCCGCCGGTGTTTGGCCCGGCGTCACCGTCGTAAGCGGGTTTGTGATCCTGCGAAGATGCAAGAAGGACGATATGTTCACCGTCAACCAGGCCGAGGATAGAAGCCTCTTCGCCGACGAGGCACTCCTCGATGAGTACTTCGCTTCCGGAATCGCCGAATGCCCGGTCGACGAGACTTTCATTGATCGCCTGTTCCGCCTCGTCAATGGACTTGCAGACCGTCACGCCCTTACCGGCGGCGAGGCCGTCTGCTTTGACGACAATGGGAGCGCCTTTTTCGTGGACGAAAGCTTTCGCCTCATCCGCGTCGGTAAATGTCTGAGCCCAGGCCGTCGGCACGCCGGCGCTCTGCATGATGGCCTTCGCAAAAGCCTTGCTTCCCTCCATGTTCGCCGCGGAAGCTTTGGGCCCGAAAATACGCAGACCGGACGCTTCAAAAGAATCGACGATGCCCGCGCACAGAGGCGCTTCCGGTCCGACGACGGTCAGGTCCGGTTTCTCGTCGCGGGCCCATTCCAGCAGGCCCCCGATGTCTTCGGCCCCGATCGGCAGATTGGATCCGAGGGCCGCGGTGCCGGCATTTCCCGGGGCGCAGAAAATCTCGGGCCGTCGACTGTCCTGTGCAAGTTTCCAGACGAGCGTGTGTTCGCGGCCTCCCCCGCCAATAACCAGTACCTTCATGTTTTCCCTATCCTTGCTCAGGGGCGAAACTCGAACGGTATTTCGATGATTTTCTTTTCGGGCACATCCGTCCCGATGATCAGCTTCTTTCCCGTCATCTCCTCGGATGCAGGAATGTTGCTGATCTGGATGCGATATCCCTGGTCTCCCATCGCCATGGTGTTCACGACGATGTTTGAGTCGGGAGGAATAACTTCCGTAATCTTGAAGTCCTTGGTCTGACCGCCGCGGATAACTGCGTAGCGAACGAGCGGCTGATCGTTTCTTTTCTGTAAGACAATTTTCTCGGGAGCCACGATCAGGGCGCCGACAATCATGCCCGAGACCTCGACGTTGATGTCGGGATACCGTGGGCTGTCGGTCCGAAGCCGTATCGTACCGCGAAGCACCGGCTCAGTCAGTCCTGCCGGATTCAGAACGACCTGAAGACGGAAGTGTTTCCCTTCTTGCAGCGTTTCGAGGGCCGTCTCAATCTGAGGATGACTTACGATGATGTCGGTGATGTTCAAAGGTGTTTCCGACTGTGAGATAATCTCGATCGCGCGAGTAATGGGATTGGTGCTCTGAATCTGTCCGTAGAAAATTCGATTCGGACGGACTTCCAGCTCGTTGATGACATCTCCTTCAAGTGTCAGTCGAAGGCCCGGATTCTGCGGATCGTTGGACTCCACCGTTATGTGCTTCCTCTGGCGTCCCGAGCGGCCGCGCAGATTCAGCCGCGTCGTAATCTCGGCCGTTTCGTTCGGCGGGACAATCTTGCGTGAGAGATTCGCCACAGTGCAGCCGCACGAGGGCTTAACACGTGTGATCTCCAGAGAAGTCTGCCCCGAGTTCCGCACCTCAAACGTGTGCTCGATAACCTGGCCGCTGTCAGCCTTGCCGAAGTCGTAACTCGGCTGAACACACACAATCTGAGGAACCAACTGCGCCGCCGCATTCGTAACCTCTTGCGCGTAAGAGCCTACAGACAGGCAAATATAGAGAAGAGCTCCCGTAGCGGCCAGAAACCTGAACTGAAATCTAATCATCGTCGATACTCCATTTCTAAGCAAAAGAGAGTGAACGCTAGAACACTCACGTCCCGCATTCAATATGTAATTCCATCACCACACCCATCCACATCCAGACACGAAAAACCGTCTGTTTGCTCGATTTTGAGACGAAAGATGTCGGCCGACGAGATATTAAGTCCGTATGAAAGGTGTAATCATGATGCGAAAAGAGTGACAATATGACGCAATCATTATTTCACACATTCAGTTTGTGTGACAATAAGCCTCATTATGCAGCATACGTAGAACAATATAACACGTTTATTCTAAATGTGTTATGTAAATACTGATCGGCTTGGCATGCATCATGCTAATACATAATCGAGAGGTTTGATGTAAACCGAGAACGTTGGAAGCAGGAAGCGCAGGATGGAGGATGAGATGATGTATTGGCCAGAGCATAGAACAGGAATACGGGATCCCTTTTCAGAGTTAAGGACATTGCAGAGAGAGATAAATCGGGTGTTCGGCGGTTACGGGCGCGGAGTGGCGGATTTTCCAGCTCTGAATGTCTGGGGAAACGATGAACGGGTGGTTGTCACGGCTGAGATTCCCGGTGTCGACCCGAAGGACATCGAGCTCAATGTCGTTAAGAATGAGTTGAGCATCCAGGGCGAGAGGAAGGCGGACGCGCTGGCGGAGGATGTCGTGTGTCAGCGCAATGAGCGCGGGATAGGCCGCTTTATCCGGACGGTTCGACTTCCCTTCGATGTGGAGAACGACAAGGTGTCGGCGAAGTACGACAAGGGTGTACTCACGGTCACTCTGCCTCGCTCGGAATCAACGAAGCCAAAGAAGATATCTATAGAAAGCGCATAGGAAAGGAGCAGCATCACATGACTGAGAAAAACGAAAGCGTTCAGAAGAAACAGGCTGCCGACGTCGAGCTGACGGAAGACCGGCCGGTCTTTATCCCTGCCGTCGACATCTATGAAAGAAAAGACGCGATCCTCGTACGGTGCGACATGCCGGGAGTGGACGAGGCGAGTCTTGACATCAGTCTGGAGGACCGGATTCTGACTCTCGTCGGGTGTCAGGCGAAAAACGCGCCTGAGGGGCATGAACTCCTGATCGGCGAGTACGCGACGGGAATCTTCCGCCGCGCCTTCACGATCTCGAACGAGATCGACCACGGGAACATCAAAGCCCGCATCAAGGACGGCGTGTTGAACCTCGAACTGCCGAAAGCGGAGAAAGCCCAGCCGAAGAAGATTACGGTTCAGGCCGGTGCATAAGCAGACGCCAAATCACGGCGCCTGAGACCTTGGTTCCAGACCGCATCGCACCTTGTTATCAAAGCCCGGATCATCTATCCTCCGGTCAGCATGAAGATCGAAGGCGCAATCGATAAAGTGGAGCTGTGGGCGGCCCATCCAACGGTCGTTCGAGTTCCCCGTATTGTCAATATTCCGCGGTTCAGGTCGCAGAAGTTTGACACATACGAAGCATTCAGCGCCTGGAAGAAGTCGCTCCAGCTTCAACTCATCCGCGACGGAGGCGCTCAGTGGACTCGCTGATTGCGGAACTCAATGCGGCAGGGGTGCGGTACCTTGTTATCGGAGGACAGGCGGTTCGCCTGCATGGGTTACCCCGGTTCTCCATGGATTGGGATCTGTTTATACCGCCGTGGGATACTGCTAATTTCAACTCTTTGAAGAATGTTCTCGGCGATGAACTGGATATAGACCTTCTACCACTTGGGGAAAAGGGCGAGAACATCATTCAAACATATCAAACCCGCTTTGGAATTATTCAGTTTCACCTGGCCGTTCCCGGCATCACTTCTTTCACGGAGGCCGAACGGCGGGCAGTCGAACTCAAAGACGAAGATGGTCGCCTCGCAAGATGTTTGAGCGCAGACGATCTGTTGGCCTCAAAAGAGTCGGCTAACCGGCCACAGGATCAACAGGACATAGCGTTCCTGAAGGCACTTCTTTCCAGTCGGGAAAACGACTGATCTCCTCGCGGTTCATCATCAGCGCTGAAAAAGATCCTGTTCCACAGGCTTCCCGCAGTAAATGCAGAGCGCACGGTTCTTCCAAAGCTTGCGCCCGCAATGAGGACAGTCGTTTGCCGCAGTCGGAGCGACTTTTCCGTCGAGTTGTCCGTCGCGCAGATCAATCTCCGCAACACGCTTGAATAACTCCGCGTCGGCGTAGTCATGCTGCTCCTGAACCATGGACCACAAGGCTTCCGTGATCATCAGGAGTTTCTCCACCTCAACCTGCAAACGGCGGACTTCCCTACGGGCATACGTTGCATCGTGCTCGGCGCCGGCTCCCAATGGTGACGGCAACGGCGTCGTGTTTCCTGTGCCTAAGAACATGGCTTCCCCCCCTTTTTTTCTTCGTGACGATACGCCGGTCGATTCGGCTCAGCAAGCCTAGCCCTTCAGCGGGCATTTCGGATCCGTTCCTGACTTCTGAATCCAGATTCTCACGTTGCCGGGGACTACGTGTTCCCTCTGGTCATGTCTCGAACGGGTTCACAACGGTCAGGCCGCCATACACTTGTCCGTCGCTCAGAAGTCGCTGCGCGATGTCCCGCTTGCGCGGCTGCGATGAGTCGTACGCATAGACCAGGATGTTCGTGTCGAAGAAGAGATCACCTTTCATGGAGGTCATCCCTCGACCATTTCCGGGCACCTACATTGACGGAGTACCGCGTGAACGAGTCCTTCAGCTCCCGGACCATCCATTGATGCTGAGCCTGTTCTTCAGCGGCAAGCTGCTCCAGAAACTCCCGAATCATCTGGGTGACCGTAGTATCCCGGTCGATCGCCAGTTTTCGGGCCTTCTTGAGGACTTCTTCATCCACTCTCATTGTTAGATTCTTCATGATGGAACCCATGTGAGCACATTATGTGCAACCCATAATATGGGTACAGAATCAGGCGGGAAGTCAATGAAAACAGCTGAGAGTGAAAGGGGATATCGTTGACATTCATTTCACGCGTCCTCAAACCGTATACCGCCGAGAGGGCAGCGATGCGTGGCAGGAGCTTGCGCTTGCATCAGAAGCGCCCCTCTCATCGAGTGGTCTTCTCGAAGTGGAACTGGCCTATTCGTTTCATCAGAAGGAGCAGAGGCGTGAGTTGAAGAAGAATGGCGCCAATGCGTTCATTCGTCTCTTCAAACAGGATGACAAAGCCGGCCGCTCTGAATGCCGCTGACTTAAGACCACTTTCGGATGCGCCAGGCAAAGAAAGGCACAGCCCTGACGGGCTTAACTACGAACAATTGATGAAGTTCGCATTGTTTGTAGTCAATGCCGTAAGGCATGTCGTGGCCTTAAGTCAG
>JAHIZV010000169.1 GCA_018814445.1 Verrucomicrobiota bacterium | reverse complement strand
GCTCGATAATCCCGGCATGTTCTTACGGCGAAATCGCAAACGGGCGGGAGGCGAGACCTACGAGTACTGGACGCTCGTGGAGTCTGTCCGTACAGCACGTGGACCTCGCCAGCGCATCGTAGCCACACTGGGCAAGCTCCCGGGGCTCGACGAGGATGAGCGGGCCGGATGGGAAGAGATCACGCGTCTGCTCGACGGCCGACCACGCGAGGGCGAACAAGCCGACCTGTTTCGCGCTCCGCCCGAGCCTCCGCAATGGGCGCAGGGAAGGCAGAAAGGGCCATACCTTAAAGTATAAACTATGGGAACAGAGACAGCCTTCCTATTTTATGTTTTAAGGTATAGCCCTATTCTTTTTATTTGCCGCTGCGTTTGCAGATGGCACCTTTGTTGCCACGAACGTAACGGTCTCTTCCGGCTCGAACAAACTCAGTGCGGTAATTACAGATCCGTTTGGCCGTAAGGACACGAACAGCGTATCCGTGTACGCGGAACACAGCGGGTACAGGTATGATGCCAATGGCAATCTCACGAACGATGGGCAACGTGCCTACACGTACAATGACGCGGACAGGCTTATCGAAGTCAGAGACTCAGATACGAGCGATTTGCTGATGCAGTCGGAGTATGACGGCCTTGGTAGACGTAGAGAACGAGTGCTATACTCAGGCGGTGTCGGAACAACAAACAGGTATGTCTATGACAACTGGCTGGTGATCGTCCGGAAAGGGGTCAGGCCTTGTTTAATGCTCGTCCGGAAAGGGGTCAGGCCTTGTTTAATGCTTATGAGGCCATTCAGGAAGAGGAGCCGCGACTTGATACTAGTGAAGGAAAGCGGAGCGTCACTTCACGATATCGGCCAGGCGTTTCTTTGCGGGACGGACTTGATAGAGTGATTTATTCTCTCTGACAACAAGCTCCCGCTTGCGGTGAACAGCCTGCTCGAACTTCAGTTCAGTCTCACTGAAAAGATCCTGGCTTTCCGCTTTCAGGTATCTCGCTATCATGCGGCAGTACTCAGGATCAATCTCGATCCCTATACTGTTGCGACCGTGCTTGAGGGCCGCGACCATCGTCGTTCCTGACCCGCAGAATGGATCCAGGACTGTGTCGCCGGCAAAAGAGAACATCCGTACGAGACGGGCAGCCAGATCCAGCGGAAACGGCGCGGGATGATTCTTCAGCAAGGCAGAAAGGGCCATACCTTAAAGTATAAACTATGGGAACAGAGACAGCCTTCCTATTTTATGTTTTAAGGTATAGCCCTATTCTTTTCCTATTCTTTTTCCCCATTCTTTTTCGCGCGTATCCGGCGCACACTCGCGAATCGTTGCAAGGTGTCGCCCCGCCACCTCGGCGCGACTGATGACAACCAGGTCAAACTTTGGGGCGTTCTCTTTCAGGTACTCATTCAGAGCCTGACGGCCCCGCGCGGGAACGACCTGCACACCAGCCTGCTCAATCGCCGCGGCATACCGCGCGTCATCCGCCGGAGCCTCAGCCGCAAACGTCACACGACAGCCAGCATCAAGCAGAAGCTCGAGAACCCCGAACATACGGGCAGACCCATAGTCACGGTCAGGAGTCAGAACGAAAAGATCTATCACCAATACGGTAGTCAAGGTCATCCTCAAAGTTACAGACGGTAACGCAGGCAAGGATTGAGTCCAAGCGGAACCACACGCGCCCCTCTATGCATCGAAAGAATAAGATGTGTATTGCCGCGCCTCAATGTGTGTGATTAGACTGGCCAACGAGGTGGGATATGCGTGGAAAGTGGCTGGCAGGTTTGACCGTTTTTCTTGCGGTTGTTGCTCTCATCGTTTCTCGGGCAGAGGATTTTTCTGTCTTCCTGCGTATTGAAGACGCGCAGGACGCTGCGGTCGATTATCCTGCACAAACGGATTCCTACTACCGCTCCCTATCGGCCGCGTCTCCTACAGGGGCATGGACGATCATTGATATGCAGTTGGGCCAGACTGCGGTTCAGACTTTTCTGGATGCCGGCATTGTGGGATCAGCCGACAGGCAACTGTATCGCCTGCAGGAAATAGCTCTCACTGACACCGGCGATGCGGATGAGGATGGCATGGATGATGTGTGGGAGTTGCGGCATCCACCCCTCGACGGTCTCAATCCGACTGATGCCTCCCAGGATTTCGATGAGGACGGTTACAGCAACTTCGAGGAGTATCAGGTTGGCGCGGATCCCAATAGATCGAATGCGGCCCCCGTCATTGCCATCACCTATCCTCGCGACGGATCGGTGATACCGTAATGAAGAAAGGAGTCATCTATCTTCTCGCCGGAGTGCTGCTGATTGGCATCGCGGTTCTATGGCATCTGAAACGCGGGAGACCAAACCCGTCGGAACCTTCGCTGACGGCGCAGAGTGAACCCGTCTCCCTTCCGGAAGATCGGCCAGGCGAGAATACGTACGCGCCTTCGCCGGCCGAATTCAGTGAGGAGATGCCGGAACCCCCGCCAGCCTCCGACAAGAACAAGCTCGACATAAGCCGGAAACCCGGCGAGCCGCTTAATCCGCCCCCCGTGCCTGCCCATATTCCTGAACCCGCAGAACCACCGTTGGGGTGGGCCGAGGCAGAAGTATCCCTGGCCTCACGAAATCTACAGCCACGAAATGTATATGGAAGGTTCGAGACTATTCGAATCGCGCCGGGCGAAACCATGCAGATTCGCCTCAAGTGGCCGAAAGCGGATCCCGACACACCTGTCGCAATTGAAGTGGCAAACGCCGGACGTCTGGACGATGGCTCGACGAGCAAGTTGATTTATACGGACAGCTCCGGATGTCTTGATTTTGGCTATACCGCCAGTGACTGGCCGGGGATGTGCATGGTGGTTCTTCGGTCAGGTTTCCAGGAAACGTCTCTCAATTTCTGGGTGCCACCGCCTGGGGGTGAAGATGAGGTGCCGGGACTTTGACGAGGGAGGGAGTGGTGAGAAATGACAAATGCTCGTGGTTCATTCTGGTTGCGGCAGTCTTGTTGCTGTCCTGCCGATCCTTTGGTCAGAACTGTGAAAACATACCCGACGACTGTCCGGATGGTGACTGTTGCAGACCTGACGGAAGCGGAGGCAATCCTTTCTGGATTTACAACGGCAATGTCCATCGGGAAGTGTCAGATCTCGCTCTTTCCGATGGCGTGGGCGCGGACAAACTGAAGTTCGAGAGAATCTCGTCAAGCCGTTGGCTTGGGAACATCGTCTCCGAGTTTGGCACGGCGGGAAACTGGCGTCACAACTACTTCTGGGACATTTCGGAGGTCGGAGCCAACAGTTATGGCCCCGTGATCCGCGTAAGTTGGCCTTCAGGTGTTGACTCCTACTACTACAAGGAATCATCGACCAGTCTCTACTACGTCGCCGGCGCCGCGGTTCAGAATCGTCTACTGCAGTCCGACATCGATCCCAACCAGTTCTATCTGCTCTCAACAGACGGCACACGGCATGCGTTCTATAAAGGGCCCGGCTCGACATTTCAGATGCAGGGCGTTTATGACGCCTTTGAGCGCTTCTCCTCTTTCAGCTATGACTCACAGGGCCGGCTCGTGAAAGTGGCTGATCCCAACACAAATCATTTCATCCAGATCGAGTACGGAAACCCGACCAACTTCGTTTCGCCCGGTCGAATCAGTTTTCAGTGGGCTGATGCCGAAGCCACTTCCGTTGTCATTGCCGCAACCTGGAACGGAGCTGATTTCAGCCTTCGCTCACCGATCGAGTATTCCCCGGCGGTGTCAAGTGATCCTCCTGGAATACAGCAGAACAACGTGGGCGACAAGTTCGACCTGACTACCAATAGCAGTCCACTCATAACATCCTCCGCGGGTGGTTCATTTGGGAGTCTCGGGAATGTCTATTTCAACTACGATGAGACAAATTTCTATGTCGGAGCATACGACTGCGAGATGCTGGGCGATGGCGATGCTATGATCCTGTTTCTGGACTTCAACACACTGGCTGAAAACGCCTCGAATCTTTGGAATAAGACCGGCGCGCCCAACGGTCTGGATTACTTGCACAATGTCGAATTCGTTCGCCCCATGGATATCGCCATGGTGCTGGGCGATGAGTATGGTGACGGTAACTATCCTTCCTTCGAACTCGGGTCGGGCTACAACTTTGGACAGGGTGTGTTCCTTCTCGGCGGCAGCGGGGCGTTTGTCCCTGTAAGCGGGGCAACGGTCTCACAGTTTGATGGCGAAGGAACCAATGCAACCGTTTCCACCGACGACGACGGAAATCGACTCACAGATCGCTGGGAAGTTAAGATACCGTGGTCGGATCTTGGCGCATCCGATATCTCTTCCATCACGACCTGCGTTGTCGCGGGCGTAGTCGCGAGCCAGAATGTCAGCGGCAACAACCGCTATCTTTCGGCAGGATACCTGGGAGATTCCGCAGAGGGTCCGCTCGATCAGAACAACGAGTTCGGCTTCAATTTTATGCGCCTGACAGGAACAAGGCTTCGCATGCCCGGCCGTGATCCTTATTGGCAACTGCAGGAGTCCTCCCCGTGCTGTACCCCTGAAAGTAACGCCGCGACGAACGGGTCTCCGCTCGTCACCGCAGACCCGCCAGGAGCCGACCAGAATAACATCGGTGATAACTTCGACTTCAATACAAACGGCGGATCATGGATCACCTCCGGTTCAGGCGGATACGGAAGCTTCGGCCAAATCTACGTTAATTATGACGCGACTAACTTCTATGTCGGCGGCATTGGCCTTGATGTGTCAGACGACCACAACGGGATGATTGTCTTTCTGGATTTTGACACGCTTACCGACAATGCGTCGAACCTCTGGCAGAAGACCGGCCAACCCTACGCTCTCGATTACTTGCATAACGTGAAGTTTGCCCACCCGATGGATATCGCCATCCTGCTGGGCGATGAATGGGGGGATGCCAATTCCTATGCGTTCCAGATCGGTTCAGGATACCAATATGGCCAGGGCGCTTTCTATCTTGGCGGCTCGGGCGGATTCAATGCGGTGGCCGGGGCTCGCATTTCGCAGTTCGACGGAACCGGAACCAATCCAACAACTTCAACGGACGGAGACGGCAACCGGATCACGGAACGCTGGGAGGTGAGCATACCGTGGACGTCGCTGAACGCACAGGCGGTATCTTCTGTTTCGACATGTTTCATTGCAGGAGTGCTCGCCAGCGACGGAACAAGCGGCAACGACCGTTATCTGTCGGGGTATTTCCTCGGGGACGGAGCGTCGGGAAGCAAAGATACGTTCGGGAATTTCGCGTTCAACTTCGTCAGTCTGACGGGTTCCTGCGTGCGTCTGCCCGGGCGCGATTACAGCCCGACATCGAACTATCAGATGTACGATGCGGGAGGCGGCCTCTGGACCGGAGCGGTCGATCTTGCGGAGGGAGTCTATCAGTACAAGTTCATCGTGAACGGAACCAACTGGCTTACCGACACGAACAATCCGTATGTGGACGAGGCGAACGACTTCAGTTCCGTGATCTGGATTGCGCCGGAGTTTATCCTCTGCGCGTCCGGCAGTGATGGCCGCGTGGTCAGTTACGAGTATGACTCCATGTTCATTGACGGAATCGGTCACGGCGCGTTGAGACGCGCGAACTATGGTGACGGCACATCGGCCAAGTATTCTTACCGCTCGCCTCCCCCGGGGAAATACTGGCGCCCCGTGCTTATAGGCGCAGATGACCCAATGTATCCGCCGCCCTACAGCCGAATGGCCTACTCCTATCAGCGGGAAAGAGACAACAGCCCCGAGGCGCCTGTCGGCGTGTCGGGCATGATCTATGAAGAGCGGCACCTGGTAACCAGCGCGCTCGTGGCGAGGCTGACGTTCCCGACCAATCAGCCGGGCATGCATGTGGTCGAGTACGGGGATGGCTCAAAGAAGTACTGCTACTACCCGGACGAGAATCGCACGCGCGTAGCGGTCATCACGAACGAAGCCGGAGAGGCGCAGAATTACAGTTATGTCGGGAATCAGGGGTTCATGTCGTCGTACGTGGATCGCCTCGGCAATACGCACACGTACGGCCTGTCAGCTCATTTCGGCGTAGTCACATCCGAAGTCGACAGTGCGGGAAGAAGCTGGAACTGGAGCTACACCGACAACACGTATCCCGTGCATCTGCAGGCAATGACCGACCCGTTGGGCCGCACGACGACAAATACACGGGATGGAAGCAACAGGATTACGCGCGTTGACTATCCTGACGGAACCTACCAGACGTTCACCTACGATGCACTTGGCCAGGTTCAGACAGAACGTAAGCGGGACGGCACATTCTGGTCCAACACGATCGATTCACTTGGACGCACCATTGCAGTAACCGATCCGCATGGCAACGTCACAAAGTATGGTTATGACGAGCGTGGTCATCTTGTGACCACGACCAACGCTCTCGGCCACGTTACACGGTACACTTACGACTGGCGCGGGAATCCGATTTCAACAACCTTCCCCGACGGAAGCACCCAGACCATTCGCTACAACGCTTATGGTCAACCGACCAATGTTGTCTCACCATCCGGAGGAATGACGATCGTCGGATATGACGTATGGGGTTATCCCGAATCGCAGACCGACCCGCTGGGCTATACGACGTACTACACCTACGACTACAAAGGCAGACTGCGAGTTGAAACCACACCCTCCGGACAGATCATCACGAATGCATACGATGGACTGGGCCGGAAGATCATGGAAACAGATGTCGGATCGGGCGCCTTTCGCACCTGGTCATACGGTCCGGACGGTATCCGCACTCAGGAAGACCGTCTCGGAAGGGCCACCTTGCTCGATTATGACCAGTTTGGCTACCTCACGTCAGAGACTTCGCCCGGCGGAAGCACGACCACGTACTCATATGATCTGGTCGGCAACCGGCTTTGCCGGACAAACGCAATGGGAGAAGCAATATCGTATACGTATGATGCCGCCAACAGGCCTATAAGCATCCGCGACTGCCGAGGGTTCATCACCAGTAACTACTATGACGGATTGGGGCGACTGACCGGCATGCAGGACCCCAACGGGATTGCCGAACAGCGTACCTACGATGGCCTTGGCAAACTGACCGGCATCATGCGTGACGGACTGCTGGTGCAGAGCAACTGGTATAATGCGTTGGGATGGCTCGTGGCGTTTCGTGACGCGAGCGGACTGGTCATCTCCAACACCTTCGATGAAGTTGGCCGGCCACTGCGGACTTATCTGCCGGATGGTACGTTTGTCGACAGACAGTACACCAACACGTACCTGGCGCGGGAAACGGACCGCGCGGGACGTATTTCAATCTATCAGCGCGATGTTCTCGGTCGGGTGACGAATCGTGTCGACAACTCCGGACACAGCATCGGCTATCAATATGATGCTTTCGGCAACGTTACCAACCTCGTCGATCAAAACGGCCATCACACGTACTTCAGCTTCGATGCTGAAGGCCGAAAGACGGCGCGGGTATTCAACGATCTAAGCGGCGAGCAGTATCAATACGACGATGAAGGTCAATTGAGCGCGAAGCGGGACTGCATCGGGCGATGGACTTATTACTCCTATGATCTGAACGGCAATCTGACCAACGTCAACTATCACAGCGATCCGGACGTCGGCTTCGAGTACGACGCCCTGAATCGAAGAACAAAGATGATCGACAGCGTGGGTACGACCACGTGGTCCTACGTCGAGGGCTGCACGAAAGAAACCGGTACGGATGGTCCTTTCCAGAACGACAGCGTCCTGTATGGCTACGACGCCAGCAAGCGATTGACCAACATGGCCTACTGCGGGATCAGCGTCGGCTATGGTTTTGACTCACTGGACCGCATTGTCAGCGTATCCGCGCCGGAAGGCTCGTACAGTTACATGTACACTCGCAACGGCCGGCTTCCCGCTGAACTCATTCGCCCGAATGGAGTGAGAACCGTCTACCATTATGACGCCCTTCTGCGGCTCACGAATCTTGTGCATAAGAAATCCTCCGGAGATGTTCTTCTCTCGTTCGCGTACACCTATGACGGACATGATCAACGGACCCGGGTAGTTCGCGAGGACGGCAGGCGGATTGACTACGGTTACGACGCCATCGGACAACTGACTTCAGCCGAAGGCTACATGGGTGATGATTCGGCGTGGCCGGGTTACTCGTTCCGCTACGCATACGATCCCGCCGGAAACATGACCCAGAAGGTCGAGAACGGCTTTGTAACATCGACTCGTTACAACGAACTGAATCAGCTCACCACAAGCGGCTGGGCGGGGGTAATGGCCGTCATGGGCTCAGTCAATATCACCGACGCTGTCATTACCGTTAATAGTCAACCGGTATACACCTTCAGCGACGGAACATTTGTCGTCACCAACCAGGCCGTCGTACCGGGACCCAACGAATGGATAGCCATTGCCACCGACGTCTTCGGCCGGTCCGCAACCAGCCGGATCAGCGTCGTTGCCAGCGGACATTCCTACGCCTTCGATGCAAACGGCAATCTGACGAACGACGGAGAGTTCGCTTATGCGTTTGACGAAGCAGACCATCTTGTTCGGGCCACGAAGCTCGCAACGGGATTGAATGTAATGGGAAGCCAATATGACGGCTTGGCTCGAAGGTATAAGCGTACTCAGGGCGAAGGGGGCGCCTGTCATACAAATCTGTACGTCTATAGTCATTTTATTCCCTTGGCCGTGCTGGATGGTGAGAGTTCGAACCTCGAGGTCTGTGTTCGAGGAATGGACATCTCCGGAACACTTGACAGTGCTGGAGGCATCGGCGGAATCCTCGGCGTCAGCATTGATGTTAACGATCCCGGTGAGCTGATGAATCCGCTCAACTCTGGTAATGGGAGCATTGCGGCAACCTATGCATACGAGCAAATGGCCGGTTTAGAATACGCGCCCTTCGGTACTCTCGTATCGAGTCAGCCGAACCAAACGTCGCGGTTCCTATTCAACGGAAAGGAACTGGATAGCGCGAGTGGGCTATTGTATTTCGGCTACCGGCATTACCACCCAAGTTCGGGAAGATGGCTGTCCCGGGATCCTATCGGAGAGCAAGGAGGTCAACATCTGTACGTCTTCGTCGAGAATCGTCCAGTTGTGTACGTAGACCCCCTAGGCTTGACAGCTAAGCGCAACTGTCATGCCGTCTATAAGGACTTTTCATTGGGACTCGGCGATTTCCACATCGGCCCTCCTGTCGGCTGGATTAGTTTGCAGGGGGATATGAAGATTGCCACTCAGTTGAGAGGAGAGGTGTGCGAGGAGTGTTGTCCTGGCGGGTGGACTGAGGAGACAAGAGGATCGTGGACTTTCTCGCTCGAGGGAAGCGCTTCCGTAGTAGGTGGCCCTCAGTTCAATATAGGTGTACCCGGTATGGATATCTCTATTTCCGGCTACATCGGTGTCAAAGGCTCTGTGGAAGGCACGGTGGCTGGATCGGTTGAATTCGTGGATGGCGGCTGCGAGGGAAAGAGCGGAGGCTGTGGCAAGATCATGGGAGGTGTCACTCTGACAGCAACCGGTGGCGGTGAACTTGAGACGTCTTTGGCGGGGCTGGACAAATTGGCTTCAGCAACAGCAAATATCTCGGCATCACGTGGTGTTGCATTGGAGGCGTGCTGCAATAGTGGTGGTTGTTCTGTAAAACAATGTGGATTTGACTCCAAGTGGAGCGGCTCAGCTTATGCAAATATCTGCGCCTTCGGCGCTTGTTACCGTTACACATTCTGGCAGAATTGAGAGACAGGTCGAGCGGAAGAAAAGGGGGCGCATCTCCTGATTCAAGAATCGGTTCGGCAGTTTTCTCGACGGTTGACGCGGTTCAGAGAATTGAGACCATCTGACATCCGCAGCAGGTCTACTGCTGAACGTCTTCCAGAAAGCATCTGATTACATCAGGAATCTCGTTTCGGTCCGGGCCGAGATGGAGGGCGTGGCAGGGTACCCTTTTTACCAGCGCGGAGAGGGTTTCGAAGGCTCTTCTGCCCGCGCCGGGGAGTTGGAAGATGGTGCTGGGGGCGAGGGCTTTCAGTCCTGCGATCGGTGAGAGGGGGACTATCTCTGTTCCCGGATGTCCTACGCTCGGAATCAGCACGGCCCGGAGCCGGAGCGCTTTGACGATGTTCCCGGGGAAGAAGCCACGCACGAAGAGCAGGGCCTTTTCGGCGTCCATGGTTTCTTCGTTCCGGACTGCTCCTTTGAGTTCGGGGAAATGCACTACGTCTTCGGCGTTAAGCTTGGCGGTGCAGTAGAGGCTGTGAACGCGGGGGATGTCATCAAGATCAAGCACGGTGTAGTCATCGCCGGCATACAGCATGCCCGCGCACAGGCATTTCAGGCAGGTGCTTGATTTGCCGGAGCCGCCCTTACCCGCGATAAGCACGCCGCCATTTTCCGTCCCGACTGCGCCCGCGTGCATGTACTGCCTGCGGTTCTCCTCAAGCCACCGGTGAAGAATGCTTCGCAGAGGGGAGGAGTGCTCGTAATACGGAATCAGCGACGCGTCAGGCAGATGGAAGATCCCTCGTCCCGCCGCGATGTGGAGCATGCTGAGTCCTCGAAAGCCCGGATCGAATGCCGTGTGCATTTCTCTACTGCACAGGCCGGGAATCTCGCCGCGTATGACGTAGTCCGTTTCTTTCCACGGCGGACGGGGAAGGACGATGCCCGTCGAGGCTTCATCCCACAGGTCGATCGTGGCGCTTACGTCTTCATGGAGAGGAACGGACAGATGTTCCAGCGCGGGCAGAACATGGGGAACAATCGCTTCGCCCGCGAAACGCAGTTTCAGGTGGAGGCCGGCGATCTCAAAGACGTGCTCCCGGACACCGCCCGCGTTCGCCGCGGCGCGCTCGAACAGATCGTGCGCGACCCGGAGGAACTCGATCATACGAGCTTCCTGTTCGGGTGATGTCGCAGGATCGGTCACATTCAGGTTCCCGCCGTTCAGGCCTCCGGATTGTTCGGCCAGCCTCCGGCGTCTACGTCGTGAATCGGGTCCGCGAGAAGCAGATCCTGAAGGTCGTCGTACTTGTCAAGCGAAGGGGCCTGAAACGAGTCTCCCTCACCTGCGGGCTCAAGGGCAAACCCGTCGGCGGACGCGGACGATTCAGCGGGGCAGAGAAGATTCTCCGCATTCAATTCGCTCAAGAACCGGTCCACTTCGTCTTTCACCGTATCAGCATCCACTGCGTACTTCTTCGCGACGACGTCCACAATATCCGCGGATGCCAGGCCTTTCTCAAGACAGGTCCAGATGTCGGCGCCCACTCGATCAACACTGTAGTAGTTGCCGCTTTTCATGTTGATCATGATCACTTCGCCTTCGATCGTCTCGTTGACAACATCCTGGCTGTTTATTGAGAAATTCATAGCCTCGTTCATAGTCGTATATCCGTTCTTCCTTATTGCATTCGGGCGGTCAGGAAATACCCAGTTTGACGACCTGTTGCAAACATAATACGTCGATGATTCGGCTCAGCAGCCATCTGCGCCCTGCGGGCTTCGCCGTGTCACGAGCTTCGCCCTCCATGTGGGACACGAAAGACTTTCTTTCCTGAGATAGCGTGGCAAAGTGTTGAGTCGCTAATGGACGAAGAACGGGTCATAACGAAATCCAACCCGCGCACGGTCTCCGCTGAAAGCATACTGACGGACTGCATGCGGAAGCTGGGCGTGGCTACACATCGCGAAGACGGGGCACAGCTGCAGATAGAGAACTGGGCTACGGCCTACGAAGCTCTCGCCGCGCACAGACTGCTTCCTCTTGCCGCGCAGGTTCTGCTTCCCCGTGACGACATGAATATCCCGCAGCTGTACCGCGATCATCTTTCACAGGAACTCCGTCGCCGGCAAATGCATCACAAGGTGACCGTCGTCATGCTGGGAAAGATCGATGCGCTTTTCCGCGAGAACCGGTTGATCTACGCCGTGCTGAAGGGTCCCTACCTGCATGAATCCTACTACCACGGCCTTTTCGTCAGGCCGTATGACGACGTCGACATCCTTGTACACAGACGAAACGTCCAGCGCGCTCTGGATGTCCTTAAGACGATGGGCTATTCGGTCGCGGGAAACTGGTTCAGTGAACTGATGATGAGGCGGGCGCATTTTCATCTTGTCCTCAAGCACGAGAGCGACTCCCTTCCCTGGATTGAACTTCATTGGGGCCTGGTGGATGAGGCGAATCTCGCGCGGATCGATATGCGTGCCGTTCTGAGCAGAGTCACCACATTCCGCGCCAGCGGGCACGAGATCGGGACGCTCTCCCCGGAAGACTCCCTGATATACCTGTGTCTACACGTGGCCAAACACGGCCTGATCAACTTCCTGGGACTCCGTGACAGCCGCCCCGCCGAGTGGTTCCTCAAGCCGTCGCGAGATAACCGGCTCGTGTGGTTCATCGATCTCATGCTCTTTCTTGAAAAAGAAGAGCTGAACTGGAATGTCATCGGGGAAAGATCGCGCGAGCAAAACGTTAATGGCGAACTCGTCGAAACGCTCCGCCTGCTGGACTTGCTCCTGCCTGGGTCGCGGGCCGCGGAAGTGCTGGCCTCTCTGGGCGTTACCACCGATATGCTCAAAACAGACACCACGCTGACCGGAAGACTGCTCAGCATCGGCTGGGTGGACCGCCTGATCCAGGCGAGCATGGATGTGCATCACGGCTTCTTCTTCAGGCCGGTACGCCTCCTTTTCATCGGCCGACTTCTCTTTGCGTCTCCCGTCCGAATTCAGAGCTACTACAGACTCAGAAAAAAATGGACGCTCCCATTTTTCTACCTGATTCATCCATTGGTTATGTTAAGAAAGCAATTAGTGAACGGTGCATAGGACGAAGATTCAGAGTCTTACCCCCAATTGTGATTATGAAATATCTTCAAATATCTGATTTCGTACGGGTCAGTATACTGTCGCCCACCCTGCTTCGTTTTGAAGAGCGGGGACCGGAGGGATTCGAGGACAACCCGACGTTGTTGGTTGTGGATCGGGAGTGGCCGGGTGCCGAGTTTCGGGTGATTGAGGACGGATCACTGATGCGAATCGAATTACCAGGTTGCATGATCCTTGCCGAGCGGACAGGAAACGTCGACAAGGTCTGGAGCAGCATCGAGGTGCGTGAGAAGGACTCCGGCACTTCGATCTGGTCGGGAGGGGACAAGACCTCGTACGAGCCTGACTGCTTTGCTCCACCGGGCAAGAAACGGGCATGGGTCCTTTCGGACAGTCCCCGACTCATTCCTCCACCGTGGGGGGCGTGTCCCCCTCCGGAAGATCAGATCTCTGAATCTGATCCCCTCTATCACACAAGCGGATGGGATCTGAGTTTCAAGGGACGGGACAAATACCTCTTCCTGCTCTCGCAGGGCCCGGACCACTCCCGCAAAGAGTATCTGAAACTCACGGGACAGATCCCTCTGCTCCCGTTGTGGGCGTTCGGCTTCTGGACCAGTCTCTACTATCCGTTCACGGAGGAAGATGCCCTCAGGGATATCGATGCTTTTTGCGAGAGGGACTATCCACTGGACGTTTTCGTACTGGATACGGATTGGCGCGTGGGCGGTTCTGGCGGCTATGACGTTGAGAAAAAATACTTCCCGGACATGCAGAGGTTCATCGACCGGGCACACAAGAAGAATGTGCGCCTCATGTTTAACGATCATCCACAACCCAACGGCATGGCGGCGCTGGAACCTGCCATGCTGAAGTTCCGGTACAAAGGATTAACAGGTTTCCTCGACATGGGACTCGACTCGTGGTGGTACGATCAGAACTGGCCCGACAGTATCCGGGAGCCGGATCCCGGTATGGATCAAGCGCTGTGGGGACAGTATCTCTTTTGGAACATCATCCGCTCTCACACGCCGGACAAACGCACGATGATTATGAGCATGCGCTCACGGAACCATGGTTCACACCGGTTTCCAATCTGGTGGACAGGAGACATTCAGGCGACCTACAAGGAACTCGAGACAGGCATCTGCGACAGCGTTGAGGAAGGCCTGCGACTTCTGCCATATGTTCACCAGGACCTGGGCGGTCATATCGGTCAGCCGGACGACGAGCTGTATGTGCGCTTTCTTCAATACGGATGTCTTGGAACGATCACGCGTATTCACGGCACATACGGGGAAGGCATCTTCCGCTACCCCTGGCTCTTCGGAGAAGAGGCGGCGGACATCGTTCGCGAATATGCCAAGCTACGCTACCGCCTCCTCCCAGTCATCTACACCGCTGCGCGACGGGCTTATGATGATGGCACACCCATCCTGCGCAAGCCGTCTCTGGGGTGGCCGGAGCACCGCGAAGCTCATCGCAGTGATGAATATCTCCTCGGCGATGACCTGCTTGTTGCTCCCGTTACGAAGCCCGCCGACAAGAAGACGCGCGTTGCGACCTCCCAGGTATGGATTCCTCCCGGCATGTGGCAGAACTTGTGGACGGGCAACATCGTGTACGGACCCACGACCATTGAAGAGAAATCGACACTTCGCCACATCCCGCTGTATGTCCGTCGCGGCGGCGCACTTATCACTGCTCCGGAAATGGGCTACACGGGCCAGCGCCCATGGGACCCCATCACGGTCATGGTCTTTCCCGGCCATGCGGGAACAATCCTGCGCGAGCTATACGAAGACGCGGGAGAAGGCCTCGGGTATCAGTCCGGCGAATACGCGCGAACGAGAATTGAAATTACCGGGGGCAAGGACGAAGTCTCGGTCAAGGTGAACGCGACGGAAGGCCGGTTTCCCGGGCAACTGCAGGAACGAACCTGGCGAATTCGCGTCAATCTCGTCGCGGAGCGGACGCTGCTCGGTGTCTGTGTTGACGGCCGTGAACAGGAAATCGGCAGGGACATCAAGGTTCTCAAGCCTAAGCCCGGCAGTGATGAAGCGATGGTTATGATGGGCTGGGGTCGACCTCCGCGAAGCCACGCCGGCGACATCGTGGAACTGGAATTCAAACTGCCCCTCGACGGTTCGCGCGAAGTAGTGATCAAAGCGCCCCGCCCGCAGAAGATATGAAACTGAAGCATTTCAACTCGTTTTTGACTTCGGTTCTCGCCTTCGCATCCCTGATCACTTCGTCGCCCGCGGAGGATAAATCCCTGCTTCTCTGCGCCGCAGCCAGCACGACGGATTTCGTTCAAGACGTTGCTGACGCCTATACAGAGCAAACCGGTGAAAAAGTCAGACTGAATCTTGCCTCTTCATCACTCCTTGCACGCCAGATCGCGCAGGGCGCGCCAGCGGACATTTTTCTTTCCGCCAACCTTCAATGGATGGACTACCTCGAAGAGAGAGGCCTGACACTTCCGGAAACGCGCGTTGATTTTCTCAGCAACGCCCTCGTACTGATCGCCCCTGTCGAAAGTCGGATCGAAGTGAAGATATCCGCTGACGTTGATCCTTCAGAGTTGTTCGAGGGCTATATGGCTCTGGGCGATCCTGCTCATGTACCCGCCGGACGCTACGCGGCGCAAGCACTTGGTTCACTTGGATGGGCAGAGAAACTTGAGGGCCGGCTGCTTCCCTGTCTCGATGTTCGCGCGGCGTTGGCAACGGTCGAAAGGGGGGAGGCCCAACTCGGCATCGTCTACAAGACCGATGCTGCTATTTCGGAGAAAGTGAGAGTTGTCGCGGTCTTCCCGCCTGAACTTCACGACCCGATAAGATACAGTGTCGCCTGTTGCCGGCCGTCACGTCCCGGCGCGAAGAGACTGTTGGATTTCATGGTAAGTCCTGCTGCTGCAAAGCTGGCCGAAGCACTGGGGTTTGTATCGGTCGAACAGTAGATTCACCAATGAAAATGGCTCATGGTCAAACCTGAGTGATGGCGCCAGTATGGTCAGCGTGAAAGCCGACCCTCCAGAATAGGCGCGGAGCCCTGGATAGGACAAAGACGAACATGACACCGGAAGAGTGGTCTATTCTTGCCCTTTCCGCAAAGATCGCTTTGTGGTGCGCCGGCGTCAATCTGGTGCCGGCCATCGCTTGCGGCTGGCTGCTGGCGCGAAAAGAGTTCGCAGGCAAACTCGTGCTCGACAGCCTGATTCACCTTCCGCTCGTATTGCCGCCGGTTGTCACCGGCTACCTTCTGCTGGTTCTGTTCGGAAGCAACGGCGTCCTGGGAAAGTGGATATTCTCCACACTCGGCATACGCCTGGCATTCACCTGGAAGGCCGCGGTCCTCGCGTCAATGGTCGTCTCTTTTCCTCTTGCCGTGCGATCGATACGGACGGCTGTGGAGATGGTTGACGTTCGACTCGAAGAAGCCTCGCGGACATTGGGCTCCAACCCGCTTAAGACGTTTCTCCGGATCACATTGCCCCTGTCTTTTCCCGGAGTTGTCAGCGGTTTTGTGCTCTCCTTCGCCAGAAGCATCGGTGAGTTTGGAGCCACGATCACCTTCGCGGGGAATATTCCCATGGAGACGCGTACACTTCCGCTGGCGCTTTACACATATCTGCAATCGCCCGGAGGAGACGCACCGGCACTTCGTCTCGTGATTATCTCCGTGCTGATAGCGTTTCTCGCGTTGGCCATTTCGGAGTTCTGGGTGCGAAGCTTCAAGAAGCGAATGGGGGTGATTGCATGAGACTCGGACTCGACGCACAGTATCTCCGCCCGGAGTTCGAGCTGGATATCGCATTGCAGACGAGCGCGGGAGTAACCGGGATCTTCGGGGCGTCAGGCGCGGGAAAAAGCACGCTGATGAATATCATCGCCGGCTTGATCCGACCTGACCACGGCCGCCTGGATCTCGACGGTCAGACGCTGATTGATACGGCTCGGAGCATTTGCGTCCCCGCCCATAGACGCCGAATCGGCATAGTCTTTCAGGACGCACGCCTGTTCCCGCACCTGACCGTCAGCCGTAATCTTCGATATGGCGCGGGGAGACTTCATGCCGTTGAACGCGAGAGGAGATTCGAACTGGTTACGGAAATGCTCGAGTTGAAAGGCCTCCTTGCGCGGAATCCTTCGGACATCTCGGGAGGCGAAAGTCAGCGCGTGGCGCTCGGAAGAGCCTTAATGGCGTCACCCCGTCTGCTCCTGCTGGACGAACCGTTCTCCGCGGTGGATATGGAACTGCGCCAGAGAGTCTTTCCCTTTATTCGGCGGATTCGCTCCGCCCTTGATGTTCCCATGCTGGTCGTCAGCCACGACCTGACCGACATTCTTCAACTCACGGATGAGCTGTTCGTGATGGACGGAGGAAAGACCGTGGGATTCGGAAGCTACCTTGATCTGATTCACGAGTCACCCGCTCTTCGGCGGAAGCTCCGCGGCGGGCTGGTCAACATCTTCAAAGTGAATGTGACTGACACATCCTCCGCGGATGGCATCACGTCTCTCGGCGCAGGCGATCAAACGATACGCGCGCCCTATGCGGAGGAGTACAGAACCGGAGCCGATCTCTATGTGTCGGTGAGGGCGGAGGACCTTGTGCTGGCGTCGAAACGGGCGGATGACGTGTCACTACAGAACCAGATAGAGGGACGAATCGAGCGGCTCACCCAGGCTCCGGACTGCACGCTGTGCACGGTCGATGCAGGCGTGAAACTCCTCGCCGAGGTCACGCACAGTGCAGCCTCTCATCTGGGACTTCGCGAAGGCGGCATGGTCTGGTGTATGTTCAAAACCTACGCAGTGAAGTATCTAAGCTAGAGCAGATCAAACAATGTCATAGCCGTTTTCTCTGGACAGCCGCGTTACACCGCGGCCGCGGACGGCGTGGAAGCCGGCCATCCATTGCGCATATCACGGCTACAGTTTCTGTGAATTCGCTCTAAGTCGGGAATCACCGTGAAGGGGGGGGCGATGAAGCAGGTCGTTTAAGTGAAACCGTTTAACTATGCGCTGCGTGCTTCTGCACACTTACTCTACCTGCTTACTCGTCTCCATGCATATGTCGATCCCTCAATCCGCGTGAAAGAAGTAAAGCTGAATTGCAGAAGACTCGGGACATGACCAGACTTCCAGGTTTCGGAAGTTTTCAGCCGAGATAATCGGCCAGCCGTTCAGCTACCCTCAACGCGGAGATCGCGGCGCCTTCGACGCAGGGCCCGCCGAACGCGTCGCCCGCGAAAGCGACAGGACACTGGCCGTCAACCCACGCGTAATGGGCATCGAAGACATTAGTCACCCGGCCATACTTCCACCGGTGCAGATAGGATTTCTTGATGATGCCCTGAAGAAAAGGTATGGCCGCATTTGAAATGAGATTCTTCACGCTCTCTTCGTCATCTGCCAGGTGCGTGTCGCTGAACGCCCCGCTTGTTTGAAGAGTCACGGCATGGGTTCCCGGAGATACGCCCTTGATCTTGTTGTCGCCGAGCCACATGAGAATACTGCTGTTGAGTTTGATGCCGCCGGGCTCCGGAAGGCCGCTGGGGCCATCGAGCAACGCGAGAAGCACAAGGCAAGGCTGATACGTGACGGCCTCCAGTCCCTTCTCGATCTCTGCGGGCAACTCTACTCCTCCGGTATCGATAATCCGAAGTGAACTCGGTACGGGCGCCGTGAGCAGAAGGCTCTGCGCAGAGTATGTTTCTCCCGTCGCCACTGAGACACACCAGCCTTTGGGGGTCATTTCCGCCCGCACCGCCTCCTGACCGAGGCGGACATCGAGCTCCGCAGCCAGGTGTTGCGCTATCGCGCTCATGCCACCCGCGCCACAGTAGCGCGCTGCCGTTCTGAATTCGTCGTGTCCCTGTTCTCCCAGAAAGCGCCCACCCCAGCGTGTCGCCGCGCCGGCTTCCTCCCACTGGGTGATCAAGTCCCGGAATTCCCCTTCCTGACCGACAAAGAACTGTGTTCCATGGTCAAAGTGAGCGCCATCGATCTCGATCGTCGACATCCTCCCTCCGACCGCGCGCTCGCTGTCCAGAATCGTGACAGCATGCCCCTTTTCACGCAGTCTGCACCCCGCCAGAAGGCCGGTGACGCCAGCCCCGACAATTAGACAGGACGCTGAGTTGTCTGATGTTTCCGCAGGCATGAGATGCTCTTCCACCTTCCCTGAAAGCCAGAATCAGTATCATCCTCAGATTGGTCAGTCAGTCAAGAGCGGGATAGGAGAGAAGCGTCGGTGCGGACTCCGGTCGCTGACACTATTCCTCTTGTGCATTGCATGTGGCAGTCGCCGCGCTGAAGCCCCAGCCGCCGGCCTCATCGAAGATTTTGAGAAGGAGGGTGTTTGTTCCCCTTTTTGCGCGGACGTGTACGATGTCTTTGTCGGCAGTCACTCCCCTGAAGACTTCGTTGGCGAGCACGAGGCGACCGTTCCACCAGGCCATGATTCCGTCGTCACTGCCCAGCAGAAGATTCATGTCTCTCTCGTCGTCTGATGTGATCTGAGTGTAAGCGTACGCGGAAGAGTAGTCATTATTCCCCATGAGGGCGTCATCCTCGAGATGGATCACTCCCGACTCCCGCTTGCAGGCGATCCATTTCCCGTCTGCCGGTGCGTTGGCTGGACATAGAGATCTCTCGTCGGCAACAACAGCATCAAACAGCCCATCGGAGGTGAAAGGACCGCAGATCTGCCAGTCGGTAATCGGAGTTGCCTTTGATTCAGCTTGTTCCTCCTGCAAACGTCTGGATCGCCACGTCCCGCTGCCGCGGGGCTCGCGATGACGTGTTTGTCGCGGAGCCGCTGCCTGCGTAGAACGTCGGTCATTGCGAGCCCCGCCGTCAGGTGTGGCGCGCTGATCTACTTCTCTGAGGTAGGTGAGACAACGCTCGATCAGTCTGTCATGAGCGCCCACACATGCGCTGATATCGTTCTTCCTTCCCGTCCACGTCAATGGGTCGTAGGCAAAGACCGCGTGCGGGCCGCTTGCGAGGACGGCGGGGTATCCCGAGTCAAAATGCTGAAGGACCGTCACCGAGTTCGTTGATTTCCGCAGCAGTCGGCACCACCGCGTTTCGCCTTCGATGGGTTTGTAGTCGATCGTCAAGGCAACGCGGATATTGGTTGCGAATCCGCCGGTGACAAGATCCGCCGAGTGAATCGTGATCCACGAAGCATCGGGCAGAGTGATCGCTTCAACTTGCGACATGGGTTCGAGCGGGACAGACAGGCGACTGAAGTGCGCGCTATTCGTGAATCCGCCGGTGGTCATCGCCGCTGGATGTTTCGCGTCCGTGATCGCGGGGCCGAGAACAAGTCTTTCTTTGCCGCCGTCCACGTAAGCAAGGTCGATGAACCCGGCTGCATCCCCATCGCGGGAGGACGCGCACAGATCAAGCCTGTTGAAAGATGCCTCAGGCAGTCGAATGGTCTGGCCCGTGCAGATCTGGGGAAAATGAGGAACAGACATCACCGATTCCATCGCGTCTTCCGATGTGAGTCCAAGGATATCGATGTCCCACGGAACCGTTTCATTCATGAACAGATCGCGTGATCCTATTTCTCCGAAACTTATGGTCCGAATATCTCTCAGCTGCTCGCGGTCTTCGTCCGACATGAATTCCATGATCGATGAGAAGAGAACGACGGGCTTGCCGTCCGCGGGTATCTTCTCCGTGAATGCGAACCCCCGCCAGAGCGTCTCGAAATCGGCTGCGGCGCAGGCGGCGAAATTGGAGCCGACCGCACGATCGCCGGCGCTCAATCCCTCCCAGTGTTCGTGAACCCTCCGTTCCAGGGCGTCCATGAACGGCTTTTCCCAAAGTTGTACCCACGACTTGAATTGCGCGAAGCCGGGCCTCGTCGTCGTATGCGCATACTTAGGATAGTAGATCCAGACTTCCGGCGCGGGATCGGTTGTCAGGATCGATTGAAAGGCTTCATTGACCGCATCACCGATAAGCGCCTGCGGTTTCTTTGACCCGTCATCGCGAAGATATCCGAAGTCACCCTCCGGCCATTTATCATAGAGTTTGAAGTATCCGTAGCCGCCTACCCACGGCATCACGCTCAACAGCGCGAACTGTTTCGCGTACATCCTTGCCGCGGCTTCCTCGTCCTGCGAAGGGATCCACGCATAACGCATATTGGGTGGATTCTGGTTGAGTACCCGGGTCCGCCATCCGGTCTCGCTTATGTAGGCCGGGCCGCCCTGTATGTCGTAGTGCCAGCGCGTCTCATAGATCAGCTTTGAGAAAGAAGGCATTTCCCGTTCGAAGTCCTCCGCGCTGTTGTAGTGAACCGGCGACATGAACGCTATGCCCGTATCTTTGACGCGCGGGCTCATCTCCGGAATGCACTCTGGATGTTCCGTCGTCGGTGTGAGCATGACTCCAGGAACTCTTTTGTGAATCGCCGCGGCGAGTTCGCTGATGAAATCCGTCGCAGTCCACAACGTGTAGCGCATCAGGTCAACCCGCGCGGGATGATAGCCGAGCTTCTGTACCTTGCCGTTCCCGACGAGCGAGGGATCCGCGATAACGGCGGCAAACGAGGTGTAGTCCGTCTTCCACTTTCCGTTCAGAATATCAATCGTGCCGTACTTCTCTTTGAGCCATGCCGGAAAGTGTGCGATTCCTGCGGGACCAAGCTGCGGTTCATCTATGCGACGGCGACCGGCCCAATCGAGCGGAAAGATCCAGCGGTGGTCCATGTCAATGGCAAGAACGCTGGGATGGTTCCCGATCTGTTTCAGGAATCCGTCGTAGTGACTGATCGCACGTCGCCTGATATCGGAATCCATGAAGTCCGGATACTCGCGTGTTTCCTCCGGCAGAGAACCGCCGTAGGAAGTGCGGAAGTAGACCGCGATCTCGTTCTCGTCGCACCAGTTCAGCATCTCGGGGATGTACGCTTCACCGTAAAGATTCAGCGTGTTGAACCCGAGATCCTTCAGCATTTGCAGATGCTCGATCACGCGCTCGGGCGTGAGGTCCTGATGAAACTCTCCTTCTTCCGGTCCGTAGGCCCAGACCATGCCGACTGACTTGAACGGGTGGCCGTCCGGATCAAGAATTACGGGCATACCGTTGCTTGTTCCGAGGGAAAAATGAGTATCGGCCTGCCATGCGCCGAACGCGGGGAAGACTGCAAATACTACCATGATGACGAGGCAGATCATGCAGGCTGCCGGGGCCGCAGTCCGAGTTCCGCGATCAGGAGGTGTCGGTCTATCCCCCTGGTGCGCGGAATCGTTGAGCTTCCTCTCCCGGGGGAGAGGATTGAGGTGAGGGGAAAATTCAACGGCCAATCCTCCCTCACCCCGGCCCTCTCCCTCAGGGAGAGGGAGAAGTTCTGTGCACTGGTGCAGAACCTCGATCTTGCAGGTTAGTCGTGCGCTCCGTTCGGACAAATGGGCAAGGGGTGCTTCGTATTCAAGATCTCGCACTAGTTACTCCCACACGAATCCCGAATCACCAATTCGGTCTGCAGAACATGGTGTGCCGCGTCTTCGTCTTTCCCTTTCATCGCCTCGCTCGCGGCCAGCCGACCCATCTCGTGAAGAGGCACATGAACCGTTGTCAGACGCAGTAGACGGGCCGTGTAGCCATCATCGAATCCTACAACGGCCAAATCGCCGGGAATACTGACGCCGTGTTTCCTGCAGGCCTCCATGACTCCGAAAGCCATGTGGTCGTTGAGACAGAAGAAGGCTTCCGGCAGCTCCCCACCCGATAAAATCAGTTGATCGATGGCGGCGAAGGCCGCGCCCTCACTGAAGTCGCCGTTCAGAATCCACGAATCGTTAAGTATAAGACCCTTGTCTCGGGCAAATGCTTTGCACGCACTCCAGCGCTCTTCGGCGTCGTATGTCCCGATCGGTCCCTGCACGAACCCGATCCTCGAGTACCCCCTCGTTTCGGTAAGATGAGCGAGGGCTGAGACAACGCCCGTACCGTTATCGATACAGACCGAGGGAAAGCCCGGCGCGGGACGATCGATAAGAACGACTCTCATATCGCGCGTCGAGATGGTCTTGAGGAACTCTTCAGGAAGGGCCAGGTTCATCAGAATCAGGCCGTCAACCGAGCGCTCGTAAAGGAAACCCTCCACGAGAGAACTTTCATCCTGAGTTCCATGTGCGAAAGCTGTGATCAGGTGATAGCGGGTGTCGGTCACTTCCAGATCGATACCGTGGAGAACTTCCGCGAAGAACCCTCCCTGGATGTCCGGAAAGACCACGCCGATTGTCTCGGTCGACTGTCGGGCGAGCATGCGTGCCGCCCGGCTCGGGTGATAGTTAAGTTCGCGAATAGCCTTCATGACCTTCGCGCGCGTTGCCTCGGTGACCAATGCGCTCTTGTTGATGACGCGGGAGACGGTTGCAGTTGAAACGCCGGCCCTCCGTGAGACTTCTACCAGTGTTGGACTCATAGTTGTAAACGCTTACAGGAAAGTGATCTCTTGTAAAGAAAATCGGGGAGGATCATACTGTTTTGTTCACGAAAGAGTCATGAATAAACCACATACAAGCGCTTTTCCTTATCGACGCATCCTCGGCTTCACGCTTGTTGAGCTTCTCGTTGTTATCGCCCTGATAGCGATCCTTGCGGCGTTGATGTTTCCCATCATTGGAAATGTGCGGGAGAAGGGGAACATGACCAAATGCGCCAGCCATCTGCGTGTAATTGGTCAGGCGATCATCATGTGGGCCGACGACAACGGCTATGTGTATCCTGCCGTGAACGACACCGCCGGCGTCACATGGGACACAGAGATACTCGCTTATCTGGGCGGGGAGGAATCGGTATTCGAGTGCCCAAGTGATCCGTACATTGACCTGACTTCAACGAACAAGCCGCGTTCCTACGCCGCAAACGGGGGGTATAACTGGAAAGGGTGCGAGTACCACTATCCGTTTGGCGGGTATCAAAAGGGACCAGGAGACTCATGCGGGCATCTGCCGCTCTCCCTTGAAGAATCGCAGTCCGGAGGAGGACGCCTTATTATCGTAGGCGAAAGGCCCGGTAACGCGCGGGACGATCGCGGCTATGTCGGGAAGTTCTCTTTCTGCGGGTTGGACCAGCGGCCCGGCGACGTCCACAAGAATGGCGCGGGTGGAAACTATCTGTTTGCGGATATGGGCGTGCAGTATTTCAAGAGCAAAGACATTGCGCTCACCGGCGCAACCGACGAGAAGGACTACTGGTATCATTCTGCGGATTGATGCCGAATTCGCTCACGACGCCATCCGAAATCCGTCTTCCGGTATCTGGTGTCCGATTATCTCGCCACCACCAACAGCCGCTCGGGACTTGCGCTGCCCCCTTTGTCACCGGACAGCCAGAGCTTGAATCTGAACGTCCCCGCCTCCTCAGGCCACGTGATATCGCGCGTGAGAAAGCCATGCCAGCCGGAACTCAAGTCCTTCGCTATATCGACAGGATGCAGGTATTTCCCCTGGCGATCAAAGACCAGGATCTGGAGTGTAAGCCGGGCCGATTCAACGTCTGCGAGCTTGATCAACACAAGTTTTCCGCCCTGTTTCTGAAACGTCGCGTTATGCAGGAGCGAGCCGAATTCCTTGCCGTCCTGCAAAGTCAGCACGGCTTTGTCATCTCCAGGCGTGAGGGTGACGCCGTCCGCTTCCCATGAAGAAGCATCTCTGAAATCAGAATCAAGAAGAACGTACTCGCTCTTGATACTGACCGAGTAGGTCAGGTCTTTCAGTTCGATCGCGGCCCCCTCTTCCTCAACCACCCATATCTTCAGAACGATTGAATCGGTCCCGCGGGGAATACGGGATTCCGACATGCTCAGCATCTGCGGCCCGGTCTTTGACGAAGTCGCAACGATATCCACGGACCTGAGCACGCTGGCGCCGTCAAAGCATACCGCCTGAAGCGTGTATTTACCGGCGACGACCTTTGCTACATCAAGCTTGATTGTGGCCGACGGAATGTAGGGAAGATGATCCGAAACGAAAGCATCGCCGTAAGGGCCATAGCGGTTGTTCTCTGTAAGCAACAGATTATCACCCGAAGCTTTCACACGAGCCCCGCCCCAACTCCATGCGTCCGCGCCGGCCTCTGCCGCGCTGAATAGCGTCAGATCCTCGGCATGCGCACATGAAAGGACCAAGGCTGACAAGGCGGCCCATAAGAAAAGTCTCTTCATCCGGAAATCTCCCTCAACAATCAAAGTGACCGTATTCGCACTTCAAGATACCAGAGCTTCAGGCCCATCAGGAAACTTTTTCCACCGCCCAGATCTCCTGCAAAGCCGTCCATTTTGTCTGACCACCTTCTCCCTCTGTCTGCATCAACGATCCCGGCGAGATGCTTCCGCAATTGATAGATTCTATACGGCCAGGCGTTGTTCCTCAGGTCTTCTTTGCGCCCACTAAAAGCGGATACGAAGCGCTCGGTCAAGTCGAGGAACTGAAATTCGTACTCTACGGTCGGCTCGATGGTCGTGCCCTCCTCGAAATCGTTCCAGGTCACGATCTGCACCGCATCAGGTTTGTACTTAAGCACTTCCTGCCAGTTTTCCTCATATTACTTCGTGCCGCGGCGATCGGTAATCCGGGGGCTCCCGCCCCAACCCCAGACTCCGGAGTCGTCAAAACCCGGGTTTGCGACCCCGACGATGTACTCGACGCCTTTCTCCCGCGCCTCAGGAACGTGTTTGTAGAAGTTCTCCCGGCCGGAGGGACTGTCGCACCAGAGGTATCCCCCTCGGGCAATGCCGGCGTAGTGCATATCGAGATACCCGCGCACAAGGAGCACGTCCTCCTCTTCAATACCATCCAGAACGGCCTTGATCTCTTCGTGTGTGAGGATGTGGCTTCCCAGTGCACCATTTTCGTGGTTGTTAAACATGAAAAAGACGGGATCGCCGTTCCTTCTCAAGTAGGCCGGCGACCCGGCGTGAGTATTCAGCACATGCCGAATCTGGTTCGCCGCTACGGCCATCACTTCCTCTCGGCTTGTCGCTTTGGAATAGGCGGGGAAGAAGGATTTCTCCTCCAGACAGATCGCGACTTTCATACCGTAGTGCTCGGCGGTTCTAACCATCGCCGCAAAGACTTCGTCAGAATAATTGCCGGGTCCGTACCAGTCCGCGATGAACCCGTCGATCCCCGCAAGCTTCGCCGTCAGAAAATGATATTCCAACACGTCGGGATCCCGTCCATCGTAGGGGCCTATCAGAGGATAGAAAACCGAGGCAATATCACGCCGCCCATCTTCGTCTATATCATCTGGATCATGTTTCGGCCCCTTGCCGAACCATTGCCAGTGATCCCATGTGATGAATCCGTCCGCCTCCTTCTCAGCGCGGAACCAGGGCATATAGTGGGCGAAGACCATAGGCTTCTCGCCATGGGATTTCGCGGGCGATATCATTGTGCAGAGAAGGACGGATGCAAGGATAAAGGGAATAGAGGTATATGTTGATGTCATGGCTGTGGAGACTACCAGAAAAAGGCACTGAAATCAATTGATAAGCTTAATCAACAGGTTTACCGTTGCGCTCTATAGTCGCCCATTAGCAGGAGCCGTCGGAAACAGGAATGAAGTTTCATACAGAAAACAGTAACGGGGAATCTCTGACTCTGCCCTTGATGTTCGGTCACTTCGTCCCGTGGTTCACGATCACGGCCGATGGTTTTCCTCTTCATCCGGATGACGAGGTCAAGCTCGACTGGAAGGCGCCGATTGAGGACATGCGACACTGGAATGACAGCCGCGCGGGGTACAAGCGAACGCATCATCATGTTCCGGAGATAGGCATCTACGATTCACGCAATCCGGACATCATCGAATGGCAGATTCGGACGGCGCTTGATTACGGCGTGCAGGGCTTCATCATCAACTGGTACGGCAAGTACTCTGTCGAGAACGTGATTACACTTCACTGGCTGCGCGGGCTCAAGAAATGGAATACCGAAAATCCGGACCATCCCTTCTACTACTTCATCTCATTCGACTCCCAGGCTCAATGGCCGACAGAAGGGAAGAAGCCGCAGTCGCTTCTTGAAGATCTGACCTTCGTCAGGGAGCATCTGATCACGGATGTCTACCTGCTGAGAGATGGTAGACCCGTTTTCTCGATCTTTCCGTACGGCGACAACTGTCGGGCGTTCAGGGAAGCACTGGACGAGGTTTTCGGTGTGGGCGGCGCCGATCTGCTCTGGAGCGGTGATCCGCAAGGAAAAGGTGAGGACGCCTGCTATGCGTGGGTGCAGCCGGACAGGGAGACTGTTGACCTCGACAGTCCCTACTGCTGGAGTGACCCGGACAACTGCGGATTGGACTATCTGCGCGGCATATACCGAAAGGCCAATGCTGAGAATTCCGAATGCTCCTATATCATGCATGGCGTTTGGCCGGGCTTCAACAATCAGCTCGTTGTCTGGGCCTGGGCCAATGATCCCGGCAGTCCCCATATTCGCCCCGGAGTAATTTGCCGCGAAACAAGCGTCGGCAACACCCTGGATCTTACATGGCAGGTCTACCTGGACTACCTCAGGAAATGGGCTGACGGTGACCCTTCTGCGTGCGTGCCGGCCCCCCTGATTCAACTAGTCACCTGGAATGACTACGCTGAGACCACAACCCTCGAACCAACCCGTGATTATGGCAGAACGCCTCTGGCGGTATGCCGGGACAAGCTCACCGAAGCAAGGGCGCTCTGGGAAAAATTCAGTGTCAGACACTGAATATTCAATATTTCAGTGTCTGACCCTTAGTCTGCCTGGTCGGGATAGAGTGCTTTCATGCACTTGGGACATATGCCGTGCGTGAATACCGCTTCGGAGTGTTCCTGCAGATAGCCCTCGACCTGGCGCCAGTAGCCTTTGTCGTCACGGATACTTTTGCAGTTTGCGCAGATGGGCAGAAGACCGGAGAGTTGCTTCACCCGGTCAAGCGACTCCTGCAGCTCGCGGGTTCGTTCTCGAACTCGATTCTCGAGTTGTTCATTGGATTCCTCGAGTTCTTTCCGGGAGTGATTCAACTTCCCCGACATCGTGTTGAACGCCTCGATCAGGCTGTCGAACTCATCTCCCGTCCGGATGTCCAATTCCTTCATGTGCCGACCGTCGGCCATGTTTCTACAGGCCACGATAAGAGCATGAATGCCCTTCACAAAACGCCGCGAGACGAGGTTTCCGAAAACAAGGGCAAGGACCACGGAGAACACGAGGGAAATCAATCCGGACAGACGCAGATACTTGAACTTCTGAGCGACTTCATCCGCGCGCATGTCGATGCCGATGAGGTAGTCCCCGTTACCGCCGCCGATCGGCGCGTAGCCGGACAGAAATGAACCCCACTCGTCCGAGTAGATATCGTCGTCGACCGAGGGGATGTCAAAGCCCTCAAGAAGAGCCGGTACAACGTCTTCATAGGGCTGGCCGGGTAGAGCCTGTTCCTCTGTTTCGTCTGAATCGACCACAAACTGAACGCCGCCATCGACTCTACGCATCACATATAGATACGCGATGTCAGGATTGCTTCGGCGCATTCTCCGCAGTGTGTCCAGGAGGGAGAGATATGTGGGGTCCGACACGTCATCTTTGCTGTCAATACCGGACAGGTCGCGGGCCGACAGCGACACGCTTATGATAGCGGCGCTGTTCTTGAGCCGCGTCTGCAGACTCTGCATCAGACTGCGGTTCGCGCTGAAGTAGAAATAGCTTCCGATGCTGCCGGAGACGAAGATGACAGCGATCAAATGACTTAAGAACAGCTTTCTTCCAATTGGTACGCGCATGGCAAAAATCGGTTCTCCATGGCTCTGCTGATTGATTAACTCTACACCCATAAGAGCATGGCTGGCGATCAAATAGAGTCAGTTCGTGACCATTAAACGGTCTATTACTGCTGAGGCGTTGTCGCTTCCCACCAGCCATAATTTGAGCTGGTACGAGACGCTTCCTTCCGGCCAGCGAAGTCCGTCAAGTCGCACCGCATACCATCCGTCTTTGGCGCGTTCAACAGCATCGACGGACCCGGCATACTGACCTTTGGCATCAAAGGAAGTGATCTGAACACTGACTGTCGCGTTCGTGCCTCCGGTGAGATGGACATACAGCACTTGGTCGTCACTCTTCTCGAGACGGGACGTGTGCAGCATTGATCCGCATGTCTTTCCTTCAACAGTCTGAATCCTGATGTCATCGCGCTCAGAAGCGGCAACGAGATCAAAACACTCCCAAGCGTTTTGATTCTTGAACTCTTCATCGAGCAGAATCTGGTCGGGCAGTATCTCGACCGAATACCGAAGATCCCGGATATGCGTTTCGGCTCCTTCACCCTCCACCGCAAGAACTATGACGAATGTGCGGCACGGTTTCTTGAAGCCGGCATCCTTGAGCGAGAAGGATCGCGAGCCCGTGTTCGTTGCCGAAGGCACGAGACGAACGGACTCCAGAACTCCATGGTCTTTGACGTTATCAAGTTGAAGCGTGTAGCGGCCCTTGACCACTGATTCCACGGAGAAATCAATCACGCCGCCGGGAAGATAGGGCAGTGGGTTGTCCATATGGGTTCCACCACTGCTTCCAAAGCGGTCGGACTCCGTGAGTGTCAGTACGGTTTCATCGACCCGCAATCTGGCGGTTCCCCACACCCAGGGGATCTCGCCTTCTGATACAGCGTCAAAGAGAACCACGGTTTCCGAACGAGACGTCGAGATCAAAGCCAGCAAGACCAGAAAGTGAAAAGAAGGCTTCATAACAATCGCCCGCAGAGACTCAGGACGTCACGGTAGAGACAGAGTCGCGCTTGATCAAGCGGCTTTCAAATACGTGGTGAAATATTCTCCCCTGCTCGTCACCGGCTGCGGAGATTTCCTTCACAATGTCGGCGGCAATATCCTTGAGAGGCTGGTCGATCGTCGTCAGGCGCGGATTGAAGAAGGCGCTTGCTGACTTGTTTTCAATCGTTATGACGGAGATGTCATCAGGAATGCGCAGGCCCTTCACATTTGTGAGACAGTCGACAATCTCGAGTCCCGCGTTGTCTGTCAGGAGAAGCGCCGCAGTGCACTTCGCTGTGATAATCTGATCTGTGACCTCGGACGCCGGAGAGTCCTCCGCGGAGAAAATCAAAGGCTCAGAGTCGACGGAGGCATTCAGCAGAGTATCCCGATAGCCTGAGGCCCGATTCTCCACCCCCCATCCTTTCAACTCATCCAGTACAAGAGCGATGCGGGAGTGGCCCTTTTCCAGCAGATATTCCGTAGCCACCTTCGCCTCCCGGTAGTGATCGGAGCATACGGTTGAATGCGTGACGTCTTCGGCCCGTTTGTTGACAAGAACCGTGGGGACCGGCGGAAGATCCAGCATGGCGGTCTCCTCTTCCGTCAGCCCGATCTCAATGACTCCATCGACAAGACTCTTCGTTGCGAGATAGGCGGAAGAATGCGGAATGAACTCGATCAGGTACCCGTGTTTCGAGGATTCACGGACAAGCTGAAGAATGAGACGCGTTTTGTAATCACCGGCCGTCAGATACTCAAGGTGCCCGACTATGACGGCCAGAATCTTCGGTTTCGATACCAGGCGGGGGGTGTAGCCGACATCGCGCGCGGCGGCCAGCACGCGATCACGCATCTTCGTACTCACATGCGGATAGTCGTTGAACACACGTGACACCGTGACAATCGAGACTCCGGCCTTCTCGGCAACATCGTAGATTGAAGCCCCTGAAGCCGTGTCGGACGCTGTATTCCCTCTGGGCATTTATTCATCTCTATTACAAATAATACACGATAGCCAGCGGTTTCTGTGGACGGCCGGTGGATCGCCGCTTCCGCCTCTTCCTATTGTCCCGCTTTGGCCACTTGCCACGGATGATCAAGAACGTGGGCCACCAGTTCGTCGAGGGGGGCACTGGCGACGCAGCAGTGCGTGTCGGCGCCACCGTAGTAGACGATGAATTCATTCTTGATAACAACGTTTCCGCAGGGGAATACGACATTCGAGACAAGCCCGGTTTTCTCGTAGTCCTCTTCCGGTTCCAGGATCGGTTCAGGTGTGCGCGCGAGGATCCTGCGCGGATTATTCAGATCAAGCAGCATGGCGCCGACACGATAGACGTTGTTGTTGTCGACGCCATGATAAAGCGTCAGCCAGCCTGCATCAGTTTTGACCGGCGGCGTGCTTCCGCCGACTTTCTGTTCTTCCCAGTCATAGGTCGAGACCGCCAGCATATGATCTCCCGACCATGTCATCAGATCATCCGACGTCGAAAGCCAGATAGACGGTTTCTCGCAGCCGTATTTCGGTCCGGTCCAGTCATACGGACGATGGAGGAGCGCGAATTTTCCGCCGATCTTCTCCGGAAAGATGATTACGTCGCGATCGTCCTGTGAAGCCGGCGTGATCGGGCCGAAGCGGTACCATTCGCGAAAGTCTCTTGTTGCCGCCAGACCTGTCCTCGTTAGATTGTTCCTCACAGTCGCCGGCGCCTCGTCGGCGAACTGCGGATTGTGAGCATTCAGAGCGATCGTCTTTTTCCAGTACGCTCCCGGTGAGAAGATGCGCGTGGCGTATGTAACAAAATAGGTGTTGCCAAACCTGACAATGCGGGGATCTTCAACGCACCCGCCGTCGAACGAGTTTTCGGACGGACCGAAGACCGGCTCGTCGGAGGCACGCTCGAAGTTAAACCCGTCCCAGCTTTCCGCCAGTCCAAGAAAGACAGGGTGCTCGTCGGTATCAGGACCGGCGCGGTACAACATATAGACCTTCTCACCGTCGTACCAGGCTCCCGGATTGGTTACACAGGCAGTCTCCCACCAGGAATCGGCCCGGGGACTTAGAATCGGATTCTTCTCGTATTTTCTCAATTTCATTGCAATGACCCCCTTTACGGCGCAAAAAACACGAATTGATAAAACATGTCAATACTGTACTGGGGATTCACCCACGAAGATATCGACGTACACGAGGAAGAAGAAAGAGTCCCTGAATCACCCACCAGAATAACTCTGTCATTTTCGGAAGCAATCTGCGACTGCCTAGTTAACGCAGCCCGCCGTGCCCTTGCAGAACTCGTGACCCCAGCAGAAGAATTTGTCGACCTCCGCACCGTCGAGCGCCATTTTTTCCAAAGAAAGCCACTCGGCATGACCATCGAGATAGCCAATGTTAGCACCGGTTTCATGTGGACTTGAATCACCGGTGTACGGAACATCGTAAGTATAAGCGGATTCAGAAGGATACGTGATGCACCGGTCCATTCGGATCGACGACCCATAGGAGCAGAGGTAGCCGTTCATTTCGTAGTTAGTATAATCGGATACCGTATCTCCTTTGCTGTTTACGAAGGTGTACGTGAAGTCCTTCTTCTTATTCGAGGGGCAGTGAAAAGCTGCCGTATTCTCGTCAAGATATTGAATGAGCTGAGCCGCAGCCGCTCCCCAATCCCCGGAAGCACTGCCGCGGTACGGCAGCTCAGGCTCTGATTCAGCGAACAGAAGGGTTGCCGCAGTGGCGATCATCTTGACGTTATTCAGACAGTAGGTCCGTCGACCCCGCTCGAGAACCTGCGTGACAACGGGAGTCAGAAGTGCCGCGAGAAGCAGGATGATGCCCATCACCACCAACAACTCCATCAATGTGAAACCGCCGCGGCGCTTCGTGTTCATTATTCAACTCCGGTTAGTCTGCGTTCATTCACATATTAACCCTATCTGTCGGCATAGTGAATAGTTTTGCGAGCTTTCCCCCGTTGTCATCCCCATGTTATCGTCCGCCAGTTCTTATCCGGGGAGATAACATGAGACTCTTAGCCGTTGCGTTTGCCGGCCTCTTTCTTGCCGCCTGCTCGCACAAGACGGAACTTAAAAGGGAGTATCGCATGCAGGTAGTCGTCGGCCCGACCACCTACTGGGGAATGGGCGCGGCGAAGTTCGCTGAACTCGTTGCCGAAAAGACCGACGGCCGGATCAATGTCAAACCGTACTACGGGAGCCAGCTGCTTAAAGGAGCACAGCTTAACTCGGCACAGATGGTTTCATCCGGCGCGATCGATCTGGCGCTCGATTCAACCATCAATGTCACGCCTGTTATACCGGACATGAACGTCTTCGCTCTGCCCTTCTTCGTCAATACGTATGAAAACCTCGACAGGCTTGAGGACGGTGAGACCGGCCGGCTGATCTTCCAGGCCATGCGGCAGAAGGGACTGATGCCTCTCGCATGGGGAGAGAACGGATTCCGTCAGCTCACCAACAGCAAGCGGGCGGTCCGCATGCCGGGGGACGTTGCCGGTCTGCGCATCCGTGTCGTCGGAAGCCCCATCTTTATCGACATCTTCCGGGCACTCGGTGCGGATCCCGTGAACATGAACTGGGGTGACGCGGTCACCGCATTTCAACAGGGCGTCGTTGACGGGCAGGAAAATCCAGTCGGCATTCTGCTCCCGCTGCAAATCTACCAGTATCACCGTCATGCCACATTCTGGAATTACCTTGCGGACCCGCTTGTCCTTTACTGGTGCAGGAAGGAATGGGAGTCCTTTCCCGCAGATATTCAGAGCGCGGTTCAGGCTGCCGCGATCGAAGCCGCGCGCTTCGAAAAAGCCCTGTGCCGCGCCGGACTTGACGGAGAAACATCACTGACGATCCTCCGCAAAGAATTCGGCTACGAGATTGAAGTGCCGGATCCGGTCGCCATGCTCAACGAACGCGGGATGGAGGTTGAAATGCTCTCTGCCGATGCGCGCAAAGCGTTCCAGTCGGCGACGAAACCTGTTTTTGACCAATGGGTCGGGAAGATTGATCCCGCGGTTTACAAGGCCGCACTCGACGACATGAGCAAATGACATCGGGAGAGGACAAAGTCAGAACGGACCATCTGCTCTGCGCCGGCATTCTGGGAACGATGGCTGTGGTCGCCTTTATCAATGTTCTCGGACGCTATCTCTTTCACTACTCACTCGCCTTCACCGAGGAGATCACAATCAACCTTTTCGTCTGGCTCGTGGTTATAGGCTCCGGTCTCGCCTTCGAACGCGGCTCCCAGCTCGGTATGGTCTCACTCTACAGGAAGTTTCCCCGCCGATGGCAGCGGGCGGCTTCTTTCATCAGTGCCGCACTCAGCTCGATACTGGTGCTGGCTGTCGTGATACTACTCATCCGGAGCATCCATCAGGAGATGGCCCTGTTCCATGCGAGGTCACCGGCTCTCGGCGTTCCCGTCTGGATCTATTACGCTGGTGTGCCTGTCTTCTCGTTTTATCTCCTCCGCGGAATCTGGCGCAGCGCGCGGAGCGTGCCGCGAACATCGAACACGGAACATCGAACGCCGAACATCGAAGCGGGGGGCGGCTGATGGAGGCGGTTCTTCTATTCGGCGTCTTTGTCGTCCTGACGCTGATCGGTGTGCCGATCGGGACGGCACTTGGCATTTCCGGCATGCTCGCCCTTTCTGTGTTCGACCTTGGATTCAACATGGCGGGCGTGAACTTCGTTTCGGGGATTTCTTCGTTTCCGCTTCTCGCCATTCCGTTCTTTGTACTGGCCGGTGTGATCCTCGACAGGGCGGGACTCGCGCGGGTCATTGCTCATTTCTTTGAACTGCTTGTCGGGAGAACGACGGGCGGGCTCGCGATTGTGGGCGTGCTCACCTGCATGTTCTGGGGGGCGATGTCGGGGTCCGGCCCGGCGACTACGGCGGCCGTCGGGCTTATCCTCATTGCGCCCATGCTGAAACACGGTTACAGCCGTGATTTCTCCGCCGCGATGATCGCCAATGCTTCCGACCTCTCTATCATCATCCCTCCGAGCATCGCCTTCATCATCTTCGGCAATATCACCGGCGCATCGGTCGGTGCGTTGTTCCTCGGCGGTATCTTTCCCGGAATACTCATGGGTATGGCCCTGATCGCCGTGGCCTGTTTCATATCGCGAAAGCGAGGATACCGCGGACTTGAGGAACGCGGGACACCGGGTGAGATTCTACGCGCGTTTCTGAAGTCGTTCTGGGCTCTCCTTGCTCCCGTGATCATTCTTGGCGGAATCTACACGGGAGTTTTTGTTCCGACCGAGGCGGCGGTGGTGGCCGTGTTCTACAGCCTTTTTGTGGGTCTTGTCGTCTATCGGTCGATCAGGCTCAAAGACATCGTCGGCATCTTCGTGGAAGCGACGGTAACCACATCCGTCATCATGTTCGTGGTCGCCTTTGCCGGGATTTTCTCATGGGCCGCCTCGACAACCGGGATCATTGACGGGGCGGCGCATCTGATTGTTTCCATCAGTCCGAATGCCGTCATGATGATTCTGCTCGTTAATCTGCTGCTCCTCGTGCTCGGCATGTTTCTCGACGCCATATCCATCTCGTACCTCGTCATGCCTCTGCTGATTCCCGTGCTGGGCCACTACAACATCGATCCCGTGTGGTACGGTGTAATCTTCATCTGCGCCCTTGCTATCGGTCAAGCGACGCCGCCAGTCGGCGTGAATCTCTTTACGGCCGCGAACCTCGCCGAAACGGATATGGACGGCGTGGCCCGCGAATCCATCCCCTTCGTCCTCGCCGCAGTCGTCGTCCTGATCGTCATCTCCCTGATCCCGGCCCTTTCGCTGTATCTTCCGCAGATAGCGGGAGTCCACGCAGGACCGTGACTTCCAAGCCTTGGATGTTTTTCAGGCCGGCTTTCCAAACCTTGGAAGTTTCTCGGCAGCTATTGCAGGGCAACATGGGCTGAAACTCCACGAGAATATTGCATTCGACTCCCGAGTTCAGTAGTGTAACCGACCTTTGACGGGCCCATAGCTCAGTTGGTCAGAGCAGGGGACTCATAATCCTCTGGTCGTAGGTTCGAGTCCTACTGGGCCCACCATCTTCCTCCTGACGCCCTTATGCGCCAGAAGGCGACACGAGATCACCCCATGCACGGCCAGGTGTGTGCTGGAGGTGTGTCGGATCGCATGAAAGTCGGCCCGACGTCCCGGCCCGTCCAGAAAAGGAATACCGGCGGCGCGTTCTGGAGGACGGGTACAGCGGGGTTGTCGATAAGCTATTGCGACAGAGGACTGGAATCATAGCAGATGACTCAACGTCTCGTGCAGGTGGAGTTTGATGGTGTTTCGATTTGCTTCTGAGAGTTTCACAGCTTCACGGACGGTCAGTCGTCCCTGTTCCCGGGAAAACTGCAGCAAGTCCCTCGACAAGGGGGCTAGCTCCGTCAGCTTCTCCTCATCCTGAATCTTCTTCTCCAGCACGGCGATCTGCTGTCGCAGGCAGCGCAGGAAGAAGGACGCCCATGTCATGATCGTGCTGTTATCCGTGTAGATCGTCTTCTGGGTTCTGCGAAGCGCAAGGTAGTACTGCTCCTTGCTCGCCTCGATGATGTGCTCAAGCGATGCATAGGGCACGTAGCCATAGCCGGCCCGCAGGAGCAGCAACGTGGTCAGGATGCGGGAGAGCCGACCGTTTCCGTCCTGGAACGGATGAATCGCCAGAAAATGGCGATGGTCAGGAGCGGATGCAGCGCCCGATCTGGAGACTCCTTCTGCAGCCAATCGAGCAATTGGTTCCACTGAGCTGGTGTCCTGTCTTCATTTGGTGCTCTACGGCATAAAGACCCTCCACAGAGGAAACGTTTTTTGATACGTTTTCGGCATGAACGAGCAAAGCAATGGAGATGTCGACTCGGCCCGCGCGTCCTTTCCTCTTCTGACGGATGTCGAAGTGCGCGTGCTTGGATGCCTGATCGAGAAGAGCATGACCACGCCGGAGCATTACCCCCTCTCGATCAATGCCCTGACAAACGCCTGCAATCAGAAGTCGAGCCGGGATCCGGTCGTGAGCTACGACGAGGATACCGTCGTCAGCGCTCTCGACGATTTGCGCGAGAAGCATCTTGCCAGCCTGGTGCGCGAAGCCCACAGCCGCGTCGGGAAGTACCGGTTTACGCTCGAACAGGTTGTCAAACTCGATCCGCGGGAACTATCCGTCCTCTGCGTGCTGATGCTGCGCGGACCGCAGACTTGCGGCGAACTTCGCACCCGCACCGAACGCATGTGCGGCTTCGACTCCATCGACGAGGTCGAAAAAGTCCTTCAGACGCTGGCCACAGGCCTGCCGTTTCCCCTGGCCGTTAAGCTCCAGAGAGAGAGGGGGCGCAAAGAGGGCCGCTATGCGCATCTGCTGGAAGGCGTGGTTCCCGAGATGTCAGAACCGCCAACGATTGTGGAGACGGAAGCCATGCTGCCGTCCGATGACCGGATCAGCGATCTTGAGCGCAGGCTTGAGCAGACACAATCCGAACTCGCGGACTTGCGCAAAGCTTTCGAGGAGCTCCGCAAACAGTTCGAATAGACGACGAAAACCGGAAAAGAGCACGCCATTGCAGGATGCGGCGGACACGGATCGGGATGAGATCATGTTGTCCGGTAATATCCTCACCGAATACGCGGCCGGCGATGAGATTACCATCTATGCAGGAATGGGAAAGATCACCCGCTATCCGGGTATTACGGAGCAATACTTCGCTTTCGGTGCGGCACCAGGCGGATACCAGGTCGGCAACCCGTCTCTCGACCCGGAAGAGAAGTACGAGGTTGATGTCGGGGCCCGGTACGGAAACGACAGGATCAAGGCGGAAGTCTCCGTATTCGCCGCCGGGGACGAAGTTCCGGCGCCGGGACGCTACGTCTACATCACTGCCAAGTACGATCTGTAGAACATTCAGGAGAAGTCCGTGAGACATACGCTAATATTCATCGTCTGTCTGCTGGCCTCCCTCTGCCTGCATCTGTCCCTTCTTCGTCTTCATTTCAACTACCGGGCAGCCGATATGAAGGAGGAGCGGCCTGACCTGCAGAAAGTGCATTTCGTTCTCCACTCGTCGCCGCCCCCCGTAAAAAGGCAAAGGGACCTAAACTAATACTTGCGCGACTAGTTTTTAATAGTCTACAGTTTATGAATTCAGGTTATGCTTGGTGAAAAGGGGATGGAAAAGTGACAAAAAGACCAGCGATTCCGGCGGAAGATCGAGTTCCTTTCTGGCAGAAGATGTCATACGGGGCGGGTGGGGCGGTTGATTTCTTCACGGTAGGTCTGGCGGCCCGGCTGTGGATGCCCGTTTTCAACATCGGCTTCGGCATCGCACCCGGCCTGCTCGGCATCATTCTGATGATCTACCGTGGATGGGATGCCATTACAGATCCCATCATGGGCAACATCTCGGACAACACCCGGACTCGCTGGGGGCGGCGGCGGCCGTTCATTCTTCTCGGGGCAACGCTCGCGGCAATGATCACGCCGTTTCTCTGGCGCCCGCCCGAGGCCTTCGGTGAACTGGGCATGGTGATCTACATCACGCTCATCGGCATCCTCGCCTACACCAGCACAACAATCTGGGCCATGCCGTACAACAGCCTGATGCTGGAAATGACTCCAAACTACGACGAGCGCACGCGTGTTGCGGCGTACCGCACTATCTTCACCAAGTTCGGCATTCTGCTGGGCGGCTGGGTACTGCCGCTGGCCGCAAGCGGGTTCTTCGCTGATCCCAACGGCGAACCGAACATCACGCGCGGCGTGCAGAGCATCAGCATCTGGCTTGCCTTCGCGGTGATCGCCCTGGGCTCGCTTCCCGCCCTGTTCATCAAGGAGCGCTACTACGAGAAGGAAGCTTCAAAACAGGCGAAAGAGCCCCTGCTGCAGGGATTGAAGGACACGTTCAACATCAAACCTCTGTGGATGATGACGGGCTTCGTCGTCTTCCAGGTGTTCGGCGCAGGCGTTACCGGAGCTCTTGGACTGTACATCAACTTCTACTACATCAACGACGGTCATCTCGCCAGCGCCGCGGTGATCGAGGGATTCAAAGATACGACCGCCTTCCTGATGGGGCTTGCGGCGGTTCCCTTCTGGACCTGGGTCTGCGAGAAGCTGGACAAGAAGTGGACCATGATGATCATCATTTCTTCCGGCTTCATCGGCTGTGTGCTGAATCTCGTGTGTCTGACTCCGGCTCACCCTTACCTGCAAATCGTTCCGGCCGTATTCTACGCCAGCGTCACCGCTTCGCTCTGGCTCATTGTTCCGTCGATGCTGGCGGACATGGTCGATTACGATGAACTTCACACGGGCAAGCGGCGCGAGGGCAGTATTAACGCCGTCTTCTCGTGGTTCCTGAAGATGGGTATGACACTATCGGTAGGCCTGTCGGGCTTTGTTCTTGAGTGGACGGGTTTCAACGTCGATGCCGGACACACCCAGCCCGAGAACGTGCTCCACCGCATGCTGATGGTCTACATCCTGCTGCCGGTCGTCTTCTGGCTCGCCGCGATCGCGATTCTGTGGATCTATCCGCTCAACCGCCGGAAACTGACGGATATTCGTGTAGAACTGGAGGCACGGCGCGGAAAGATCTAATCCGAAAGGAACTGTTGGCATGTGGGAGTACAAGACATCGGTGAAATGGAGCGGCGGTGAGGCGGCGGACATCCGGTGCGACGGAAAACCTACGCTGGATATCACACCGCCGCCTGAGTTCGGCGGAAAGAAAGATCGCTGGTCACCGGAAGACATGCTGGTTGGCGCCGTGGAAAGCTGTGTGTTGTTAACGGTGCTGTATTTCGTCGACAAGATGAAAATCGGAATGACTTCATATGAAAGTGAGGCCGTGGGACGCATGGAGCGAACCGCTAACGGACTTCGGTTTCAGGGCATCGATATCGTGATCCGCACCGTCGTACAGGCAGAAGAGGATTCGGAGAAGATGGCCAAGGCGGTCCAACAGGCCGAAAAATTCTGTCCTGTCAGCGCCGCGGTCGAATGCCCCGTTGGAGTGTCCGTCGAGTCGACCGTCGCATCGGCATAATCATCGGCGCGCGTCCGGACCATGGGCCATAATGAGCGTCTGATGATGTCCGGCGCGCTCCGAACTGCTCCAGCCATGTTCCCGGAAGATGTCGGCCAGATTATCCCATCGGTACGGCAGGCGTGTGTGCACCCGGCCTTCTGACTCGTGAATCCGCTCGATGATTTCGAATCCCTCTTCATCAAAATCACTGATCATGATTCTCCCGGTCGGCCGGGTCACCCGCAGCATTTCCTTCACGGCCAGCGCTTGATCGGGAATATGGTGCAAAGCATTCATGGAAACGGTCAAATCGAAGGCGGGACGCTTCCATTTCATCGACATCGCGTCTCCCCGAAGAAACCGGACCCGCGGCGTCAGGCCTTCCTGAGCTACGCTGAGTTTTGCGGCACGCTGTTCCGCTGCATCCACGTCAATGGACGTAATATCATCGGCGTGACGCGCCAGGGCGGTCAAAAAGCGTCCCTTGCCTGTGCCGATCTCAAGAATCCTTCCTTCGACCGGATGCAGCCTGGAGAGGATGAAGTGTATGCTCGACTGGACATCATAACCGAACCGTTTGTAGACAGCATTGCGCTGCAGCAGGCGGGCCTGGTTCTCCACCATCTCTGCGCGCGCATATCTACCCATGACAACAGGTCCCGCCGTGACCCGCACCTCCCTTGCAGCACGACCGGTGAGACGATGAGTCGTGGCAGGGATTTCCTTCCTGCGCGAGAGATAGCCGTCCCGCCTTATGAGCCTGCACCGCATGTTCCACCACGCCGGGCTCCGTCTGGTAGACGGATATGCCCTCGGCCGCAAGAAGCCGCATTGCCTTGTGTCCGAAATGGGTGCCGATCACGGACTTCACTGATGTTCTGATGAGAGCTTCGGCCGCCACTCTGCCATGGTGTCCCTTCGCGCCGATGGCAGGATTAGGCATGCTTTCAAACTCACCCGAATCCGTGTCAGCCAGAACAAAGAACGGACTCTTGCTTACGCATTTGCCGATCCAGGAAGCCTTACTTCCTTCTTCCGCGCACACCGCTACTTTCATTTCTTTCTCCTTTGCCTTTTCTCATTCGGCCCTTCCCGCGGGTCTCTCCGGCCGCAACCCGTTCGACGGGCGCACCGCCCTGCTGGATGAAAAGCGCCTGACCTTCCGTCAGGGCTTGCGCTATCTTCCCGTGAACCCGCCCCAGTATCCGGCTCACGGTCGGACGGGACACATTCATGCGCTGAGCCGCCTGCGCGTGATCGAGACCTTCGCCGTCCACGAGTCGAACGGCCTCCAGTTCATCGAGATGAATGACCACTTTCTCCAATTCGGTGGCCGGCACACCGGCGGGTTTGAACACAGTCACCCCCGGCAAGGGTCCTATACAGCGGGTTTTGAATGGTCTCGACATGACGCGGCCCTGATTTATTATGAACATATGTGCATAATAATTGATTGTCAAGAAGGTGTGATCAGGTGCATAAGTATTTGCGGATGCGCGAATCAGCCGAAGGATATGTGAATAGTGCTGACTTAAAGCCACGACATGCCTTACGGCATTGACTACAAACGGTGCAGGCTTCATCCATTGTTTGCAGTCAAGTCCGTCAGGGCTGTGCCTTTGTTTGCCTATTGCATCCGAAGGGGCCTTGAGTCAGTGACATTCGGAGGAGATGTTTAATGGATGCGGTATTACTGGCGAGAATACAGTTTGCACTGACAATCGGTTTTCACTTTCTATTTCCGCCGATTACCATCGGGCTCGCATGGGTGCTGGTCATTGTCGAGGGATTAGGTTGGCGGCGGAGCGACGAAGACTTTGTCCGCATGGGTCGTTTTCTGGGCAAACTTCTCGCCCTGACGTTTGCCGTGGGCGTGGCCACGGGGATTGTAATGGAGTTCCAGTTCGGCACAAACTGGTCCGAGTATTCGAAGTTCGTCGGGGACATATTCGGAGCGCCGCTGGCAGCCGAGGGAGTGTTTGCCTTCTTCCTCGAATCCGGATTTCTCGGCCTGTATCTCTTCGGTCGAAAGCGCGTATCGAAAGGTGTTCATTGGTTCTCGATCCTGATGGTGGCTGTGGGATCCACCATCTCCGCCTTCTGGATCCTGGTAGCGAACTCCTGGATGCAGACACCGGCGGGTTACGTGATTCAGAACGGGCGCGCTGAACTGACGAGTTTCTCTGAGGCCGTATTCAATCCGTCGATGTGGCCTCGCTTCTTCCACACGATTGATGCGGCACTGGTGTCCGGCGCCTTCTTTGCCGCCGGCGTATGTGCCTTCCTGCTGCTCCGGAACGCGCAGAACCGGGCCGCGTTAAAGGCCCTGAAGACAGTTCTTGTCGTGGGCATCATCAGTTCAGTCACGGTCGTATTCCCGTTCGGGGACATGCACGCCCGACAGGTTGCTCACACACAGCCTGAGAAGTTCGCGGCTATCGAGGGGCTCTACAGCACGCAGTCCGGCGCGCCCCTTGCAGTTTTTGGACTGGTCAAAACGAGACCGCCAGAACTCAACGCGAAGATCGAGCTTCCCGGCCTGCTCAGCCTCATGGCCTTTGGTGATATCGACGCGGAGATTCCCGGCATCAGCGAATTTCCTGAAGACGAGCGACCGCCGCTGTGGCTCACGTTCGTCTCTTTTCACAACATGGTTCTGCTCGGACTCTTCTTCATCGCTTCCATGTCCTGGGGCGCACTGCAGATCGTGAGAAAACGCCTGCCCGAGAGCCGCCGCTTCCTGAAACTGCTCGTGTGCTCGATTCCGCTTCCCCTGATCGCCTGCCAGTTTGGATGGGTCGCCGCCGAAGTCGGCCGACAGCCGTGGATCGTTTATCACATGCTTCGCACGCGGGATGCGGTTTCAGTAACAGTGCCTGCCGGACAGATTCTTGCGACTATTATCATGTTCGGCGTCATCTATATTTTCCTCGGCTCATTGTACGTGTTTCTACTGATCAAGGAGATGAAGCACGAAGCGGAGTCCGTTACCGTGAAGGAGGTGGCATGATGATCGATCTGAACACAACCTGGTTCATACTTGTCGGCGTTCTGATCGGCGGGTACGCGATTCTCGACGGTTTTGATCTCGGGGTCGGTGTAATACATCTCTTCACGCGCAACGAACACGAACGCCGCGTGAATCTGAATGCCATCGGCCCGGTGTGGGACGGAAACGAAGTGTGGCTGCTTACCGGCGGGGGTGCGTTATTCGCGGCTTTCCCTATCGTGTACGCGACGGTCTTCAGCGCTTTCTACATGGCCCTGATGCTGCTGCTTGTCGCTCTGATATTCCGGGCCGTCTCTCTCGAGTTCCGGGGAAAGGTTGATGCCCCTGCGTGGAAACGGTTCTGGGACTGGGCGTTCGGACTCGGAAGTCTCGTGCCTGCTCTCCTCTTCGGTGTAGCAGTCGGCAATATAGCCCGGGGCATTCCCCTGGACAGTGAAGGAATGTACACGGGCGGCTTCTTCAACCTGCTTAATCCCTACGCCCTCCTTGCCGGAGCGCTCAGTCTGGTTATGTGCGTGATGCACGGCGCCGCCTATCTGTCGATGAAGAGCGAAGGTGACCAGCGCAGGAGAATGCGCAAGTGGCTTTCCAGAACTTGGATCGCTTTCGCCGCACTCTATGCATGCGTACTGATAGCCACCTATTTCGCCGCGCCTTTTCTCCTCTATGGAGTGTCGAAAAGCCCGCTGTTACTTGCCCTTCTCATCATTCTGATGGCCGGCCTCGTCTTCATCCCGATTGCTTCCGGCGCGAATAGAGACGGGCGCGCTTTTCTGGCTTCTGCGGTGACTATCCTGGCGACAGTCGGACTTTTCGCGGTCTGCCTTTTCCCCCGCCTCGTGCCATCGTGTACCGATCTGGCAAACAGCCTCACGATCTACAACGCAGCGTCCACTCCACGCACGCATCGGGTGATGTTGATCATCGCCTTGGTCGGTATGCCGCTCGTGATCGGGTACAGCGCCGTAATCTACCGGGTATTCAAAGGCAAGGTTGTCCTGACTGAAGACAGCTACTGATCTACTCATCACAGGAAAGCGGATCTATGAAAATCGTCGTCGTAGGAGGGTCCGCGGCAGGACCTAAAGCCGCCGCCAAAGCCAGGCGCATGGATCAGCATGCGGAGATTACTATCCTGCAGGAAGGCCCCGATCTGTCGATGGCCTCCTGCGGTTATCCCTATTTCGTCGGCGGCTTTTTTGACGACCGGAACCAACTGCTTTCCACGCCCACGGGCGTGATACGGGATCCGAAGTACTATCTTAAGGCCAAGGGCATCAACGCGATGACGCGGACACGCGTCACGGCCATTGACCGCAAGCGCCATGTCGTGTCCTGCCACGATCTCGATGAGGAACAGGATTTCGAATTGGCGTACGACAAACTGGTCCTCGCAACCGGTGCGAGCCCGGTGGTGCCGCCGCTTCCCGGGAGTGATCTGGAAGGAATCTCAACGCTTCAGTCGATGCGTGATGCCGATTACCTGCGGCAGATCGCCGACGAGAAGAAGATCGATAGGGCTGTCGTGATCGGCGGTGGACTTATCGGCGTGGAAACCTGCGAAGCTCTGCATCTCGCCGGCATTCAGATCACACTGGTGGAAATGATGAGCCAGCTCCTGCTCTTCCTCGACTGGGAAATGGCGAAGGTTCTGGAAAACCATATTAGGAGCAAGGCCGCCATCGTAATCACCGAGAATCCCGTCGCGGAGTTTCTCGGCGAGAACGGAAAACTGACCGGAGTAAAACTCCGCAACGGGATCGAGCTGCCTTGTGAACTGGCCGTCGTCGCCGTCGGCGTAAGACCGAACTCCAAGCTGGCCGAAGACGCCGGACTGAAAATCGGGGAACGAGGCGGCATAGAAGTCGACACGTTCATGCAGACGTCCGACCCGGACATTTACGCCGCGGGCGACTGCGTGGAGATACCCCATCTCATTACCGGAGAGAAGGTTCATGCACCGTTCGGCGATCTCGCCAACCTTGAAGGAAGGGTCGTCGGGCAGAACGTCGTGACTGGGAACAAAGTGGAATTTCCGGGCACGATCCAGACGGGCGTGTGCAAAGTATTTGACTACGGAGCCGGGGCTACGGGGCTTTCCGAGAGTCGCGCGAGGGAAGCCGGATACAACGTTGTTTCGGTCATTACCGCGGCGCCGGACAAACCCCATTTCATGGGCGGAGAACTGCTTCTGCTGAAAATGGTTGCCAATGCGGATACGGGCCGCCTGCTGGGCCTTCAGGCCGTAGGTCCCGGCGACGTCAGCAAGCGAATCGCACAGGCGGCAATGGCGATTCATGGAAAACTGACGGTCGCGGATCTGGTCAACGCCGACCTGCCCTATGCGCCGCCTTTCTCTCCCGCAATCGACAATTTCATCATGACGGCCCACGTGCTTGAGAACAAGATGCTCGGACGCATGAGCGGTCTGTCCGCGAGCGAAGTCAGGGAGCGTCTGCAAAAAGGGGGGCAGCCCTATCTTCTGGACGTCCGCGGCGCAGACGAATTTGAACGGATGCGGCTTGGCGTCGGCGAGAACCTGATTCCCCTGGGCGCGCTCCGGAACCGGCTCAACGAATTACCCGCTGACAAAGATCAGGAGATCATCTGCTACTGCAAAATATCGTTGCGCGGTTACGAAGCCGCCAGCGTCCTCGAAGCCAACGGCTGGACGAACGTGAAGGTGATGGAGGGCGGTCTCATGGCCTGGCCCTTCCCGCGAGAGAAGTAGGAAGGTTCCTTCTTGAAGCAGGATGAACCCCGAGAAAAGGCTGTGGCCCGCCTGCTCAGTCAGTATGGCGATCAGATGTATCGCTTCGCTCTGCGTCTATGCGGCAATCCGCATGATGCGCAGGATCTGGTGCAGGAAACGTTCCTGAAGGCCTATAAGAACTGGAAGCAGTTTGACGGGCGCTCAAAAGTCACAACCTGGCTCTATACCATAGCGGTGCGAACGTGCGGGCGCATGCGCCGGAAGAAAGCGGGGGAACCGGGGCGCATCGAGTCCATCGATGAACTTCTCCCTTTTAGGGAAAAGGATATGCCCGATATCGACGGACAAATCACGAATCCGGCGGAACTGGCGGAACGCGGCGAGCTGCGCGAATGCATGGAGAAGTCCATCGCGGCACTGCCCGCCCCTTTCCGTATGCCGCTGATCTTAAAGGATATTCTGGAACTGCCGATAGACGAGGTCGCCGAGATCCTCGGACTCAAACCCGAAACCGTGAAGACGCGGCTCCATCGCGCGCGCTTGAAACTTCGTCGGGATCTGACCGGCGAACTTCCCTGTCGAGAAGGCAGTGCCGCCGCGTATCCGAAGCAGGTTTGCCTCGATTTGCTGCATGCCAAGCAGGAAGCACTGGACCGGGGAATAACCTTCCCCGTCGGCCAGACCATCATGTGCGAGCGATGCCGCAATGTCTTCGCCTCTCTCGATCTCACCCGTTACGTCTGCGGAGGCATGAACCAGGGAAGGATTCCCAAGGTTCTGCTGGACAAACTCCGTAAACAGATGGAAGCAGTGTAGATCATCTCGAAATGTTTTTGTTTTTTCGGGAACCTGACCGCTCATCCGTGACTCTCAGTATTATGAACGGCAGATCAGGCCTGAATGCCGCTGACTTAAGACCACTTTCGGATGCGTCAGGCAAAGAAAGGCACAGCCCTGACGGGCTTAACTACGAACAATTGATGAAGTTCGCATTGTTTGTAGTCAATGCCGTAAGGCATGTCGTGGCCTTAAGTCAGCGCCATTCAGATCAGGAAGCCTGATCTCCATGAATGACATACAGGTAAACGGAGAAAACGATGATCACAGAAGGTGTACTTGAATTGACAGACCGGAATTTCGCGGAACATGTCGGGAAAGGCATCGTCCTTGTCGATTTCTGGGCGCCCTGGTGTGGACCGTGCCGGGTACAGGGCCCCATTATTGAGCAGCTCGCTGCTGAAATCGGCGGAAAGGCCGCGATTGCCAAGGTCAACGTGGACGATGCGCCCATGACTTCGGGTCAGCTCGGTATTCGGAGCATTCCCACGCTCATTCTCTTCAAAGACGGCAAACCCGTGGACGGTTTCGTCGGAGTCCAGAACACGGCGACTCTTACGGCCGCTATTGACGAGGCAGCCAAAGCATAAGGACAAGATACCATGCCTATCTACGTATACGTGTGTGAAGACTGTGAGCATCGCTTCGAAGTCCTTGTTCGGGGCGAAGCAGATGCTCCTGCGCAATGCCCCAAGTGCGGATCTTCCAGGATCAAGAAGCAGTTTGCGGCGTTTAACGCTGCGTCATCAGGCGGAGCATCCGCGGGAGCTTCCTGCCCAACCGGGACCTGCCCTTTTGCTTAGGAAACGCACGCGCGGCTCAACAGAGGGAGATACATGAAGTGAAGAAATTTGAAGTCACATTTCCAGGCGGGAAGAAGGTCGATGCTCACTACGACGGATTTACCGTTCATACGGACCAATCCGTGAAAAACGGCGGCGAGGGCTCGGCCCCGGAGCCTTTCGATCTCTTCTTCGTTTCCATGTCCACATGCGTGGGGATTTACGCGCTGGAGTTCTGCAACTCCAGGGACCTCAATACAGAGGGTCTTGCAGTGAACCTTGAGGCGGAGCGCGATCCCGCACGAAAGCTCTTCACGCCCATCAGAATCATGCTGACCCTGCCGAAGGATTTTCCCGAGAAGTACGAGAAAGCGATTCGGCGGGCCGCCGATCTCTGCACGGTCAAAAAGCACGTCATCGATACCCCCGATTTCGAAATCACCACGCGCGCAGCAAACTCATAGAGGCCCTGATGAAAGAAACAGATGTACTTGTTGTGGGCGGCGGCCCTGCAGGCCGGCTGATCGTGCATGCCCTTCATGCGGCAAAAGCAGATCTATCCGTGACACTCATCAAGGACGAAGAGATCAATGTCAACCGATGTGCGGTTCCGTATGGCATATCCGATGAGAAGCCGGAGAAGAAATTCCTTATTCCTAACTCCCTCGTGACGGATTTCGGGGCGGAACTCATCATTGATCGCGTGCAGCACATCGACACGGCCGGGCAGTCGGTCACGACTGAAAAGGGAACAAGTATCTCGTATTCTCATCTCGTTCTGGCGACCGGATCAAAACCTGCTATTCCTTCGTTGCCGGGCATCAATGCCGAGAACATAACGCCCGTACGGTCACGCGGCGACATGGTTCGACTGCGCGAATGGGCAGGCCAACACAGGCGGTGTGTCGTTGTGGGCGGCGGATACATAGGGATTGAAGTGGCCGCGATACTCACAGAGCTGGGCATTCATGTGACCCTCGTCGAGATGCTCCCGCATATACTGCTGGCGACAACGGAAGAGGAGTTCGCCGTCACGGTAGAGGACAAATTGAAAGAACACGACATTGACGTTCGAACCGGAGTCGCCGTTTCTGAGTTCGTTACGGAAGAGGGAGTCGTGCAGGCGGTACGCCTTGAAGACGACACGGTGATCGAGACAGATTTCGTAGTGTTGTCCATCGGCGTTTCTCCGAATACGGAGATCGCGGAAGAGGCGGGACTCCAAACAAGCCGATTCGGCGTAGATGTCGATGAATATCTGAGAACGAACGCGCCGGGTGTTTATGCTTCGGGAGATTGCGCCACAAAGAAATCGTTTGTTACGGGCCGACCTGCTCGCGGTGAATTTGGGACAAATGCGGTCTTCATGTCCAGGGTCGTCGCGGCGAATATTCTCGGCAGAAACGAAATCTTTCCCGGCGTCATTAATGCCAGCGCCTCGGCGGTATTCGGAACGAGCTTCGGGTCAGCAGGCCTGATCGAGGAAGCGGCGGTCAGAGAGGGGTTCGATGTTGTTTGCGGTTCTTCTGAAGTGATGGATCGCTACCCGATGATCGATGGCGTTGCCATGATCAAAACAAAACTAGTATTTGAGCGAACTTCGCGGAGGTTGATAGGCGGAAGCATTCTGCGGCCGGGGCACGGTGTAGCCGCGAACGTGGACTTTCTCTCGTTGGCCATTCAGAAGGGCGTCACGATCGACGATTTGCTTATTCATCAATACGCGACCCATCCTGAACTGGCGGCCAAGCCTTCGGACAACGCATTCGTGTTCGCGACAAGAGACGCCACGGCAAAACTGTAAACATCACGAGTCACAAGAAGGGAAAGGACAGTCATGAGCAACAAGAAACTGATCGAAGGACTAAACCACGCCATGAATCGCGAGGTATCCACATTTCTGAGATACCTCCTGCAGGCAGCCGGCATTAAGGGCGCTCAGTGGGATGCCGTACGGAAAATGTATCAGTCCGAGGTCGTCGACGAAGTCGGTCATGCGCAATACCTCGCTGATAAGATTGTCATGCTGGGCGGGACGCCGAAGCTGAATCCCGATCTGACACCTCCTCCGGGTGAAGTACGCGCGATGCTCGAGCATGACATTGCCGAGGAAGAAGCCGACGTGGAAGGCTACCGTAAACTGGCTGATCTGGCCGATGCCGCAGGCCTGATCGACCTGAAAATGAAGATGGAAGAACAAGCCGCTGACGAAGCCGGACACGCTGAAGAGATGAAGCGCATGCTCGGCTAAGCCCGCTCGCTTTCCAAACCTTGGAAGATTCTCTGAAACGAACTTCCAAGGCTTGGAAAATCCGCTCCTCTTCCTGAACTGGCTTTCCCGCCTTGACTCCCCCCTTCCTCTTGCGGAAAGTGTCCGCAAGAGGGGTTCATGATCGACAGAGAAGACGGCAAGAGCGCAACCGACGGTTCCGGTTCGGGACCGCGCGGGATCATCCTGTCTGCCGCCATCGTTCTGGGTCTGCTTATCGGTGTCGGCGGATACACGTTCCAGTATGCTGAGGGCCTTTCCTACTTCAGCAAGGATCCCGCTGCCTGCGCCAATTGTCACATCATGCAGTCCCAGTATGACTCCTGGCAGAAATCCAGCCACCACGGCGTCGCTACCTGTGTGGACTGTCACCTCCCGCACGAGTTTATCCCGAAGTACATCGCCAAGGCGGAGAACGGATATCACCACTCCAGGGGATTCACATTCCAGGATTTCCACGAGCCGATCATGATCAAGAAGAAGAACCGCGGGATATTGCAGGAGAACTGTATGGCCTGCCACGAGGATATGGTCCACAACCTGGTATCGGGAGCGACCTCGGACGCCGATGCGGTCAGTTGCCTCCATTGTCACCAGTCTGCGGGTCACGGAGAGACCGCGGGCCTGGGCGGACCTGACCTCGGCGAATTTTTAGAAAGGATGAAACCATGAACGCATCATCAAGATCACGTCTGCAGGCGCTTTTCGCCATTATCGTCATAGTTGTCGCCGTCGCCGCATCGCTGGTGACCGCATTGCTGGTCAACATATTCGAGCGAAAGGCCGATACCAGAACGCCCTACGTCCGCCTGGTTGAAGTGACTGAAAACGACACCGATCCGGAGCTATGGGGTAAAAACTGGCCCAAGGAATATGACTCGTACAAGCGAACCGCCATTACGACCCGCACACGATTCGGAGGCCATGGGGGTAGCGAGGCCCTGCCGGCGGAGAAGATTGAGCGCGATCCATGGCTCAAGCGTATGTTTCTCGGCTATGCATTTTCCATCGACTACCGGGACCGGCGCGGGCACGCCTACATGCTGGTCGATCAGGAAAAAACCGAGCGGCAGACGAAACCTCAATCCGGCTCCTGTCTTCACTGCCACGCATCCATCATGCCGCTTTATCGCGAGCTGGGCGACGGCGACGCAATGGCGGGATTTGAAAAGACCTTTCAGTACTCGTACAAGGACCTGAACGCGATGCTTCACGAGATGGGTCATGACCATCCGGTTTCATGTGTCGACTGCCACGACCCCGATACGATGCAGTTGCGCGTGACACGCCCCGGATTCATCACCGGCATCCGCGCGCTGGCCGACTCGGAAGCGGAGGTCCCGCATCTTCCTTCAATCCAGCAGTGGCGCGACGCCGGAAAGAAAGAACCCTATGATCCGAATACTGATGCAACGCGAACCGAAATGCGTTCCTTCGTCTGCGGGCAATGCCACGTCGAATACTACTGCGCGAACAAAATGCCGCTCACATTCCCGTGGGGCAACGGCCTCAAAGTGGAGGACCTGGAGAAGTTCTGGAACGAGAAGACATTCGAGGATGGAACGCGCTTCTTCGACTACAGGCATAAGGAAAGCGGAGCGGAAATACTCAAAGCCCAGCATCCCGAATTTGAAATGTGGAGCCAGGGCATCCATGCGCGCAGTGGTGTGGCATGCGCCGATTGCCATATGCCTTACATGCGTGACGGCGCGACCAAGGTTTCTGATCACTGGGTGCGTAGTCCGCTGTTGAATATCAACCGTGCGTGTCAGGTGTGTCACCATTTCCCGGAGGACGAAATCAAGGCGCGGGTCGATGCTATCCAGGAGCGGAATCACGACCTGCTCGAACGGGCCGGAGCCGCCCTGATGGACCAGTTGGATGCTATTGCCGCGGCCAAAGCCGCCGGCGCAACGGAAGACCAACTGAAGGAATCGCTCGAGTTGCAGCGTAAAGCGCAGTGGCGTCTCGACTACATTGCCGCCGAAAACTCGATGGGCTTCCACGCCCCGCAGGAAGCCGCACGCATCCTCGGCGAAGCGGCGGACTACGCGCGGCAGGGACAGGTTGCCGCGATGAAGTGGAACTCCTCAGACTGATGGTCGCGTGAAGCCGCCTGCCCGTTGTTATGATTGGCCTTCGGCAGAGAAGTTGTTAGGCTCCGTCCCATGCAACCGGGACAGATACTGACGGATGTAGCTTCACGCAGGGGCCGAACGGGACCTTTGCTGTCTCATATCCTTCTGTTGATTGTCGTGTCCGCGGCCGGGGCCGCGATTCTGAACGCGCTGCGTCCTGACCGTATTCTGTGGGTAGAGGACTGGAGTCACTACATCGAGGCGAAGGCTCTGAAAGCCGGGATCACTCTCGCCAATCTCGATCAGACGCATGCGATCATCGAAGCGGGCCGCCATATCGTTTTCGACGCGCGGCCACGTTCGGACTATGAAGAGGGACACCTTCCTACGGCTCTTCCTCTTCCATATGACGACGTGGATCTCGCATTCATGACGGCTCAGGCGTACATCACGCCTCAACAACCCATCCTTGCGTACTGCTCCGGCATCGCGTGCGACGAGTCGTATGAACTGGTCCTCTTTCTCAAGAATCAGGGCTACACAAATGTCGTTCTCTTCGTCGGAGGAATGAAAGCCTGGGTAGACGCGGGCTACGCAACGGAGGAGGGGTTATGAACTGGCGCTTCCTCGCAACCTCATCTCGCATAGCCATCGGAATCGTGTTCCTGCTGGCATGCATTTCCAAAATCCTTTCACCACACGAGTTCGCGACCCTCGTTTTCTACTACCAGATACTCCCCCATTCGGCGATCAACGCAGTCGCCCTTTTTGTTCCGATGCTCGAACTGTTCTGCGCGTTCGCCCTCTTCTTCGCCAAATCCTTCCGTGAAGCCGCCGCGTGGATCGTCCTGATTATGCTGATCGTGTTTACCGCAGCGATAGGTTCAACGATGCTCCGGGGCATCGATATCACATGCGGATGCTTCTCCGTCAATCCGGACGCCGAGACCATCGGCACGCATAATATCGTCAGAAACATCGGGCTGATCATCCTGACGCTGGTAGTTCTCTTTGATGCGCGCGGAAGACTGCCGGAAAGATAGTCATTAGGCGTTCGGCCGGTCATGAGTCAGTTGCTCTTCGTTCGTCATTAGTCACGAATAACCAGTGGCAGCCCACACACACTCCCACACATTCAAACTCCCACACTCTTTCTCCCTTTCCCCCTCTCTCCCTTTCAAATATAGTTCCCTATCTACTTAGGAGATTGCGGGATGGCGAAACATGCTGGATTGGGCCGCGGGCTTGATGCCCTGATCAAGGAAGTTCCTACATCGGATACGGGCGGCGAACTGCCCGGTGGTATCACGCGTGTTCCGATTCACTGCATCCACAAGAATCCCTGGCAGCCGCGCAGGCAGTTCTCTCCGGAGGCGCTTGAAGACCTTGTTCGCTCCATTCGAGAGCAGGGAGTTCTGCAGCCACTGCTCGTCCGCGAGATCAAGAAATCCGGCGACGACAGGACCGGGCCGGAGTACGAGCTGATCGCGGGTGAGAGACGACTTCGTTCCGCACATGATGCCGAACTCAAGGAAGTTCCCGTCATCATCATGGATGTTTCGGATCGAGAAGCTCTCGAGCTCGCCCTCGTTGAGAATCTACAGAGAGAAGATCTGAACATCGTCGATGAAGCCGAGGGGTACCAGGCGCTTGCCGACAAGTTTGAGATGACGCAGGAACAGATCGCCCAGCGCGTGGGCAAAGGCCGGGCGACCGTCGCCAATGCCGTCCGGATTCTCAGCCTTCCCGATGGCGTGAAGACTCTCGTCAGCGCAAATCGCCTCTCCGCTGGTCATGCGAAAGCGCTGCTTGGTCTCAGCGTATCGGATGAGCAGGAACTTCTCGCTCAGAGAACCGTGAAAGAAGGTCTTTCCGTCCGGGCCGTCGAGAAGATCGTCGCAAAGACGAAACTGGCTCCGAGGAAGCCCAGGACCGAAAGATCCGATATCCCTGCGAGTCACCTCCAGCACATCACTGAACAACTGCATCAGAGGCTCGGTACGAGCGTTCGCGTCGCAGCCTGCAAAACGCTGGCCAACGGTAAAAAGGCTCGCGGCCGTATCGAGATCGACTTCTATTCGACGGACGATCTGGACCGGTTGCTCGTGATTCTCGGCCTGTCTGATGATTTCTAGGTCTATCAAGAGTATCCTGTTTGACCTTGGTGTTGTGCTGTTAAACCTGGAATACGAACGGGCTGTTGTCCGTCTTCTTCCGCTTTGTCCCAACGCGAACATCTCTGGCGCCAAAGGCTTCTTCGATCTTGTGAGCCGCGATCCATCTATTGTCGAATACGAGAGCGGACAGATTTCATCGGAGACCTTTTTTGCGCGCTTTCAGGAAATCACCCATTTCGAAGGAGGCTATGAGGATTTCGTCGATATCTGGCGCGACGTATTCAGCGAGAATACTCCTATGATCAATTTTGCGCGGGAACTTGCGCAGACATATGACATCTACTTCTTCTCCAACGCCGGAGACCTGCATGTGCCCTATGTATACACCGCGTTCCCTTCATTGAGTTTCCACAAGGGCGATGCCGTTTCCTGCTATCTCGGCGTCTTGAAGCCTGACCCCGAATTCTATCGGCTCGGACTCGAGAAGAACGACCTGAACGCTGACGAATGTCTCTTCATAGACGATCTTCTTATCAACGTTGACGGAGCCGGTCGCGTGGGCATAAAAGGTGTCCACTACACCACCCCGGAAGACACTGTCCGTCGTGTCCTGAATGCCCTGACCCACTAGATCTAGTGGTTTTCTCCTTTTTTCTACGCAACGCGATTTTCTGTCGAAGAAAGCTTGAGTACGACCTTACCCCTGCTGATACTCTGCTAACCTTTCCCTATCGAAGGAAACAGAGGAGACGACATGGTACTCAAAATGATCTTCGATCTGATCGGCGGACTGGGAATCTTCCTTTTCGGCATGAAAAACATGTCCGAGGGGCTTCAGGCTGTGGCCGGAACCCGCTTGCGCAAGATGATCAGCGTTGTTACCGACAACCGTCTGCTGGCCGTAGGCGTCGGCCTGTTCATCACCTGTGTCGTTCAATCCAGCTCCGTCACCACAGTCATGGTCGTCGGACTTGTGAACAGCGGATTCATGACCCTTATGCAGGCTATCGGCGTCATCTTCGGCGCCAACATCGGAACGACGATTACCGGCTGGATTTTGACGCTCAAGATCGGGAAGTACGGACTGCCGATGCTTGGCGTTGCGGCGTTCTTCTTCCTCTTCTCCAAGAACGAACGCGTTCGTTACACGGGCATGGTGTTTATGGGTATCGGCATGATCTTCTTCGGTCTGGAACTCATGAGCGGCGGACTGAAACCCATTCGCTCAATTCCTGAATTTGCGCACTGGTTCGCCCGGTTTCAGGCTGATTCCTATTTCGGAGTCCTCAAATGCGCGCTGGTTGGATGCCTTCTCACGATGATAGTGCAGTCTTCCTCGGCCACACTCGGTATTACCATGGGTCTCGCGAAGACAGGCGTGATCGGTTTCGAGACGGCGGCTGCACTGGTTCTAGGCGAGAACATCGGCACAACCATCACAGCCTATCTCGCCTCACTGGGCGCATCGACAAACGCTAAACGCGCAGCCTACTCACATGCCGTCTTCAACATTCTGGGCGTGGCATGGATTACCGCGATATTCCCCATATACATCGGCGTCATCCGGAAAGTCGTGGGACATGATCCGGGGGTGATGGTTCTTGCCGAGGGCGTAGAGACGTTTCCTTACATTCTGGCTGGAATCGCGTTGGTTCATACCGGTTTTAACGTGACCAATACGATCCTCTTCATTCCTCTGCTCCGGCCGCTGGCCTGGCTCGTGACGAAGATCGCGCCGGACAAAGGCACGAAGGAGACTCCGCATCTTACCTATCTCGACATCAGGATGCTGGACACGCCCAACTTCGGTCTCGCGCAATCAAAGAAAGAGCTCGTCTTCATGGGTGAAAGCATCCAGTTGATGATGGACAAGCTGCGGGAAGTCCTTCAGCAGGAGAAACCGAACGAAGAGCTGAAGCGGAAGATCTTTCATCGGGAAGACATCCTCGACAACGTTCAGAAGGAGATCACCGTATTTCTTGGGCAACTTATGTCCGGACGAGTTACCCATTCATCCATTGAAGAAGCGCGCATTCAATTGAGGGCGGCCGACGAGCTGGAGTCCATCAGTGACTACATCACCAACGTGATGAAGATGTATCTCAAATTGCGCAAGAACAAGCTCGAGATATCCGAAGAGGGTCTCAAAGAGATTCTGAATCTGCACGACGCTGTGCGAGACTACCTGGATATGGTGATCGCATCCATCAAAGAGCCTCCCACCGATATCGTGAGCCGTGCCCATTCTCGCGGCGACGACGTAACCCGATTGATGAAGGAATACCGCCGGCACCATCTCTCCCGTCTCGCCGAGGAGAAGATTCCGCCGCTGAAGAGCCTCATCTACATGGATATGCTCAACGCCTATCGGCGCATACGCGACCATGGGCTCAACGTTGCCGAAGCACTTGGCGGAGAAAAGTAGCCTTTCGGGTTTCGGGTTTCGGGTTTCGGGTTTCGGGTTTCGGGGAATAGTGTATGATCTGCGGTCATGCGGCCCGAATCATTACGGAGGAAATCGTCATGAAGCTCTCGCTCTCGACTCTTCTTATCATCCCGTTCGGCATCTTCATCGCCTCTGATTCCTTTGCGGGATCCGGCAGTGGAAGCGTCCAGATATACGGAAATGAGAACATCTCGGTCGGCGCGGGCGCCTGGATCACGACAGGAGAAGGTGGATGGGAAACGAGTTTCATCTTCACCGATCCCGGTTTCGGCGTCGCTACCGGACGCTCAAAGCTTCAGTGGGAGAATCTGGACAGCGTTGTATTCGTCCTTTCCGGAGAGGTCCGCGCGTCTCGCCTTGTCAGCTTTGCAGGCCGGCTCGGGGGCGGGAACATCAATGATGGCGCTAATACCGACTCCGACTGGATCGACGATTTCAAATTCCTTGAATCGGAAGCTCAAACAGAGGGCAACACGAAGTTTTTCACGCTGGATATGCTTGTCGACTTGCGCGAGCTGTTCAAACTCAAGAAAGTCGACGCTCAGCTTGAAGGATTCATCGGATACCACTACTACACAGATGAAGTCAACGATACGGACGGCGTAACGACACTCGTGCTGGGCGAACCCATATATGACCCGCTTGACGGTCTCGATTCCACCTACGACTTCGCGTGGCAGATGCTCAGGCTGGGCGGGAGAGCTATCATTCCGGTATATCCTAAGTGGACGCTTTCCTGCGAGGCTGCGCTGCTTGCACTGCTTGATTACGAAGGTCAGGCCTATTGGAATCTGCGAGCAGGATCGGGCCCGGACGACTTTCGGGAAAGCTCGCCCAATTTCGTCCAGACGGCTGATACGGGGCGCGGGATCGATGCCCGCTGCTCGCTCAGCTACGAACTGCATAAGAGCTTAACGCTGTCTGCCGGATATTGGTATATGCACTTCGAGGCTGAGAACGGCGAAGATACGATCTATTTCGCGGACGGGACTGCCGGGAACACCTCTCTCGACAATGTCGAGAGCACTCGACATGGGGCTTTTCTCGAATTAGTAGGGAGATTCTAGAAGCCCTCCTTATTCGACAAAAAAATAACGAAAAAGCTTGCCAACTGATCTCTCCTTCCTTATTTTTCCCCCGCCCTTGACGGGCTTAGATTCTGAAACATAGTAGACTAACTTGAAACAGAGGAAACCTATGACAAAAACAACGAATAAGAAGCTGCTTGAGTGGGTAGACGAAGTGTCCGCCATGTGCAAACCGGACGAAATCGTCTGGTGTGACGGGTCCAAGGACGAATACGACCGCCTGAGCAAACTCATGGTCGATTCCGGAACGTATATTCGGCTCAACGATGATATCCGCCCGAACAGCTTCATCTGCCGGTCGGATCCCGCTGATGTGGCGCGCGTGGAAGACCGCACCTATATCTGCTGCGAGAGTAAGGAAGACGCGGGGCCGACGAATAACTGGACGGCCCCTGCGGAGATCAAGGAAACTCTCCGCGGCCTCTATGACGGCTGTATGCAGGGCCGCACGATGTTCGTGATTCCTTACTCCATGGGCCCGATCGGAAGCCCGATTGCCAAGATAGGCTTTGAAATCACCGATTCGCCCTACGTGGTCTGCAATATGCACATCATGGCGCGCGTAGGCACGAAGGTTGTTGAAGTCCTCGGTGACAGCGAAGACTTTGTCCGGGGCATCCACTCGATCGGTTCACCGCTGACCGGCGAAAAACAGCCCGATCAGCCCTGGCCGTGCAATGCCGAGAACAAGTACATCACGCATTACCCGGAGACCCGCGAGATCTGGTCCTATGGTTCGGGTTATGGCGGAAACGCGCTGCTCGGCAAGAAATGTCATGCGCTTCGCATCGCCTCCGTTCAGGCTCGTGACGAAGGCTGGATGGCCGAGCATATGCTGGTTCTGAAACTCACATCACCCGACGGGGATGTGAAGTACGTCGCCGCTGCGTTCCCAAGCGCGTGCGGAAAAACGAATCTCGCCATGATGAATCCAACCCTCAAGGGTTGGAAGGTCGAGACCATCGGCGATGATATCGCCTGGATGAAATTCGGCGAGGACGGTCGACTCTATGCCATCAATCCTGAAGCCGGGTTCTTCGGTGTCGCACCGGGAACGAGCGACTACTCAAACCCCAACGCGATGATCAGTGCCGCAAAGAACTCCATCTTTACCAATGTCGCACTGACGCCGGAAGGAGATGTCTGGTGGGAGGATATGAAAGAAGATGAGCCGGAGCATCTCGTGGACTGGCTGCGCCGTCCCTGGGCGCCCGGCTGCGGACGCACCGCCGCGCATCCCAACGCACGCTTCACCGCACCCGCAAGCCAGTGTCCGGTGATCGCGGATGAGTGGGAAGATCCCGCGGGAGTGCCGATCAGCGCGATCCTCTTCGGCGGGCGCCGAGCAACGACTCAGCCGCTCGTCATCGAAGCTGCCAACTGGCAGCACGGCACATTCCTTGGAGCCTCCATGGCCTCCGAAAAGACAGCAGCAGCAGCGGGCGGACTCGGCCAGCTCCGATTTGATCCGATGGCTATGCTTCCGTTCTGCGGCTACCACATGGGAGACTACTTCGCGCACTGGATCAAGATGGGCGAGAAGGGCGGAGATAAGATGCCTAAGGTCTTCTACGTAAACTGGTTCCGCAAGAACACCAACGGTAAATGGTTGTGGCCCGGATTCGGTGAGAACAGCCGTGTCCTGAAGTATATCTTCGAACGGTGCAACGGAACTGCAGAGGCCAGGGAAGGTCCTATAGGCCTGATGCCGGCTGACGGCGCTCTCGATCTGAGCGGCCTGGATATCCCGGCTGAGGACATGGCGGAACTGATGAAAGTCGATACCGCGGAATGGAAGGCCGTTGTCGATGCAATCAGAGAGCACTTTGCCAAGTTTGGCGACAAGCTCCCCGCAGAACTGAATGACGAACTCAATGCTCTTGAGGCCCGGCTGCAGAACGCTTAATCTTCGCGGCTGATACGAAGTGAATCGTCGATGAGCGGACGATCCCGTCGGATCGTCCGTTCTCTTTGGCGGACAGGAAGGTGAGAACATGTACAGCGCATCTGATCTACGCAAAGGACTGAAAATTGAAATCGACGGGGAGCCCTGCATCATCACGGACTTCCAGTTTGTGAAACCGGGCAAAGGACAGGCCATCTATCGATGCAAGATCAGGAACCTGTTCACCGGCTCGACTCTCGACAAGTCATATCGCTCCGTTGAGAAGATCGACAAACCGAATCTTCTCTCGAAGGATCTGATCTACTCTTACGAAGACGGCAGTGACTTCGTCTTCATGGATACTGACACATATGAGCAGATTCATGTGAGTTCAGACGTGCTGGGGAACCAGAAGTACTTCCTCGTGGAGGACATGGAGGTGGAGGTCCTCTTCTTCAACAACCGGCCGCTTGAGGTCACGCTGCCGAACTTCATCGAGAAGAAGATCATCGAGACCGAGCCCGGCGCGCGCGGCGATACGGCAACGAACGTGCTCAAACCCGCTAAAGTCGATAATGGTTATGAAGTCCAGGTGCCGATTTTCGTCAATGAAGGCGATGTGATCAGAATAGACACACGTACCGGCGCGTATTCTGAGCGGGTGAGCAAAGGTTAGATTGGAAACCTGAGGGCTCAAACCTGAAACCTGAAAGCCCAGATGCCAACCCGGACACGCTGCGATTACAGTCGCTGAAAACGAATCTCCAGATTCGACACCGGGTCCTTCAGTCTATCCGGGCGTTCTTCACCGAGCGGGATTTCATTGAGGTGGAGACGCCCGTCCGTGTTGCTACTCCCGCGCTCGAACTCCATATCGACGCGGAGCCTTCAGGAGATTGTTACCTCCGCACATCACCCGAACTTCACATGAAGCGCCTCGTTGCCGCGGGGTATAAACGGATCTTTCAGATGGGCGCATGCTTCCGAAGAGGTGAGAGAGGAGATCTCCATCATCCCGAATTCACCATGCTGGAATGGTACCGGAGCGGAGCGGATTATCTCGATATTCTCACAGACACGAAGGCTCTCATAGCCCATGTCGCGAACGAAGTGCGCGGTACAACCGACATTGCATACCAAGGCAATGAGATCTCTCTTGTTCCTCTCTGGAATTTGACCACTGTCTCCAATGCATTCATCCAACACGCTGGATGGGATCCAGTAAAGGAGTTCGATGAAGACCGCTTCGATCTCGATCTGGTCACCAAAGTCGAACCGGCGTTGCCCCACGATGTCCCGGTGATACTCTCGGATTATCCCTCGGCACTTGCCGCGCTTGCGCGCAGAAAGCGCGCTAACCCCGCCGTATCTGAACGATGGGAGCTGTATATAGGCGGACTTGAACTCGCCAACGCCTATTCGGAACTCACAGACTCCGTAGAACAGAAAGCGCGATTTGATAAGTGGGCAGCCATGCGGGAAGAAGCCGGACGCGAGAGATACCCGTTGGATCATGCGTTTCTGTCAGCGCTGGAATCGGGCCTGCCTGAATGTGCAGGCATCGCGCTCGGCGTCGATCGCCTCGTGATGCTCCTGGCTGATGCCGCGAGCCTGGATGACGTCATGGCATTCAGAGAAGGATAGAAAGACATCGGCTCTTCAGCCGTCATCTCTTGATCGTCTCTATCGCGTGCACTTTGCCGTTTATCAACTCGATGCGAAGGCGTTCGTACTCGGTATAGTGATCCACCGAAACCCACATTGACTCGTTGACGTTGCGATATCGGCCCTGGGAATCGCGCACACGAAACGAACCCGTGACCCGTTCGCGTTCCGGTCTTACGTCTCTATCGACGTACGACCACAATTCGGCATCGCCGTCGGCCGTGGTCCTCACGTATTGGCGATTCGGTTCTCCGAGCGCGATGAATACCATATCGCGCGTATCGCCGACCGCGATTTTTCCCTGGCGGACACGCTCCTGCACATCGGGAGGAAAGCCGTCGAACATCTCCGTATTCTTTTTAATCCGCGCTTCAGGCGTATTGCACGCAACGATGAGCCCCAGCAAAGTGAGCATTGAGCACAGTTTCAGAACGTTTCTCATATAAAGCGGTCCTTTCAAGTGTATTGTATCGCGAAGAGGTAGCCCAGGTCTAGGGCGATCTCGCCAACGGGCATGAAGCCTGGCGCAGGTTGGCAGTCCTTGAGTTTCTCTTTCGAATTGCACGGGTGTTGCACTTACGCCAACATCTCGCACGCGCGGCATGCTGGAGAGGAACCCTCCGCATCCGCACCTGTCATGAACTTAATCGAAGACACCATAGCAGCAATCGTGACGGCTCCCGGAGAAGCGGGAGTAGCGATCGTCCGCGTCTCCGGACCAAAAGCCTTCGAGATCGCGGATGCCATCTTCGAGGGAAAAGGACGCAGGCCTTCTGAAGCCGGAACCGGGACTTTTCTGCATGGGACGGTTCAAGGAATTGTCGGTGACATTGATGAGATTCTGCTCATGCTTATGCGGGCTCCGCACAGCTATACGCGGGAAGACGTGGTCGAGTTCCAGGGTCACGGAGGACCCGTCAGCGCGCGCCGCATTCTGCGCCGAGTCATCGAGGAGGGTGCCCGATTGGCCGAGCCCGGAGAATTCACTCGCCGCGCCTTCCTGAATGGACGTCTTGATCTGGCGCAGGCCGAAGCTGTTCTTGATCTCATAAAAGCCCGCTCAGAGCGCGCCGCTTCCGCTGCCGTTGACCAGCTTGAGGGAGGCTTAAGTCGCGTTATTGAAGATATTTACGAGCGAGGCATTTCCGTCGCTTCAGATGTGGAAGCAACGCTCGATTTTCCCGAGGAAGACCTCCCTCCGGCAGTATTTAACGATATCCGGGCGAGACTCAAAGAAGTCTCCACTGAGGTAAGCCGACTGATTCAGACGTGGGATGAAGGCCATCTCCTTCGGGATGGCGCGCTCGTAGTCATCGCCGGAAAACCCAACGTCGGCAAGTCGACACTTCTGAACCTGTTGCTGGGCACGGATCGCGCCATCGTTTCGGATATTCCCGGAACGACCAGAGATTCTATCGAGGAGGGACTGGTCCTCGACGGCGTCCCAATCCGTCTCGTCGATACGGCAGGCCTGCGCGAAACCGTGTGTGCCGTGGAACAGGAAGGCATTGCCCGGACCCGGCGGCAACTCGAGAAGGCTGATATTCACTTGCTTGTGCTCGATGCTTCTCAGCCTGTTGATTCAGAAACCATGAAGCATATTGAAGGCCTTGACCCCCGGAGAAGCGTCCTCGTCCTTAATAAAATCGATCTTGGCGAGAAAGTGACTCAGAAGGATTTTCTCCAGTTCCAGTGCGTGCGTACATCTCTCCTGACTGCAGGATCCGCAGACGCTGTGGGAGATGCTATAAGCAGGAATCTCGAACAGGAGTTCCACGTGGAAGGTCCGCCACATGCCGTCATTTCCGAGCGCCACCGCCTCCTGCTGATCGAGACGGCAGAACATCTCGATGCCGCAGACGCACTGCTCGCCTCTGAACGCGATGACGATATCCCGCTTGCCGCCGCCAGGATGCGAGACGCTCTCGAGGCAATGGGGACTATTACCGGAAAAACGTACGAGGAAGAACTTCTGGACCACATCTTCTCCCGGTTCTGTATCGGGAAATGACACCGCCAGACATTATCCTAAACCACTGGAGTACAAGTGGTTATATATACTGGAACTGACTTTGAATAGAGCATATGATGTCATTGTGGTGGGTGCCGGACATGCCGGCTACGAAGCCGCTCTTGCTGCGGCCAAACTCGGAGTTTCAACCGCCCTCATAACCATCTCGCGCGATGCGATTGGCAGGATGTCATGCAATCCGTCGATTGGAGGTATCGCTAAATCACATATCGTTTTTGAACTCGACGCGCTCGGGGGTGAGATTGCCCGCAACACCGATTACACCGGCATACAATTCCGGACACTCAATACCCGCAAGGGGCCCGCCGTTCAGGCTAACCGCGTCCAATGCGACAAGCCCCTCTTCCCTCTGCGGATTCAAGCCGTTCTCGCTCGGACACCGAACTTAGAAATCATCGAGGCCCTGGTCACTGAAATTCTTCTCCAGGCCGGAAAGCTCAAAGGCGTCCGCACATCGGATGGATCCGAAATTCGCGGAGCATCTCTCGTCATCGCCACGGGCACGTTTCTCGGAGGAGTAATACATATCGGAGACCGGCATTTCCCTGGAGGCAGAATCGATGAAAAGGCGGCGACTGAGTTAAGCCGCTCTTTCCTTAATCTTGGATTTCGACTCGGAAGGCTCAAGACCGGCACGCCGCCGAGGCTGCACAAGGATTCCATAGACTGGCAGAAGATGGAGCCCCAGCCAGGATTCGATCCTCCGCCGTTTTTCTCCCTGGCCGCCCGGCGAGAATGGGCGGAAAGCGCCGAAAAGCGGCGTGTGTTCCACGTGGAACAGAAATCGGTACCAATTACGGGAAAAGACCCCATGTTCCACGTGGAACATAAAGCAGATGTCTTCCGTCCCTGGCCTCCCGGATACGACCAAATTCCCTGCTATTTGACGCATACAACGGCGAAAACACATGAAATCATTGAGAATAACCTAGCCAGAAGCTCGATGTATGGCGGATCCATTGAAGGCACGGGTGTAAGATACTGTCCCTCGATTGAGGACAAGATTGTGAAATTCAGGAGCAAGTCCTCTCACCATGTCTTTATCGAACCTGAAGGTCGCAGCACCGTTGAAATCTACCCAAACGGCACCTCCAACAGTCTTCCGGAGGACATACAGCACGAGATGATTCATTCGATTCCCGGACTTGAACATGCGGAATTCCTGAAGCCCGGCTATGCCATTGAGTACGACTACGCTGATCCTACCCAGCTCTATCACAGTCTGGAGACCAAGCTGATCGAGAATGTCTTCCTTGCCGGGCAGATCAACGGAACCACCGGTTACGAGGAGGCCGCAGGCCAGGGGTTCATTGCCGGCGTCAATGCGGCGCTGAAGGTGCGAGGCGAAGACCCCATGGTTCTAAGTCGAAACGAGGCCTACATCGGCGTCCTGATAGATGACCTTGTCACGAAAGGCACCGATGAGCCATACCGTATGTTCACATCCAGAGCGGAGCACCGCCTGGTCCTTCGTCAGGACAATGCCCGATTCAGAATGTTTGAACACGCCCTCCGTCTGGGCATTGTTTCGGAAGCGGATCTGGCGGAGACCCGTTCAATTGCAAACTCAATCGAACAAGAACTCGCCCGGCTTCGACGCACGTATGTCGACGGCTCGAGCCTCGCACAGGTTCTCTGCCGGCGAGATGTCTCCTATTCGGATTTGCCGGACACCGATCCCCATCTTGCTCCAGAGGCGATCCAGCAGGTGGAGATTCAGCTTCACTACGAGGGCTATATCAGAAGAGAGAAGCAGCAGATCGCGAAGGCACAGAAGATGGAGCATCTGTTGATTCCTCCTTCGATTGATTACGATGCTATCATCGCACTGCGCTATGAGTCGCGCGAGAAGCTGAAGAGAGTCCGGCCGGAGAGCCTTGGTCAGGCGGGACGGATATCAGGAGTGAATCCCGCCGACATCGCCATACTGTCCGTCTGGATCAAAAAGCTGCGTGGCTCCCGCGAATAGGCGCGGGTCAGGCTTGGAAATTGCGTGAATAGACCCATATATAGCCATAACTATCGTAATATGAATCTGTTATATATATTGTCACCGGAGCACGGAGCGTTGGATATCCCATCTTCTTTCCCGCTTCGGATGAGGCTTTCTTCATGGCAAAGATCTGTCTCCCTTCGGATTGCACGACAACGGTCCTCGATGACGCATGGATCAGGAAGCGATCGAGCAGAAGAATGGAGATGATTCTGCCCCCTCATCAACGCGACCGTAAGTGTCGGTCGCGACGAGAGAACTGCGACGGCTTCTGCTTGCTCTCTCCAGTGGATGTAAAGTGTCGGTCCTCCCTCCCTCGATCTTCTTCGCAGCTTCTTTCCCTTTCTATCTTCTCTTTGACAATCAGCGGGTTAAGCGCCTATTATCCGTACGACTTGTTGCAAAAAAAACGGTGCTCTTCTGCATGGGGGTTGATATGGCCGGATCAGAAAAAGCTGGCGGCAAATTGATCAGTCTTATTACGGGACTGATTGGCATTGTCGTTTTGGGTGTTGTTCTTTACATGCTCTTCAAGGGCACTGAATCGGAAACCCGCGGTCCGATCATCGTTGTATCAGTCGGCCTCGCGTGTACGTGCCTCATTATTGCCCAGCTCATTTCACGACTTCCTGCCTGCCTTCCCGGAACCAGCGTCAGCGCCAAAGAACTGGGCGATTCGATCGGTTCCGCAATTGATGCAGCCTTCAGCAAACATCTTCCTCAGCCGGAGCGATATGCGACAGCCGTGAGTGATGCAGCCGCAGCACTTGGAACACGAACTGCCGAGCAGGTGGAGAAACTTAACGGAAAACTCCTGGAGACGCAAAGTCGTCTGCTAGAAGCACTTCAGAAAGCTGAAGCGCAGGCGGTCCGACAAGTTGACGAAACAAAAGCAGCTATGGCAGCTCTCGCCGGCAATTTCAAATCCGTTCTTGCTGAACAGTCCGGTGTCATCTCGAAGCAGTCGGCAGAAACAACATCTGCTTTGGCCTCTCTCGCCACCCAGTTCAAGTCCATTTTTGCCGAGCAGTCCAGCTCCATGTCAAAACAGTCCGCGGAGCTGAAGTCCTCTCTTGCCGCTCTCTCAACAGATCTGGGCGCCGTGCTTTCCGAGCATTCAAAATCACTGTCCAATGTGTCTTCTGAGATCAACACCGCCATCTCGAACGGTCACACATCCGGTGCCAAGAAGATCGAGCAATCGCTCGCCGAACATGCGGACAAAGTCCAGTCGGCGAGTCAACAGCTTGCCGCCCAGCTCGATAAAATCACGGAACTCGAACAGGATATTCAGAAAGTCCTGCACGTTCAGGAAGTCGTCGACGGCACAATTAAATCCGTCACCGCCACAGAAGAATTCAGCAGTATGCTGACCTCTCTCCGCACACATCTCGAGGAATCGGACAAAGTACTCCGCGAGGTATCCAAGCCGCGCAAGATCCGCCTGGTTGAGACGCAGCACGGCGAGACGGCCTAAGTAACGGAGGCCATCCTGAATGCCGCTGACTTAAGACCACTTTCGGATGCGCCAGGCAAAGAAAGGCACAGCCCTGACGGGCTTAACTACGAACAATTGATGAAGTTCGCATTGTTTGTAGTCAATGCCGTAAGGCATGTCGTGGCCTTAAGTCAG